>VBHE01000295.1:10219-15911 GCA_005889515.1 Chloroflexota bacterium | reverse complement strand
GGCGGCGACGGGCTCGAGGTCCTCGCCTTCGGCGCCGCCGGCGTCTTCGTGGTGCACCGTCACCGCGCCGGCGAGCCGGCCGGCGGGCTGCTCCTCCTCGATCCCGGCTCCGGGGCGGCGCGCAGCCTGCGGCCCGCCGAGGCGGGCGTGGAGTGGGCGGGGGTCGGAGGGGGCGCCGCCTGGGCCTCGGCGACCCTCCCCGGCGGGGGGGAGGAGGTGCAGCGGCTCGACCCCGAGCACGGGACGGTCGCGGTGTGGATGCACCGGGAGGGCGCCGGGCTCCGGCTGATCGCCGTCGACGGCGACGGCCACCCCCTGGTCCAGGTCGCCGCCCCCCAGGCGAGCTCGGTCTGGCTGCTCACCGCGCCCGGACAGGCGCGGCAGGTCTCCGACAGCTCCCCGGGCGGGGACGACACCCCCGGCTACCCGGCGGCGGTCACCGACGCCGGCGGGGTCTGGGTGTCCGACGACGGCGGCGCCCTCTACCGCTTCAGCCCCTCGACCGGCCTGCGGCGGGTCGACGTCCCCCGGCTCTTCCCGACCGGGCAGAGGGTCGCCGGCGGCTGCTCCTGATAGATTCCCCGCGTGGCCAGATTCCTGCTCCGCAGGCTGCTCAACTACGCCGTGCTCGTGGCCCTGGCCACCACCCTCGGGTACTTCCTCGCCGGCACCACGCTCCACCCCCGCTCCAACTACGAGGGCCGCAACCCGCCGCTGTCGGCGGCGTCGATCAACCGGCAGCTCGACGACCTCAACCTCAACGACCACACCCCGATCGCGAAGCGCTTCGGACGCTGGCTCGGCGGCGTGGTCCACGGTGACTTCGGCAAGACCGTGACCGGCGACTCGGTCACCGCGGAGATGGGCCGGCGGATCGGCGTGAGCCTGCGGCTGCTGGTCATCGGATCGTTCCTCGGGGGGCTTCTCGGCGTCGGCGTGGGGGTGCTCGGCGCGGTCCGCCAGTACCACTTCAGCGACCACGCGAGCGCGGTGCTCTCCTTCGTGATCCTCTCGACCCCGGTCTTCCTGGTCGCGGTGCTGCTCAAGCTGGCGGCGCTCAACCTCAACCAGCTGACCGGGGTGCAGCTGCTCGACTACACCGGGGAGTACACCCCGGGGTTGAGCGGTGGCGGGGCGCACCTCGTCCTCGACCGCGTCCGCCACCTCATCCTGCCGACCCTCTCGATCGTGCTCGGCCAGATCGCGTTCTACAGCCGGTATCAGCGCAACGCGATGCTCGACGTCCTCGGCAGCGACTTCCTGCGTACGGCCCAGGCCAAGGGGCTGCGCCGCAACCATGCGCTGATCAAGCACGGCCTGCGCACCGCGCTCATCCCGATGGCCACCTTCTTCGCCTACAACTTCGGGCTCCTCGTCACCGGCGCGACCTTCACCGAGAAGATCTTCGGCTGGCACGGGATGGGGGAGTGGTTCGTCGACTCGGTGACCACCAACGACGTCAACGCGGTGGTCACCGTGACCCTCTTCGTCGCCGTCCTCGTCCTCATCGCCGGGATGCTCTCCGACCTCGCCTACGCCGCCCTCGACCCCCGGGTGCGGATCCGCTAGCCGGCCGTCGACGTGGCGATCCCCACCGACCCCATCCTGTTCGACCTCGACGAGGCCGCAGCCCTCGAGTCCGCCGAGGCCGCCGGGCTCAGCCGCGGCCGCCTGGTTCTCCGCCGCTTCCTCCGCCGCAGGCTGTCGGTCGCCGGCCTGGCGGTGCTGGTGTTCCTCTTCGTGCTCGCCTTCCTGGGTCCGTACCTGTCGAAGTGGGACTACCGCTCCCACGACTTCAACGCCTTCCTCGAGCCACCGTCGTGGTCGCACTGGTTCGGCACCAGCCAGATCGGCGAGGACGTCTACGCCCAGACCCTGCGCGGCCTCCAGAAGTCGCTGATCATCGGGCTGCTCGCGGCACTGTTCTCCACCGGGCTCGCCGCGGTCGTCGGTGCCTCCGCCGGCTATTACGGCGGCTGGGTGGAGCGGGTGCTGATGTGGGTCGTCGACCTGCTCCTCGTGCTCCCCGGGTTCCTCATCCTCGCCATCCTCAGCCCCACCTTCCGGGGGCGCACCTGGCTGCTCTTCGTGATCCTGCTCGCCGGCTTCTCGTGGATGATCACCGCCCGGGTGGTGCGCGGCCTCTCGATCAGCCTCCGCGAGCGCGAGTTCGTCCAGGCGGCGCGCTTCATGGGGGTGCCGTCGTGGCAGATCATCCTCCGCCACCTCCTTCCCAACATGTCGTCGCTGCTGATCATCGACGCCACCATCAACGTCGGCGGCGCCATCCTCGCCGAGACCGGGCTCAGCTACTTCGGCTTCGGGGTGCAGCCGCCCGACGTCTCGCTCGGCACCCTGATCGCCGACGGCACCCGCTCGGCGCTCACCTTCCCCTGGCTCTTCCTCTTCGCCGGCGGCCTGCTCATCACCGCGGTGCTCGCCGTGAGCGTGGTCGGCGACGGACTTCGTGACGCCTTCGACCCCAACGCGGCGTCGCCGCGGGGACGGCTGTGAGCGAGGTCCTCGCGGTCTCCGAGCTGACCGTCTCCTTCCCCAGCGAGGCCGGGCCGGTGCGCGCGGTGCGGGGGATGAGCTACTCGGTGTCCTCGGGCGAGGTGCTCGGCATCGTCGGCGAGTCCGGCTCGGGGAAGTCGGTCTCGGCGCTCGCGGTGATGGGGCTGCTGCCGCGCACCGCGCGGGTCGGCGGCTCGGTGCGCTTCCACGGCCGTGAGCTCCTCGGGCTCGGCGACCGCGAGCTGAGCGCGGTCCGCGGGAAGGGGATCTCCATGGTCTTCCAGGACCCGCTCTCGGCGCTCACCCCCGTCTACACCGTCGGCGACCAGATCGCCGAGGCGGTCTCCATCCACACCGACGTGTCGAAGAACGAGGCGGCGCGCCGGGCGGTGGAGCTGCTCGAGCTCGTCGGCATCCCCGAGCCGGCGATCCGGGCCCGCGCCTTCCCCCACGAGTTCTCGGGAGGGATGCGCCAGCGGGTGATGATCGCGATGGCGATGGCGAACGACCCCGACGTGATCATCGCCGACGAGCCGACGACCGCCCTCGACGTGACCATCCAGGCGCAGATCCTCGAGGTGCTCGGGACGGCCCAGGAGGCGACCGGCGCGGCCATCGTGATGATCACCCACGACCTCGGCGTCGTTGCGGGCTTCGCCGACCGGGTGATGGTGATGTACGCCGGCCGCCCGGTCGAGGCGGGCGGCGTCGACGACCTCTTCTACCGTCCGCGGATGCCCTACACGCTCGGGCTGCTCGGCTCGCTGCCCCGGCTCGACGCCACCGAGCGCGAGCCGCTCACCCCGCTCGAGGGCAGCCCGCCGTCGCTCGTCGGCCTGCCCTCGGGGTGCCCGTTCGTCCCCCGCTGCCCGATGCGCATCGACGTCTGCAGCGACACCGAGCCGCCGCTCGCGCCCACCGCCGACCCGCGCCACACCGCCGCCTGCCACCGCCGCACCGAGATCGAGGCGCGCGAGCTCGGCCCGGCGGACATCTTCCCCGCGCCCCTGGTCGGCGCCGCCGCGGTCGCCCGGCTCCCCCGCGAGAGCCGCCAGCCCGTGCTCGAGGTGCGCGACCTCGAACGCCACTACCCGCTCATGAAGGGGGTGGTCTTCCGCCGCCAGGTGGGCACGGTGCGCGCCGTCGACGGGGTGAGCTTCGACATCCGCGAGGGCGAGACCCTCGGGCTCGTCGGCGAGTCGGGGTGCGGGAAGACGACCACCATCGTGCAGATCCTCACCCTCGCGCGCCCCACCGCCGGTACCGTGGTGGTGCTCGGGCGCGACAGCGCCCGCCTCGACCGGGGCGAGCGCCGGGCGCTCCGCCGCAACCTGTCGGTGGTCTTCCAGGACCCGCTGGCGTCGCTCGACCCCCGTCTCCCGGTGGGGGACATCCTCTCCGAGGGGCTGCGCACCCACGGGGTGCCGAAGCAGCGGCGCAACCGGCGGGTCGGCGAGCTCCTCCGCCTCGTCGGGCTCGGACCCGAGCACGCGAGCCGCTATCCCCAGGACTTCTCCGGCGGCCAGCGCCAGCGCATCGCCATCGCCCGCGCGCTCGCCCTCGAGCCGCGGCTGGTCGTGCTCGACGAGCCGGTGTCGGCGCTCGACGTCTCCATCCGCGCGGGGGTGATCAACCTCCTCGAGGAGCTGCGGGCACGGCTCGGCCTCGCCTATCTCTTCGTCGCCCACGACCTCTCGGTGGTGCGCCACATCGCCGACCGCGTCGCCGTCATGTACCTCGGCCGGATCATCGAGAGCGGGGCCGTGAGCGCGGTCTTCGACACCCCCGCCCACCCGTACACCGAGGCGCTGCTCTCGGCGATCCCGATCCCCGATCCGCGGCGGGAGCGCGCCCGCCGCCGCGTCCTCCTCGAGGGCGACCTCCCCAGCCCCTTCGACATTCCCTCGGGCTGCCGCTTTCGGGCCCGCTGCCCGCGCTACGCCGCGCTCCCCGGCGGGCTCGGGGCGCGCTGCCGGGAGGAGGAGCCGGTGCGGCTGCCCCAGGGCGCCGACCACGACGCCGCCTGCCACTACCCGCCGGCGCCCGCCGCGATCTGAGCGGCGCTCGGAAGGCGCCCGGCGGCGCGGCCTACACTCTCGACACGGACCGGCTCGTGGTTTGGCACCGCAGGGAGGGAGCCCGTGGGACCCGCACGATGGACCTGGATCGTCGGCATTCTCGTGGCCCCGGCCATGGCGGCCTCGGCCTGCGGGGGCTCGGGCGGGTCGGGGAGCGCGCAGGGGACGTCCTCCTCCTCGGGTCCGGCGGCCACCGCCGAGGACGTCAACCCCACCGACCGCAGCCAGCTCCAGGACGGCGGCGTGCTGCGCTGGCCGATCGACTCCTACCCGGCGAACTTCAACGGCAACGAGCTCGACGGCACCAATGCGAGCGGCGCCGAGGTCCTCGGCGCCCTGATGCCGTCGATGTTCAACTTCGACGCCGCGGCGCAGCCGACGGTGAACTCCGACTACATCACCTCCGGGGTGCTCACCGCCCAGACCCCCAAGGAGGTGGTCACCTACCGCATCAACCCCAAGGCGATCTGGTACGACGGCACCCCGATCACCGAGGCCGATTTCGAGGCGCAGTGGAAGGCGCTGCGCGGCGTCGACTCCGCGTACAAGATCGCCTCGAGCAACGGCTACGAGAAGATCGAGAGCGTCGCCAAGGGCAGCGACGACCGCGAGGTGGTGGTCACCTTCGCCAAGCCGTACGTCGACTGGCGCGGCCTCTTCAGCTTCCTCTACCCGGCCTCGACGAACGGCAGCCCGTCGGTCTTCAACGACGGCTGGAAGGGAAAGCCGCTCACCACCGCGGGACCGTTCAAGCTCGGCAGCATCGACCTGACCGCGAAGACGATCACGCTGGTGCGCAACGAGAAGTGGTGGGGGCGCCCGGCCAGGCTCGGCCAGATCATCTACCGGGTCATCGACCCCGACGCCCAGATCGACTCCCTCGCCAACGGGGAGATCGACTTCATGGACGTCGGTCCCGACGTCAACAAGCTGAAGCGCGCCCAGACGACCGCGGGGGTCACCCTGCGGCGCGCCGGCGGTCCCAACTTCCGCCACGTGACCATCAACGGCACCAGCCCCATCCTCAGCGACGTCACCGTGCGCATGGCGGTGGCGATGTCGATCAACCGCGCCACCATCGCCAAGGCCCTCCTCGGCCC
>VBHE01000295.1:0-10148 GCA_005889515.1 Chloroflexota bacterium | reverse complement strand
CGGCGCCGGCACCTACGACCCGACCAAGGCCGCAGCCCTGCTCGACGGTGCCGGCTGGAAGCTGAGCGGCACCCAGCGCTCCAGGGGCGGGAAGCCGCTGGAGCTGCGCATCGTCATCCCCTCGGGGGTCGCCACCAGCCAGCAGGAGTCGGAGCTGATGCTGTCGATGCTCGCCGCGGTGGGCATCAAGCTCGACATCATGACCGTGCCCGTCGGCGACTTCTTCGACAAGTACGTCACCCCCGGGAACTTCGACCTCACCGTCTTCTCCTGGCTGGGGACGGTGTTCCCGATCAGCTGACGGCCGCCCCATCCACCACGCCGAGCTGAAGTGGCCCCTCGGCGGCGGGGTCATGTTCGGCTCGACCGGCTCCAGCGAAGAGGGCCACGACATCTTCCCCGAGGGCCCGGTCTCGATCTACGTGGTGTGCGACGACCCCGACGCCCTGCTCGAGCGGGCCAGGAAGGCCGGCGCCGACATCGCCCTCCCCATCAAGGACGAGGACTACGGCTCCCGCGGCTTCAGCGTCCGCGACCCCGAGGGGAACCACTGGAGCTTCGGGACCTACCGCGGCGCTTGACCCCCTCCGGCTCCCGCTGATACCTTACTGGCGCGCAGGTAAACAAGCGGAGGCGGAGTGTGGAGGAGCTCGTCCGCAGCGTCTACTCGGCGCTCGCGGCCGGCGATGCGGCGGCGCTCGGCGAGCTCCTCGCCCCCGGCTTCGAGGCCGAGGTCGCGGAGGGGATGCCGCTCGGCCTCGGGGGCCACCGCTCCGGGTCCGACGCGATGATCCGGGAGACCTGGTGGCCGATCGGGCGCAGCTTCGCGATGCGGGTCGAGCCCGGGGAGTGGATCGCCTGCGAGGACGGGCGGCTGCTCGTGCTCGGGCGCTACCGGGGCCGCGCCCGCTCCACCGGCCAGCCGGTCGACGCCGCCTTCGCCCACCTCTGGACGGCGCGGGACGGCCGGCTGGTGGGACTCCGCCAGCTCACCGACACCGCGCTCTGGGCGGCGGCGCTCGAGGAGGCGGCGCCGTGACCGAGCGCCGGGTGGCCGTCGACGTCGACGGTCGGGGAATCGCCCACGTCCGGCTGGCGCGGCCGGAGGCGCGCAACGCCATCGACGCGGAGATGGTCGACGCCCTGGCGGCGGCGGTCGCCGCGTGCGAGACCCGGCCGGGGGTGCGCTGCGTGCTGATCAGCGCCGACGGGCCGAGCTTCACCGTCGGCGGCGACCTCCGCTACATGGCGGACCACCTCGACCGCCTGCCCGAGGTGCTCGAGACCCTGATCGGCCGCTACCACGCCACCCTGACGCGGCTCGCCGAGCTGCCGCTGCCCGTGGTCTGCGCGGTGCGCGGCGGGACGGCGGGGGGTGGCCTCGGGCTGCTCTGGTGCTCCGACGTGGTCATCGCCGCCGCCGACCTCAAGCTCGCGAGCGGCTTCGCCCACATCGCGCTGAGCGGCGACGGCGGGAGCACCTGGTACCTCCCCCGGCCCTCGGCGGCCTCGTGCTCTCCGCGGCGGAGGCGCTCGAGTGGGGGCTGGTCAGCAGGGTGGTGCCCACCGAGGACCTCGACGCCGCGGCCGAGGAGACCGCGCGGCGCTTCGCCGCCGGTCCCACCGTCGCCTACGGGCACATGCGCCGGCTGCTGCGCGGCTCCTCGACGGCGACCTTCGCGGAGGGCCTCGCCGCGGAGCGCAGGGCCATCGTCGACTGCGGCGCCACCGCCGACGCGGGCGAGGGCATCAACGCCTTCGTGGCGAAGCGTCCGGCGCACTTCTCCGGCGCGCGGGGAGACTCCCCCCGCACCCCCCTGGAGGGACGCTGAGATGAGCGGCCGCATGCGCGTCGATGCGCTGGTGATCGGCGCCGGCGCGGGCGGGCTCTGCGCGGCGGCACGGCTCGCCCACCATGGCCGGCGCACCCTGCTCGTGGAGTCGCGCGACCGCGTCGGCGGCCGCGCCTCGACCGTCGAGGAGGAGGGCTTCCTCGTCAACACCGGCGCCATCGCCATCGAGCACGGCGGCGTCCTCGAGGACACCTTCCGGCTCGTCGGCGCCCCCTTCGACATCCGCGTCCCGACCCCGGCGACGATGTTCCGGCTGAAGGGCCGCGACGTCGACATCAGCCGCGGCGGCTGGGGAGTGCTCGTCAACGGCATCACCCGGAAGGGTGCGTCGCTGCTCGGCGGGATGGGCCGCGCCCGCGGCGGCGAGATGCCCGACTCCGAGCTCAGCGTGAAGGCGTGGCTCGACGGCCATACCAGGAACCGCACCCTGCACGCCATCTTCCGCAACCTCTGCGCGGCGATCTTCGCGGTGAACAGCGACGAGATGCCGGCGCGCGCCTTCCTCACCTACTTCATCCAGAAGGGCGCCTTCCGCAACTTCGGCTTCTCGCCGTCGGGCACGCTGGGACTGATGCGCGGCCTGAGCGACGCCGTCGTCGGCGACGGCGGCGAGGTCTGGCTCGAGAGCCGGGTCCGGGCGCTGCACGTCGAGGGCGCCCGGGTGCGCTCGGCGACGGTGACCCGCGGCGGCGAGGACGTCGAGGTGGACGCGGACGTCGTCATCAGCAACGCGGGCCCCGCCGCCACCGTCGCCCTCTGTGGCCGCGACCACTTCGACGCCGCCTACCTCGCGCGCATGGACCGCGACCTGCGCGCCTCGGCGAACATCGTCGTCAACGTCGCCAGCCGCGAGCCGCTGCTCAGGGCTCCGGGGATCGTCACCTTCGGCATCACCCGCCGGCTGTGCAACATGGCGAACCTGACCGCGACCTGCCCCGAGCTCGCGCCCCCGGGGTGGAACCTCCACGTCGCCTACGGGGTGCCGGTGCCCGCGGTGGGCGACTTCGACGAGGAGGCCGAGGTGGCCCTGACCCTCGAGGACCTGCGCGACCAGATCACGGACTTCGACGCACGGGCGCGCATCCTCTCGGTGCGGGTGATGCGCGGCGACTGGCCGGCGCAGCGCAGCGTCGCCGGTCTCGACCTGCCCCGGGAGACCACGCTCGCCAACCTGTGGAACGTCGGCGACGGGGTGCGCGAGTACGCCGACGGCGGCGTCCAGGCGTGCGCGGAGAGCGCCCGCCTCGCCGTCGAGGAGGCACTCGCGCTCGCGGGTCCGCGCCCGTCCGCGGTGCTGACATGAGCGTGACCGCGACCGAGCCGCTGATCGCGTCCGGGCCGGTGCTGCTCGCGCTCGACGGCGCGGTGGCGCGGCTGCGCCTCAACCGTCCCGAGGCCTCGAACGGCCTCGACGTCCCCCTTCTCCGCGCGCTCCACGACGCGGTGCTCCGCTGCCACTCCGACCCGCGGGTGCGCGCGGTGCTGCTCAGCGGTGAGGGGAAGCACTTCTGCGCCGGCGGCGACGTGCGCACCTTCGCGTCGAAGGGCGAGCGGCTGCCCGAGTACCTGCGCGAGGCGACCGCCTGGCTCCAGTCCTCGGCGGCGGCGCTGATGCGGTTGGAGGCGCCGGTGGTGGCGATGGTGCACGGCTACGCCGCCGGGGGCGGCGGCTTCGGCCTGGTGTGCGCCTCGGACATGGTGATCGCCGCGGAGTCGGCGCGCTTCCTGCTCGGCGCGACCCGGGTCGCGATGGCGCCCGACGCCGGGGTGTCGGTGACCCTGTCCCGCCTCGTCGGGCACCGCCGTGCCATGGAGATCGCCCTGACCAACCCGACGCTCACCGCGGCGCAGGCGCTCGACATCGGGCTGATCACCCGCGTGGTCGCCGACGACGCGCTCGAGGACGAGTCGCTCGCCCTCGCCCGCGAGCTCGCCGCGGGCGCGACGAGGGCGCTGGGAGCGACCAAGCGTCTGCTCTGGGACGGGCTCGGTTCCAGCGTCGAGGCGCAGCTCGCCGACGAGGCGCGCACCGTCTCCGAGCTCTCCGGGACCGAGGACGCGCGCGAGGGGCTGGCGGCGGTGATGGAGCGCCGGCCGCCGGTGTTCCGGGGGCGCTGAGGTGCTGCTCGAGGGCCGGCGCGCACTGGTGACCGGCGGCGCGAGCGGCATCGGCGCGGCGATCGCCCGCAGGTTCGCCGCCGACGGCGCCGACGTGGTCATCGGCGACATCGCCTTCGACGCCGCCGAGGCGCTCGCGGCGGAGCTCGGCGGGCGGGCGCTCGCCCTCGACGTCGCCGACCACGAGCGGGTGCACGCCGCGATCATCGGATTGGGCACCCTCGACGTGCTCGTCAACAACGCCGGGGTCGGCGACACCATGGGGTGGTTCACCGACCTCACCCCGGAGCGCTGGCGGCGGACCATCGCCGTCAACCTCGAGGGCGTGCTCGCCTGCACCCACGCGGCGCTGCCCGCGATGCAGCGCGGCGGCTACGGGCGGATCGTGAGCATCGCCTCCGAGGCGGGACGGATCGGCGCCAGGGGCAACGCCGTGTACGCGGCGACCAAGGGCGCGGTGATCGCCTTCACCCGGGCGATCGCCTGCGAGAACGCCCGCTACGGGATCACCGCGAACACCATCTGCCCCGGACCGATCGACACCCCGATGCTCGACTCCGTCCGCGAGATCCCGGGGATGGGCGAGCGCTTCGTCGCCGCGGCGAGCGCCAGCACCCTGCTGCGCCGCCTGGGACGCCCGGAGGAGGTCGCCGCCGCGGTCGCCTTCCTCGCCTCCGAGCAGGCGTCGTACATCACCGGCGAGACCCTCGGTGTCTCGGGCGGCATGGGGCTCGGCGCATGACCGCGATCGCCTGGGACGAGCTCATCCTCCCCGACCGAGTCCACGGGTCGCTGTACACCGATCCCGCCGTCTTCGAGGCGGAGATGGAGCGGATCTGGTACCGGACCTGGGTCTACGTCGGCCACGTCAGCGAGGTCCCGCGCGCCAACGACTTCGTCATGAAGTCGATCGGTCCGCAGCCGGTGATCATGACCCGCGACCGCGAGGGGACGGTGCGCCTGCTCCTCAACCGCTGTTCCCATCGCGCCAACCAGGTGTGCGCGGTCGAGCGCGGCAGCGCCCGCACCTTCCGCTGCCCGTACCACGGCTGGACGTTCTCGAACGACGGCAGCCTGCTCGGCTATCCCTTCAACAGCGGCTACCAGGGCCTCGAGGCGCGCGGCGAGCTCGGGCTCGCGCAGGTGCCGCGGATGGAGACGATCCACGGCTTCGTCTTCGGCTCCTTCGCCGAGGAGGGTGAGACCCTGCTCGAGCACCTCGGCGCCGCGGCGGAGGCCTTCGACCGGCTCGCGCGGCTGTCGCCGGAGGGAGAGGTCGAGCTCACCGCCGGGTGGCTGAAGCACCGGGTCCGCGCCAACTGGAAGATGCTCCTCGAGAACGAGACCGACGGCTACCACCCGCAGTTCGTCCACTCCTCGATCTTCTCGGTGGCGCAGAGCGGCATCGGCGACCTCTACTCCGACGCCTCGATCGCGCTGTCCCGCGATCTCGGCAAGGGCCACACCGAGGCCGACCTCCGGCCCGAGTTCCGGCGCCGCGGCGTCCCCCTCGGCTGGTTCGGGACCACCGAGGAGCGGCTTCCCGACTACTCCGCCCGGATGCGCGCCGTGCACGGCGAGGCCGCGGACTCCATCCTCGTCGACGGGTCGCCGCACGTGATGGTCTTCCCCAACCTCTTCATCGCCGAGATTCAGCTCTTCGTCATCCAGCCGTTCGCCGTCGACGACACCGTGCAGCACGTCACCGCGGTGCAGCTCAAGGGCGCCCCGGACATGAACCGCCGGCTGCTCCAGCAGACGATCGGCTCGGTGGGCCCGGCGGGGCTGCTGCTCGCCGACGACTCCGACATGTACGAGCGCAACCAGCGCGGGGCCCGGGTGCGCCGGCCGGAGTGGCTGGTCCTCCGGCGCGGCCTGCACCGCGAGCGCGTCGAGGAGAACGGACAACGAAGCGGCCACGTCACCGACGAGGTGCCGATCCGCGGGATCTGGCGCCACTACCGCTCGCTGATGGAGAACGGGGCGTGACCATGGGCGCGGTCGACGTCGAGCTGGTCCGCGAGGTCGAGCAGCTCATCTACCGCGAGGCGCGGCTGGCGGACGAGCACGACTACGCGGGCTGGGAGGCGCTCTGGACCGACGACGCCGTCTACTGGGTCCCCGCCTCCGACACCACCGACCCGACGACGCAGATGTCGATCATCCACGACAACCGATCCCGCATCCGCATCCGCATCCGGCAGCTCGAGACCGGCAAGCGACACGCGCAGGCGCCGCCCTCGCGGCTGTGCCGCACCGTCACCAACGTCGAGCTGCTCGGCGACCGCGACGGCGACGTGGTCGCCGGCGCCAACGTCCTCGTCGTCGAGTCGCGCGAGCGCGGCCTCACCCTCTGGGCGGGACGCTGCGAGTACCGGCTGCGCCGAGGCGACGAGGGCTGGCGGATGGCGGGGAAGACGGTGCGGCTCGTCGACGCCGACCGCGCCCTGCACACCCTCGCCTTCCTGATCTGATCAGGGCTGTCGGCGAGCGGTCCGGTTCTACCGGGGGTGGAACCCGAACACCGCCGACCACTGCCGCGCCACCTCGGAGGCGGTGAGCGGGCCGTCGGGGTGGAGCCAGCGGTAGGTCCAGTTGCACATCCCGAGGATGCCGCGTGCGACCACTCCGGGATCGACGCCCTCGACGCCCCGGGCGGCGAGCGCGTCGGCGACGAGCGAGGTGAAGCGGCGCGCGTACTCCTGCTCGAGCTCGCGCGCCTCCTCGCCCGCGGCGCTCATCACCTCCTCGTTCTCCTGGAAGTAGATGGTGAAGATGTCGCGCTCCCGGGCGATGAGCTCGATCAGCTTGGTGATGGCGATGACCAGCCGCTCCTCGGGGTCGTCGCTCGCGGCCATCGCCGCGTCGAGCTCGGTGACCCCGACCCGCATCGCGCGGGTGAGGAGCTCGCGGAGCACCGCCTGCTTGTTGCGGAAGTAGTAGTAGAGGGCCGCGCGGGTGATGCCGAGCTGGGCGCCGACCTCCTCGAGGGTGCCGCCGTGGTAGCCGCGCTCGCGGAAGACGCCGGCGGCCGCCTGGAGGATCTCCTCCACCCGGGCCGGAGGGGGGGACGCGGTTCGGGACGTGGCAGCTCCGGGCATCTCTACTTGCGCGCTAGTAGACACAAGTGCCGGTCGTTTGTCAAGATTGGCCCGCGAACGAGGGCGGTCGGGAGGGCGAGGACCGGTGGGCACACGCGTGTACGACGAGGTCGACGTCTCCTCCATCGCCTTCTGGTCGCTCCCTCCCGAGGAGCGCGACGGCTCCTTCGCGGTGCTCCGCCGCGAGCGGCCGATCTCCTGGCACCGCCCCGCCGAGGGGGGGCTGGTGCCCCAGTACCACGTCGACCCCGGCTACTGGGCGGTGGTCCTCCACGAGGATGTGGTGGCGGTCAGCAAGAACCCGCAGACCTTCTGCTCGGGTCGCGGGGTGATGTTCGAGGACATCCCCGAGGAGATCGCCGAGTCGGCGTCGTCGTTCCTGATTCTCGACGCGCCGCGCCACGTCAAGCTGCGCCGGCTCGTGGCCTCGGCGTTCACCACCCGGCAGGTGGCGCGGATCGAGGAGCGGATCCGGGTCCACGCCCGGAGCATCGTCTCCGAGCTCGCGCCGCTCGGCGAGTGCGACCTCGTCGAGCGCGTCTCCGAGCGGCTGCCGGTGCTGACCCTCTCCGACATGATGGGCGTGTCCGCCGCGGACCACGACCTGGTGGCCAGGGCGGCGAACGACATGGTGGGCTGGAACGACCCAGAGCTCGTCGGCGACCGCCTCCCCATCGAGCTCACCTACCAGGCCCTGCTCACCCTCCTCGGGGTCGCCCTCAACATGGCCGAGGAGCGGCGCAGCCGTCCCGGCGACGACCTCATGACCGCCCTGGTGCAGGCCGAGGTCGAGGGCGACCGCCTCACCGACGAGGAGATCGGCGCCTTCTTCGTGCTCCTCTCCGTCGCCGGGAACGACACCACCCGGCACACCATCAGCCACGGGATCCGGCTGTTCACCCTCCATCCCGACCAGCGCCGCCTGCTGATGGAGGACTTCGGCAACCGCATCGACGGCGCCATCGACGAGATCCTGCGCTGGTCGACCCCGGTGATGACCTTCCGGCGCACCGCGACCCGCGACGTCGAGCTGCGCGGCCAGGCGATCTCCGAGGGGGAGAAGGTCGTCCTCTTCTATTCCTCGGCGAACCGCGACGACCGGGTCTTCGACGACCCCTCCGGGTTCGACATCCTCCGCCATCCCAACCCGCACGTCGGCTTCGGCGGGGGCGGGCCGCACTTCTGCCTCGGCTTCTCGCTCGCCCGGGCCGAGCTCCGGGCGATCTTCGACGAGATCCTCCACCGGGTTCCCGACATCCGGGCGGGCGAGCCCGAGTACCTCGGCGGCAACTTCATGAACGGGATCAAGCGGCTGCCGGCGACCTTCACGCCGGCCCGGGCCTGGGGGTAGGCCGGCCGCCGACGGATTGCCATCGACCCCCTCCGCCGCTGTAACCGGAATGAAAGGGTGCCGGGCCGAGGATGGCGGCCATGGACAGCTTCCCGATGCCGGATCCCGCCTCCGGCGAGACGCCCCCGGATCTCGTCGTGTCGAACCCGGGTGAGAACGGCGGTCTTGCGGGCGCGGGATCTGCGCCCGAGCTCGCGCCGAACCCCGCGGCGCCTCAGCCCTGGCACTCCCCGGTCACCGCGTGGGGCGCCCCGGCGCCCGCACCGGCGTCCTGGCCGCACGGGCAGTGGGGGACGCCTCCTGCGCCCGGCGGGCCCCAGAACCCACCCACCCCACGCCGCGCCCTCGGGCTCGCCTTCGGCGGCGCGCTCCTCGCCGGCGGCCTCGCCGGCGCCCTGGTCATGGCGGCGGTCGGCAACGTCGGCGGCCACGCCGCCACCTCGTCCTCCTCGGCGCTCCCCTCGCAGCAGCAGCCGCTCGGCAACGGCGGCTTCGGCGGCGGGTTCTCGAACCCCTTCGCCGGCTCGGGCTCGGGCTCGTCGGGCTCGTCCTCGAGCGGCAACGCGAACATCGACGCCGGCTCGATCGCAGCGAAGATCGACCCCGCGCTCGTCGACATCACCTCGAACATGACCGACGGCGTGGCCGCCGGCACCGGGATGGTCATCACCTCCGGGGGCCAGGTGCTCACCAACAACCACGTCGTCGAGGGCGCCACCTACATCACGGCCCAGATCGACGGCACCGGCAAGACCTACCACGTGAGCGTGGTCGGCACCGACCCCGCCGACGACATCGCCCTCCTCCAGCTCCAGGGCGCCTCGAACCTGAAGACCGTGAGCATCGGCGATCCGTCGAAGCTGAACGTCGGCGACCCGATCGTCGCCATCGGCAACGCCCTCGGCAAGGGCGGCACCCCGTCGACGGCCACCGGCTCGGTGGTGGCGATCGGCCAGACCATCACCGCCACCGACGACACCGGCGCCAACCCGGAGACCCTCCAGAACCTCATCCAGGTCGACGCCAACGTCCAGCCCGGCGACTCCGGCGGCCCGCTCGTCGACGCCTCCGGGAAGGTGATCGGGATGGACACCGCCGCCTCCTCGAGCGGCCGCGGCTTCCGCTTCCGCGGGGTCTCGGCGCAGGGCTTCGCGATCCCCATCGACGCCGCGATGTCGGTGGTCCAGAACCTCCGCAACGGCCAGGGCGCTCCGAAGAGCACCGCCCAGACGGCGCTCCTCGGCGTCGCGGTGGGGGACGCCTCCGCGCAGAGCCCGGGCAGCAGCGGCGCGCTGGTTCTCCAGGTCACGCCGGGGACGCCGGCGGAGAGCGCCGGCCTCGCCGCCGGCGACACCATCACCAGCTTCGGCGGCTCGAACATTGCCTCCTCCTCGGCGCTCAGCAGCGCGGTCCACGCAGACAAGCCGGGCCAGCAGGTGCAGGTCGGATGGATCGACCAGAACGGCCAGCACCACAGCGCCGGCATCACCCTCGCGGGACAGTCGGCCCCGGCCGCCTGACCGAGCCTCCACACGCCCCTTCCGTTGGCCCGCCGGCCCCTGCAGGGGCCGGCGGGCTGCTTCTTTGTCCGGGGATCGCGGCGCCCGCGGCTCCCAGGGAACTCCCAGACTCCTCCCAGGGGGCTCACAGCCAACTCCCAGGCTCGGACGGCATGATGCGAGCCATGGAGGACCTCACCCGCATCCTGGTCGTCGACGACGAGCG
>VBHE01000362.1:6699-11703 GCA_005889515.1 Chloroflexota bacterium | reverse complement strand
ACGCTCGAGATCGCATCCTCCGCACCGAAGGGCCACTCGCAGGACAAGACGATGCTGCCGTTGGGGGCGATTGTGAGATCGAGGGGGCTCAGCTGCGGATCCTCGACCAGACGTAGGACGACGAGCCGTCCCTCGGTGTCGAAGGCCGTGATCGTGTCGTCTCCGACTGTGGGACCCATCCCCGACGCGAGGTAGATGTGGCCGTCGGCGGCGAACGCGAAACCGCGAGGGAACGAGACGACTCCCGGGTCGAGGAATGTGAGTCGGCCGGTAGGGCTCGAGGAGGTGACCAGCCGAGGCCGGCCGCCTCCTCAATGCCGCCAGGCTCAGGCGTGCGCCGGGGTCGGGGTCAGGCCGAGCTGCGTCATCAGCCCGACCTGGTCGAAAAGCACGTGCTGCGTGGCGATGCGCCCGTTCGCCGCCCTGATCACGTTCGTATAGGCGAGGCTCACCCTCTTCCCCGTCGCGGGGACATCACCAGAGGGGCCGCGGAGGACCCCGGTGTGGGTGCCCGTGAAGGTGGCTTCGGCGGCGGCTGCCTCCCCCTCACCGATAATCGTCGCGATGCTCACTGAGCAATCGGGGAAGGCCTCGTGCCAGGTCCTGTGCATCTCCTCCATGCCGTTCGGGCCGCTGAGCGCCACACCCGGCATGGTGATCTGGGCATCGGCATTGGCCAATTCGCGCCACGCCCTGAGGTCATGGGAGTTCCACACATCATGCATTGTCTGGAGAAGCTCTTTCGCAGTGGCCATGCTCGGTCCTCCTTGACTCTCCCGGTGTACAACTATAAGGCCCGCACCGCGACGTTGTCCCCGGCCACGAGAAATCCTCATCGGTGGCAACGAAATTCCCCACCACGAACCTGAGGTCGGCGGGCGCGTGAGCGCCTGATCGAATCAGACGAGCCAAGAGGCGGAGAGCCGGCCACGAGCGACGCACGTGCTCGGCGCAGCGCCTTCGGGGAGCAACCAACGCTCGGCGTGGCCTTCCGCTCGCCTGAGTTCCAGAAACGGGCGGCGCGCCACCCGGAACGCGCCGTTGCCACGCCCCATGTCTCCCAGAAGGTCGCGGTCCCAGGAATCTGCGTGGCTTGAGCAAAGGGCGCTTGCGCCTCACTCGAGGGAGAGGACCCTCGACCAGGCGACGTTACCCCAGTGTCCCATGGCGCTCGGGGCCCGGCCACCGGGCACAACGTCTGCAGCCGGCGACAGCGGACCTCGAGCAGCGGCGCGCGCCTTGATGGTCCTCGGGGTGAGAGATACGATGACCACCCTTTCACGCCGCCGCCAAGAGGGTCTTCAGCATGAGCGTGACCGACGAGCTTCTCAGCAACAACGCGAAGTACGTGGCCTCCTTCACCAAGGGCAGCCTCCCCATGCCGCCGGGAAAGCATGTCGCCGTGCTGGCCTGCATGGACGCCCGCCTCAACGTGTACGGGATGCTCGGCCTTCAGGAGGGCGAGGCCCATGTCATCCGCAACGCCGGTGGGATCGCCACCGACGATGCCATCCGCTCACTGGTCATCTCCCAGCGCCTCCTGGGCACCAAGGAGATCATTCTGATCCATCATACCGACTGCGGCATGCTCACCTTCACGGACGACGCGGTGAAGGCGCAGATCCAGGCGGACACGGGGATCAAGCCCTCCTTCGCGCTGGAGGCGTTCCCCGACCTCGACGAGGACGTGGGCCAGTGCATCGCGCGCATCAAGACGAGCCCTTTCATCCTCCACAAGGACAACATCCGGGGCTTCATCTATGAGGTCGAGACCGGACGGCTGCGCGAGGTCTCGGCGGTCCCCGCGGGCGCCCGCTAGCTGCCGGAGCCGGCTGCCGGACAGGTCGTGAGCGGCCACCAAGCGTGGGGGTTCGGCCTCCTCATCGCGTCCGCGACACCGGTTATGGCGCTCGGTACTGCCGCCGACTTCCGGTTGTATGGCGGCGCCGGCGGCGGTAGCTTGGAGGCCGCTGACGACGGCCGGGGACAGCACTCTGGATAAGGCCACGGGTGGCCCCATGTACCCTGACGGGCAGCCAGCGTGATGGCCCGAGGTTGAGGAGCCCACATGAAGATCAGCGCGCGCAACCAGCTCCCCGGGACGGTGGTGAAGATCACCCATGGCGAGGCGACCGCCAACGTGACTGTGGAGGTCGCCGGAATGACGATGGTCGCGGCCATCACTGTGGACGCCGTGAAAGACCTTGGGCTGGCCCAGGGAAGCGAAGTCACCGTGATCGTCAAGGTATCGGACGTCATGCTTGCCACCAGGAGCTGAAGACGACGCGACGAGGAGAGTGGGCCGGAGCGGGCATGCTCCCGCTGGGCTGGCTCACGATGTCGGCGCTCGCAGGTGGAGCGGCTGGAAGCAGCCGGTCGGCATCACCCCATGCGCTATCCAGGGTGCGACATCACAACAGTGCCGAGGGACGTCACCCTGGCACATCCCACGGAACCCAAGCCCACCCTGAGCTCGGCACTACGCAGACGCCAGCGGGGTCGACCTCATCGTGCCAGGTGGACGTTGCCGATCCTCCACTAACACTAACGGAGGCCAACGGATCTGGAACGTTACCGAGTCCTTCCAGCGACTCTGCGCTCACTTCGTCTTCGGCTGTCTCGACGGCCTTTGCCATTCTTACTCTTGCCGTTGCCATCGCCGAGCTGTTTCTCATCGACCCGGTACTCTGTGCTGGTAACGGTCTCCCTCGCTCTTATTCCGGAGATACACGATCAGCGCGACGCCGGCTACCAGCACCAGCATGATCGGCAGGAGCGCGGCAAGGAAGACGCTGTTCATCGCGCCGGCAGCCTACACCTCTGTGCCGTCACCGTCCATGGAACGGGCCGGCCCACCAGCAGCCGCCGCCCTCGCTCATGACCTCCGGCACCCGTGGAGCCGGAGAATGCGCCCTGAAGGGTCTCGCCGAGGAACGGCACCCTGGACCAAGCCCGGATACCCCGACATACCCTGACCGTCGTGGGCCCGACCAACGTCCGAGCCCGCCAGCTCCGTCGCGATCGTCGCGTTCAGCCAAGGCGGTCTGGTGCTCCCTCAGGCGCCGAACCGTAGGATCGATAACAGGGAGAGCATGGGCCTTTGGCCTTTCCCACGTGATTGCCGCGTCACAATCTCTTGGGCGCTTTCACAGGCATGACCAGTAATCGGCGATTGCCCGTCCTGATCATTAGCGCAAATTTCCGCGGAGCCTTGCAACCGCAGGTGCTACCGAACGGACGGTACATAGTTAGTTTGGAGTAAGCTGCCGCGCGCTGGTGTTGCCCAAGGCTCCGGATATGGACTTCGGGGACGGACTTTCACCGCAAAGGAAGGAGCAGTCATGCGAATGGTGCAAACGATCGCACTGGGTATGCTGCTGAGCGGCGCGCTCGTCGCCGGTGGCGGACAGACGTTCTTCACGAGTGCGTCGGCGGCCGGGCGGAGCGGGGTCAGCCGCGGGGTCGTCCCGGCGCCGATGCCCAACGTGGCCGCCGGAGCGGTGGAGGCCCACAGCTGGGCCGCCCATCACGACGGGGACAAGCATCACGACCGGGACGGGCGCGGCAAGGAACGGTCCGGCAAGGACGAGGAGCGGTCCGACAGGGACGGGGACCGCAAGGACGACGACCACGAGGGTCGGCGGAAGAGCTTGGACCAACGCGTCGTCAACGAGATCAAGCAACTTCTCGCGTAGCGCGACGTCCACCGCAGCGCGGGTCGCCCTCGCTGTCGACGACCTCTCCTGGCGGGCCGTCGAAAGTCTCTTGGCTTGGGTAGCCAGGGCGAAGCGTTCGTGTGGGAGGCTTCACAGCGTCGATCTCAGCGTTGTAGAGCCTCCCATGCGAGGCAGGCGTATGCGGCAGATGACCATGCTCGCGGCTGCGCGGACATGTCCAGGACTCAGCATGTTTTGCAACCGGTGCGAGGTGTCGCCGTGCTCATGGAGCGCCCTGAATGCATCAAGGAAACTTCTGCGGGAAAGTGGGGTCGTGAGGATAGGTTATGAATCTGCTCGATACGATCGCCATTGTCCTCGAGAGGAGCGGCGAGCCCCTCCATGCAACGGAGATAACCAGGCGCTTGCTGACGCAGAGGCGCTGGTCAAGCAACAGCAAGGCGCCGCAGGTCAGCGTGCGGACCACTCTCGCGCGCGACATCCGTGTCCGTCAGGCCAGTTCACGGTTCCAGCGGACCGGCGCCGGCATCTTCGCCCTTGGGGCCTGGGGCCTGCCCGATCAATCCGCACGGCCTGCGGCTCCGTCCGCGCTCCCGGACATCGCCAGCTCGAGAAAGCTGGCCCGACCACCACAGACGCTCGAGCGCGCCATGGGGGTCCGGCCGAGGCGATAAGGGGTGAGGCGTTCAACCCTACGTGGCCTGAGGGACACACGGCTGTGCGCTGGCACGCGGTTCTGCTCAAGGGCTGTAGCGGCGCTCTGCCGCCGTAGCCGAGAACTCTGATGAGCTCGTCTGGCTGATCATAACTGCTGGGCTACCGTGACTCTGAAGGCCGCCGTCGTGCTTCCCGGATCCTGGACATGGCCCAGTTCTCTTGTTCTCTGAGCTGAGTGCACGCATGATCACATCGGAAATACTCCACCAAACTGTACGCCGGCGCAGCCGCGCCGCCAGGCCAGCGCTGACCAGCATTTCCCCGCGGATGAGCGACCTCGAGGTGGTCCAAACAGGCGCCAAGCGTCCGCAGTCGGGGCCGCCGACCTTGGGGCGACCGAGAGCTGGGAACGCCGGTCACATCCGGAATGGCGTCCTGTCCAAGCAAGCCCGCAGTGATTGGCAGGACTGAAGCTGATCAGACGAGGTCGCCGACTTCAAGGAGGGCACCATCAGACACGGCCACCCTGGACCACGCCACGGGTCGCGAACGTACCTCGGCTGGCCGTACCGTGAGTCGTTGACCGCCACTGACTCCGCGACGGAGGCACCTGCGCTACGTGCGCCTCCCCTACGGGTACGCCCGGTCGGCTATCACCCGCACCTCATGC
>VBHE01000362.1:4494-6567 GCA_005889515.1 Chloroflexota bacterium | reverse complement strand
AGTCGCGCCCCCGGTCCCTGATCTCCGAGGACGTCCCGGGGCGAGGTCACGGTGTGTCCCGCGGCGCAGACGAGCGCAGCGTGGAGGTGCTCGCCACAGCCGCGGTGGTGGACCACCCGCGCGGGGCTGCCCGGGCCGGCCGGGTGGCGATCGCCCCACTCCATGAGGGCGACGAGAACGGTCTGCAGGTCGAGCCCCATCTCGGTGAGGCGGTACTCGTGGCGCGTCCGCTGCCCGGGCTCGCGGTACTCGGTGCGGCTGAGCACACCCTCATCGACCAGCCGGCGCAAGCGGTCGCTGAGGATCGGCCGGGGGATGCCGAGGTGACGCTGGATCTCGTCGAAGCGGCGGAGCCCGTTGAACACCTCGCGGAGGACGAGCACCGTCCACTTCTCCCCGATCACCCCGAGGGTCCGGGCGACCGAGCAGTTCTCGGTGCTCTGCTCACGCCAGTCCATGAGGGGAGGATACCACCAGGGTTGCGTTGTTGAACGCAGCCTGGTAGGATGACATCTGCGTTCAGTTACAGAATCTAGCTCACCGAGCCGGCGGCGACACCGGCGGGAGGAACCACCATTGCGGGCAGCTCCGGTCGAGCCACTGGGCGGGATCGACCAGCTCAACGCCCTCCTGCGTGGAGAGGTCGCCCCGCCGCCCATGGGCGAGCTCATGGGAATGACCCTCATCTTGGTCGAGGAGGGCCGGGTGGTCTTCGGCGTGACCCCCGGACGGCGGCACGACAACCCGATGGGCATCACCCACGGCGGGCTGGCCGCGACGCTCCTCGACTCGGCGATGGGATGCGCCGTGCAGTCGACCCTCCCTGCCGGCGCGGGCTTCACCGCGCTGGAGCTGACCGTGCACTACGTCGCGACCGTGACCCACGAGACCGGACCGATCCTCGGGGAGGGCCGTTTCGTGCACCGCGGCGGGCGCACCGCCACCGCGGAGGGTCGGGTGATCCGGGTGGCGGACGGACGGGTGCTGGCGCACGCGACGACCACCTGCCTGCTCACCCTCCCCACGAAGACTGCGCCTGCGGAGGCGGCGTGAGGACGCTGCAGACCTTCGACCGCATCGACCGGCCGGCGGCGGGTCGCGGCCTCCGCCCCGCTGGCCGTGACGCTGCGCAGCGGTCTATGCCGGCGGTGCTGCGGCAGCCCACCCGCCCACAGCGAGCTCCGCCTCCAAAAGGGAGCGCAACGGCGCAACGGCTGCCACTCCACCCGACCAACCACCAAGCAAAAGGAGCCACGTTATGAATATCGATCCGTCGCCCTCGTCACCGGTGCCAACCGTGGACTCGGCGGCGGCCTACACCCGAGCGCTCCTCGAACGCGGGGCCGCCAAAGTGTACGCGGCCGCGCGCCGACCCGAGGCAATCACCGACCGCCCTTGTCGCGGTCAGACTCGACCTCACCGACCCGGACTCGATCCTCAACACGGCACACGTGGCGGCAGACGCCACGCTGTTGATCAACAACGCCGGCATCTCCACCCGCAGAATCCTATCCGCAAGGAGTCCACGATGACGACAACTCGGCCGGTGGCACTCGTGACGGGCGCGTCCTCGGGAATCGGAAGAGCAGCCTCTGTCGCGTTCATTGAAGCGGGATTTGAGGTGGTCGGAACGAGTCGAAATGCCTCGGGAGTCACCGTTCGCGACGGGGTGACCTTGCTCGATCTCGACGTGGCCAGTGACGAGTCGGTGACCGCTGTCGTCCAGCAAGTGATCGACCGGTACGGGCGGCTCGACGTCCTGGTCAACAATGCCGGGATCGGCTCGGCGGGCGCTGCCGAGGAACACTCAGTCGCCCAGACCCAACGCATCTTCGACATCAACGTCTTCGGCCTCGTCCGGATGACGAAGGCCGTCCTGCCGCACATGCGCGCCCAGGGACGCGGACGTATCATCAACGTCTCGTCCGTACTCGGTTTCGTCCCCGCGCCGTACATGGCCGCCTATGCCGCGTCCAAGCATGCGGTCGAGGGATACTCCGAGTCCATAGACCACGAGGTCCGAGAGCACGGCGTTCGAGTGCTTCTCGTCGAGCCCGCCTACACCAAGACCGG
>VBHE01000362.1:1102-4456 GCA_005889515.1 Chloroflexota bacterium | reverse complement strand
GATAAAGGACGGCGATGATCCTGCCACCGTCGCCAAGGTGATCGTCGCGGCCGCAACCGATGCCAAGCCGAAGCTGCGCTACACCGCCGGCTCGACCGCCGGTCGCGTCAGCACGCTGCGCCGCATCGTTCCCGCCCGGGCCTTCGACAAGCAGATCCGCAAGCTCAACCGGCTGGCCGGCTGACGCACGACCGCAATCGCATCACCGATGGGTGGCACAACCAACGACCACGAGGAGCGCGCAAGGGAATATGTATCGGGCCGTCGCAGCCGAGGACCCATAAGAAGGTCCGTCCGCACGGTTCACCTACCGGCGGATGGGTCCGCAGCGCCGTGTCCCGCCGATCTCCACCGAACCCAGGGTGATTCACCGCCGGAAGGCGGGTCTGCCCCTTGGGATCAACTCATGGTGATGCGGTTCTTCAGCGTGTCCCTGCGACAGCCGCTCGCCGTCGCGGCGACGCGAAACTCGGCAGACAGATGGATAGCGGTGGCCAGCCGAGCGTACTGTCCAGGGTCGGCCGCAGCCTTGTCGGGCGCTTTTCGAGCTGGCGGACGCCTCGAACTCGTTGACCCGACGCCGCCTTCGCCCCTAGCCGAACGAGCGCAGGCCGACGTCAAGGGTCGCCGTCAGGTGGTCGGCTCGCTTACAATCGACGCCTTCGACGGTCGGCGCGTTGTCGCGCCGTACGAGATGGGATGAGCGAGAATGCGGTCATGATGGGGCGGCACCGGACCGCAGTGATCGCCGGCGTCGGTCTCACCGAGGTGGGCAAGGTCTACGGTCGCAGCGCGCCGTCGTTCGCTGCCGAGGCGGTGCGCCGCGCGGTCACCGACGCGGGCCTCGACCTCTGCGATGTGGACGGTCTGCTCGTCAACGCGGGAAAGAGCAGTGGCCTCGACGTCACGCTCGCCCGCCGTCTCGGTCTACGAGATCTTCGGATGCTCTGCGAGGTCAACGCCTTCGGCGCGTCAGCAGGGATCATGGTGGCCCAGGCGGCCGGAGCCGTGCTCACCGGCGGCGCCGACGTCGTCGCCTGCGTGTTCGCCGACGCATCCCGTCAGCCGGGCGCCTCGAGCGGCGAGGCCTACCGCCGGACGTCGCTGGAGGCGACCGGCTTCCGCAGCGCGGAGACGGCCAGCGGATTCACCAGCGTCACCCACCGCTACGCGCTCGCGGCCAGCAGGTACATGCAGCACTATGGGATTCCGCAGGAGCATCTGGGTGCGGTCGCGCTGAGCCAGCGGGCCTGGGCCGTGGACAACCCGGATGCACAGATGCGCACGCCCCTGACAATGGAGGACTACCACCGTTCTCGCTGGATCGTGCAGCCGCTGCACCTGCTCGACTGCTGCCTGGTGTCCAATGGCGGTGCAGCGGTGGTCGTGACCACGCAGGCGCGTGCCGCGGTCCTTCGCCGGCCGCCCGTCCACGTCCTTGGCTGGGGGCAAGCGCATCCCGGGTACGTGCTCGAGCGGGGCAGCGAGTTCGGCCTGGTCACCGGCGCTGCCGCCTCGGGTGCGGCCGCGATGAGGAGTGCGAGAGCTGTACGACTGCTACACATACACGGTACTCGTCACCCTCGAGGACTACGGGGTCTGTCGTCGCGGTGAGGCCGGCGAGCTGGCGGCCTGCGGTGCGCTCGGCCCCGAAGGCGCCCTTCCGACGAACACCGGTGGGGGGCAGCTCTCCGCCTACTACCTCTGGGGAATGACGCCGCTGCTGGAGGCGATCGTGCAGTTGCGGGGCGAGGCGGGCACGCGTCAGGTGCCGCGTCACGAGCTCGCCATCGTCAGCGGCAACGGGGGCGTGCTGGATCACCACGCGACCTTGGTTCTCGCTGCAGGGCTGCGCAGCTGAGGAGAGTCGCGAGGTGACGTTCCCGGCGCTTCGCGACTCGGTGTCCGCGCCCTGGTTCGACGGGCTCGCCAGGGGCGTGCTGCTCCTTCACCGGTGCCGGGAGTGTGGACACGTCAGCCGCCCGGATGTCGCCTCCTGTCCAGCCTGCCGCTCGGACAACCTCACCTGGGTGCCGTCGCGAGGCACCGGATGTGTCGTCGCCGCGATCCTCGATCCGAACCCCGACGATCCAGTCGTGCTGGGCTTGGTCGAGCTCGACGAAGGCCCGTGGCTGCACGTCCGACTGCTCGGGACGTCCGAGCTCGTCCCCGTCGGCACGCGGGTGACGCTCGAGATCTGCCGCCCTGGAGGTGGTGAGCCGGTGCCGTCCTTCCGCATCGATGGCGCGGAGCGGACGTGACCCCCGTCGGCATCCGGGGTCCGCGCACCCGGCGCCGGCGTCGACCAGCTCGGCAGCGGAACTGCGGGCATCACGTCGCGTCGAGCTGCGCCGCGAGCTGGTGACGGGAGGACACACCCAACTTCGCGAAGATGTTCTTGAGGTGGTATTCGACGGTGTTGACGCTGACCACCGCCTCGGTGGCGACTTCGCGGTTGCTCAGCCCCTTCGCCACCAGCCTCGCGATCGAGATCTCCTGAGGAGTGAGCCTGGCGGGACCGCGGTCATGCCGTCCGGACGTGGCGATGCCGCACACGGCGAGCTCGTGCTCACACGCCTGGAGGTACGGCTGGGCACCGAGCTGAGCGAAGCGAGCCTTCGCCTCGGTGAGCTGGGCTACGGCCGCCCGGCGCCTGCCGGCCCGGCGGAGCAAGCGCCCGTATGCCGCGTGGAGTCGAGCGCGGTCGAAGGGGATGGAGACCGCCTGGGCGTGCTCCAGGCCGTCGACAAATGCCGCCTCGGCAGCATCGGGAGACCTCCTCGCGGCCTCGAGGTTTCCGCGCACCCGCAGCGCGTTGGCGATGGACGAGCGACGCCTGCGGGCGTGTGCGACCTCCTCGAACGGCTCCAACACGGCCTGCGCCTCGTCCAGGCGTCCCAGGCCGACCAGCGCGTCCGCCAGGTGCTCCCGCCACGGCCATCGGGCACCGGGCTCGTCGATCCCCTCTCGCTCGGGCATGCGGCGCACGGGTTCCAGCGCCTCGACGACGGCTCCATGGTCGCCGCGGGCAGCGGCGATCTGGGCTGTCGCGAGAGCGCCGTCGGCGATTCCCGCCTCATCGCCGACGATGCGTGCGTAGCGGACGGCCGCTGCAGCGTGCGCCTCTGCGGCTTCCCAGTCGCCCCGACCAGCCAGAGGGGCGGTTGCCACCGCGTGGAGCCAGGTGAGCATCCACGTCTGGTCGGCATCCTCACCGATGGAGGCGCCCAGCTCCCCGTGCGCGATGGCGTCGTCCCAGGCACCCAGGCGGTACTCGACGGCGGAGAGAAAGGCGAGGCTCGAGACACGGAACCGGAACGGTCCCCACTGGGCCGCGGCCGGCTCCGCCGCCGC
>VBHE01000362.1:0-1060 GCA_005889515.1 Chloroflexota bacterium | reverse complement strand
TCCGGCCGTGTCCAGGTCGCCGAAGGTGATCTCCGCCAGGCCGTCGTCCGCTCGACCCGCGTAGGCCAGTCCATAGGCGAGATGCGACCATGGGGCGCGGGTGAGCACGGCTCCCTCCACTAGTGCGATGGCTCGTCGTGCCCACATCACCAATTCCTGGGCTCGAGCGCGCCGGACGAGCACGAGGGCCACCTCCGTCGCGATCCGACCCGCCAGCTCTCGATCGCGTGCCGGATCGCAGAGTTCCCAGGCCCCGAGCAGCAGACGCTGTCCGTCGATGGGGCGCCCGGTGTGGAAGGCCAGGCGCCCGTCCACATGGCGACGGTGTGCTCCATCCGGGAGGGCCCGGATCGTCGCGGTGTGTGCGAGCGCCTCGGTGAGGTCACCGCCGCTCAGAAGGCAGTCGACCCCCTCGAGCAGGCGCCTCTCCCGGTGTTCCCGGGCAGAGCTGAGGCGGCTCGCTCGGAACATGGCCTCCGCTGCCCGAGCCCAGGCGCCCCGGGCGACCTCCCGTCGAGCGTAGTCGGCGAGCTCCGCGGCGAGGTGATCGTCCTCGGCCAGAGCCGCGGCGCTGCGGTGCTGCAGCGACGCGGCCTCATCGCCGGCGAGCTCGGCGGCTCGGCGATGCAGACCGGCTCGCCGGACGGGGGTGATGTCGTGGTAGATCGCCGCTCTCGTCAGGGCGTGAGGGAACGCGAGGCCCGGCCCCTCCTCGAGGTCACACGGCTCGAGCAGGCGGGCCGACATCGCCCCTTCGAGGGCCGCCAGAGCGTCGTCGACCCCGGCCAGGCGCTGGGCGAGAACCAGGCTGCTCTGCAGCCCGAGGATGGACGCCGCGATGACCAGGCGATGCGCGTCGAGAGGGCAGTGGGCCAGGCGGCTGAGCACCTGGAGGCTGAACGAGCGAGGAGACGGAAGTGGACTGTCCGCGGTGCGACTCAGCCGCTCCGGCGGAAGCTCCTCCAGGAGGGCGAGGGAATGGAGTGGACTGCCACCGGTGTGCTCACGCAGGCGCTCGGCAGCCTGCGCGGGCAGTTGTCGGTGGGTGACCACGGCGGCG
>VBHE01000361.1 GCA_005889515.1 Chloroflexota bacterium | reverse complement strand
TCTGATCTCGGCGGGCTGGTACCCGCTGCAGGACTCGAACCTGCGACAAAGGGATTAAGAGTCCCCTGCTCTACCAACTGAGCTAAGCGGGCATGCCTCGGCCGGGGGTCGATTGTAGCGCCGCCGGCCCCGGCCCCCCGGCTCAGCGGCCCGACACCGCCACCGGTCCCTCGCCCCCGCCGACCCGGCCGGCTCGCCGCTCGTTGGGAAGCCAGAACAGCGCCCGGCGCTGCTGGGCGAGGCGCAGGAGCAACGGCGGCGGCGGGGGCGTGATGCCCCGGATCGGCGAGGTGGTGCACGCGGCGATCGCGGTGCGGAGGTCGGCGGCGGTGCGTCCCGGGAAGGCGGTGAGGAGCCGCCCGAGGTCGTGGCGGCCGAAGTGGCTGTCGCCGGCGCCGAGGGCTGCGCCGAGGCGCTCGCGGTGCTCCGCGTAGAAGCCGTCGAGCCGCGCCCTGCTCCATCCGGTCATCGGCGCGGTGTGGCGCAGCTCGATGCCGTCGACGGTGCGCCGCTCGAGCAGGCGCAGCGCGCGGCGGGCGGTGATCGAGGCGAAGTAGGTGGGCATGAAGGGATGGGGCAGGATCGCCAGCCCGCCCTGGTCGTGGATGGCGTCGACGGTGTCCTCCACGCTCATGCCCATCCGCACCGGGCGCTCGAGGAAGAGGCCGACGACGTGGACGCTCGCCGGCGCCGAGGTCGTCACCTCCTCGCCGGGCACCACCTCCACGCCGACCTCGGCGCCGGCCTCGACCGCGCGCGCGGTCGAGGCCATGGTGTCGTGGTCGGTGACGCAGAGCACCGCGATCCCCGCTGCGGCGGCGGCCGCGACCAGCTCCTCCGGGGCGACCATGCCGTCGCTCGCGGTGGTGTGGGCGTGGACCTCGGCGGCGGAGAGCCCCGCCGCCAGCCGCACCCGGTGGTCGACCGCGCTCGCCATCCGCCGGAGGATACACGGGCCCCTCAGGCGACCCGGGGGCGGCGCCCTCCCTCTGTCCGCAGCCGCTGCTGGAGCAGCCCGAGCACCGCGGCCTCATCCGCGGAGAGCTCGTGGGGGCTGCCGGGGATCTCGTCCGCGGCGCTTGCCTCCAGCAACTCGGCGAGCGAGCCGTCCAGGTAGGAGTCCACCACCGCCGGGTGGATGTAGGACCTGCGGGTCACCGGGCGGGTGTCGCCCAGCTTCCGCGCGACCGTGTCGATGGCCTCGAGCAGGTGGCGCTTCGCCTGGGCCTGGGAGTCGAAGCGCGCGACCTCACGCAGCGCCTGGGCGGCGAGCACCGTGCCCGCCCAGGTGCGGAAGTCCTTGGCGGTGTAGTCGCCACCGCCGGCGACGCGGATGTAGTCGTTGACGTCGTCGGAGTGGACAGCATGGACGGCGCCGCCGCCGTCGACGTACTCGAGCAGGCGCTGACCGGGGAGCTCATGGATGCTGCGCAGCACCCGTGCGAGGCGGCGGTCCGAGATGGCGACGCTGTGGTCCACGCCGCTCTTGCCGCGGAAGACGAAGGTCACCTTCGACCCGCTGATCCGGGCGTGCTCCTCGCGCAGCGTGGTGAGGCCGTAGTGCTGGTTCTGCCGCGCGTACTCGTCGTTGCCAATGCGGATGAGGGTGGTCTCGAGCAATCGCACCGCGCACGCCACCACCTTCTCGCGAACCAGCCGGGGACGGTCCATGTCGCGGGCGACCCGCCGGCGGATCCCCGGCAGCGCCTGGGCGAAGGCGATGGTGTGCTGGTACTTGTCGGCATCGCGCACCTCGCGCCAGCGCTCGTGGTAGCGGTAGACCTTGCGGCGCCGGGCGTCGCGGCCGGTCGCCTGGATGTGCCCGCGGTCACCGGGGCAGATCCAGACATCGGTCCACGCCGGCGGGATGGCGAGGTG
>VBHE01000360.1:2043-6148 GCA_005889515.1 Chloroflexota bacterium | reverse complement strand
GCTGCGTGTCCTGGTCTGCTGCGCCGGGGTCGGGCCTCCCGCCAAGGTCGTCGGCAGGGACGGCTCGCCGATGCCGCTCGAGCACTTCACCCGCATCCTCGACATCAACCTCGTCGGGACCTTCAACGCGATCCGGCTCGCGGCCGCCCGGATGGTCGCCCTCGCCCCCAAGGACGACGGCGAGCGCGGCGTCGTCGTCACCACCGCCTCGATCGCCGCCTTCGACGGCCAGATCGGCCAGGTCGCCTACTCGGCGAGCAAGGGCGGGATCGTCGGCATGACCCTGCCCCTGGCACGCGACCTCTCCCGCGACGGGGTGCGGGTGGTCTGCATCGCCCCCGGCACCTTCGACACCCCGCTGCTCGCCGGCGCGCCCCAGAATGTCCGCGACGCACTCGGCGCCGCCGTGCCCTTCCCGTCGCGACTCGGCCGCCCCGACGAGTACGGCGCCCTCGTCGAGTGCATCGTCGCCAACGCCATGCTCAACGGCGAGGTCATCCGCCTCGACGGCGCGATGCGGATGCCGCCGCGGTAGCCAGGGGTCAGGCGGCGCGAAGCAGGCCGCGGGCGGTGAGGAGCTCGAGCAGGCCGCCGACGAGCAGGTCGAGGTCGGCGAGCTGCCGGGCCCAGTCGGCGAGCGCGCTGCGCCCCCGGGGGGTGAGCTCGTGACAGCGGCGCACCGGGCCCTCGGTCGAGCGCTCCCAGCGTGAGCTCACCAGCCCCTCGTCCTCCATGGCGTTCAGCGCGCGGTAGACGACCGCGGTGTCCGGGGCGGGGCCGGCGAGCGGGGTGAGCCGCTCGCTCAGCTCGTAGCCGTGCCCGGGACGCTCGTCGAGCAGGAGCAGCAGGCAGGGCCGCAGGAAGTTCACCGGCCGCGGGGACGCCGCCGGCCGGACGCCGATCGCCATGCGGAGAAGCCTCCCCTCCCAGGGAGGCCCACGTCATCACGCGGCCGGGCGAAAACCGCGGCGGTGGAGGATGAACGCCGGACACCCGGACGGGTTCGACTGACCACCCGTTCGGGTGACGGAGGTCATCCATCCGGGTGGCCGGTCGGTCAGCAGATGCGCGGCAGGGGGTCTCCGATGAGCATGTCGACGACCCGGGTGCCGCCGAAACCGGTGCGGATGAAGACCATCCCCTCCGGCTCCTCGCGCACCTCGCCGATGCGCGCCGCCTCGGCGCCCTCGGGGAGCGAACGCATCAGCGCGAGCGCACGCTCGGCGTCGGCGCCGGCGACGATGGCGACGAGCACCCCCTCGTTGGCGATGTAGAGCGGCTCGATGCCGAGGATCTCGGCGACGCCGCGCACCTCGTCGTGGACCGGCAGGCTGTCCTCGTCGATGGCCACCGCGAGCCCCGCCTGCTGGGCGATCTCGTTGAGCACCGTGGCGACGCCGCCGCGGGCCGGCGTCGAGCAGGGCGGACACCAGGCCCCAGAGCGGCCGGGTGTCGCTGCGCAGTGCCTCCGCCTCGAGGTCGACGTCCCCGCGAGCGAGCATCACCGTGCTGCCGTGGTCGCCGATGGCGGCGTTGAGCAGCACCGCGTCGCCGGGACGGATGCGCGCGATCCCCAGGCGCTCGGGCTCGCGCACGATGCCGACCCCGGTGGTGGTGACGAAGAGCTGGTCCGCCTTGCCCCGCGGCACCACCTTGGTGTCGCCGGTGACGATGGAGACGCTGGCGCGGTCGGCGGCGGCGCGCATCGACTCGACGACCCGGCGGAGCACCGCCACGTCGAGCCCCTCCTCGAGGATGAAGGCGGCGGAGAGCGCGAGCGGCTCGGCGCCGCCGACGGCGAGGTCGTTGACGGTGCCGTTGACCGCGAGCTCGCCGATGTCGCCCCCGGGGAAGAAGAGCGGGCTCACCACGAAGGAGTCGGTGCTCATCGCCAGGCGGGCGCCATCGAGGCCGCGCACCGTCAGCTGCGCCTGGTCGCCGAGCTCCTCGAGCACCGGGTTGGAGAGGACGTCGGCGAAGAGCGCCCGCACCAGGGTGTGGCTCGCCTTGCCCCCCGCGCCGTGGCTCATGGTGATCGCGGTCTCGCGCAGCGACGGCTTGCGCTTGCGCATCTCGGCGATGCGCGCGAGCACGCGCTGCTCGGGGTCGGCGATCCGCGCGGTCGCCGCCCGGATCGCGGCACCGCTCCCCGCCTGCGGCGCCTGGTCGCCGAGTTCCGCCACATTGACCGGGGCCCCCACGGATTCGCGGTGGCCGGGTGCGGAATCCGTGGGGTGATCGGTCATCCGCGCTCGCCGTTCGCCGCGCTGCCGGCGAGCACCCTCTCGCGGTCACGCGAGCGCGAGTACCGACCGAAGTTGTAGTAGGCGGCGCAGGCGCCCTCGCTCGACACCATGCAGGTGCCGATCGGCGTCTCCGGGGTGCACGCGGTGCCGAACACCTTGCACTCCCAGGGCTTGAGCACGCCCTTGAGCACCTCGCCGCACTGGCACGCCTTGGGATCGGCGACCCGCACCCCGGGCACGGTGAAGGCCTTCTCGGCGTCGTGGTCGGCGAACTCGTCGCGCAGCTGGAGCGCGCTCTGGCTGATGAAGCCGAGGCCGCGCCACTCGAAGTGCGGACGGATGCTGAACACCCTGGCGAGCACCTCGAGCGACTTGGGATTGCCCTCGTCGTGGACCACCCGCTTGTACTGGTTCTCCACCTCGCAGCGGCCCTCGAGGATCTGGCGCATCACCATGTGCACGCCCTGGAGGATGTCGAGCGGCTCGAACCCCACCACCACGACCGGCTTGTTGTACGTGGTGGTGACGAACTCGTAGGGACGGATGCCCACCACCGAGGAGACGTGCCCGGGGCCGAGGAAGGCGTCGAGGCGCAGGTCGGGCGAGTCGAGGATCGCCTTCATCGGCGGGATGATGGTGACGTGGTTGCAGAAGACGAAGAAGTTCTTCACCCCCTGCGCCCGGGCATGGAGCAGGGTGAGCGCGGTCGACGGGGCGGTGGTCTCGAAGCCGATCGCGTAGAACACCACCTTGCGGTCGGGATTCTCCTTCGCCAGCTTGAGCGCGTCGAGCGGCGAGTACACCATGCGCACGTCGGCGCCCTCGGCCTTGGCGTCGAGCAGGCTGCCGTTGGCGCCGGGGACGCGCATCAGGTCGCCGAAGCAGGTGAAGATCACCTCCGGGTCGCGGGCCAGGGCGATGCCGTCGTCGAGCCGCCCCATGGGGATGACGCATACCGGGCAGCCGGGGCCGTGGACCAGCTCGACGTTGCTCGGCAGCAGGTCCTCGATGCCGTACTTGAAGATCGTGTGGGTGTGGCCGCCGCAGACCTCCATGATCTTCCAGTGCCGGTCCCCGGACTCCGCGGCGATCCGGGCCCCCAGGGCCCGGGCGAGGTCGGCGTCGCGGAACTCGTCGGCGAACTTCATGGCCGGACTTCCTGTGGTGACACGCTGAGCACGCTGCCCTCGGTGTCGGCGAGGTCGAGCGAGAGCGACTCGCCGATCGCCTGCAGCTCCTCTGCGTAGGCGGAGCCCATCTCTCCGAGGATGCGGAGCTGGTCCTTCGCCTCCTCCTCGGAGATCTTGCTGAGCGCGAAGCCGACGTGGACGAGCACGTACTCGCCCGGCTCGCAGGCGTCCGGACCCACCAGCAGAAGAGTGTTGATCCGCCGCTGCACGCCGCCCAGCTCGACCTTACCGAACATGCGGTCCTCGTCGAGGTACTCGACGAGCCGCGCGGGGATGGCTAGGCACATGCCGGTTCCTCCATGAATCGCTGCACCAGCTCCCAGAGGACGTGGTACAGCGTGGTCTGCACCTCCTGGATGCGGTGGACACTGCTGCTCCGCACCACGAAGCAGTGATCGAGCGCATGGTCGTGGGACATGCGGCCGCCGTCATAGCCGGCCAGGCCGATGGTGAGCATGCCGCGGCGCCGGGCCTCGCGCACCCCCCGCAGCACGTTCTCGGAGTTGCCGCTCGTCGACACCCCCACGACGATGTCGCCGGGACGGCCGAGGGCGATGATCTGGCGGAGGAAGATGTCGTCGAAGCTCACGTCGTTGGCGACCGCGGTGACGACGGCGACGTCGTTGGTGAGGCAGAGCGCGGGCAGCGGCCGGTGAGGCGGGGGCGGGA
>VBHE01000360.1:509-2004 GCA_005889515.1 Chloroflexota bacterium | reverse complement strand
CCGGTGGCGAGCCGTGCCGCCATCGCCTCGGCGCAGGCGACGATCTCCTCCTCGGACTCGGCGAGCAGCCGCTCGCGCAGCCGGTTGCTCTCCGCCGACTTGTCGCGCGGCGCGACCGCCAGCTCCTCGAGCACCTCGGCGGACGCCGAGGGCTGCTCGGTGAGCATGGGGTAGAGCAGCTGGGAGAAGGGGTCGCGCCCGGTGTCGCTCATGTAGGGGGGACTCCCCCCGGACCGCCCGCAGGCAGAGCCTGCTTGTCGGCGGTCCTCCCCCCTGCGGCTCCCGCCTTCTCACCGATCTGCAGGGCGACGCCGCCGTGGACGAGCACGGTGTCGCCGAGCTCGACGCCGTCGACGAGCTCGACCGAGACCTCGCAGGGCTCGCCGCGCTGCAGCCCGCGGGCGGTGCAGCCGTCCTCGCTCAGCCACTCCACGACGACCGGGAGGAGGGCGTCGGCGCAGGTGATGCAGATGTCGTCACGGCAGGGCTCGGTCATGGCCGGGCTCCTGCCGGGGGGGTCGCGCCGATGCCCCGGTGGTTGAGGACGATGTGCACCAGCTCCCAGAGGATGTGATACGTCGCGAGGTGCAGCTCCTGGGCGACGAGCGGGTCGGGCTCGTCCACCTCGAAGACATGGTCGGCGGCGAGGCCGCCCTCGTCGGGGCCGTCGAGAAGGGCGATGCCGAGCATCCCGACCCGGCGCGCCGCCTCCAGCCCCCGGCGCACCGCGGCGGAGACCGGGATCTCGGCGAAGGCCAGGGCGATGTCGCCGGCGCCGCCGAGGATCTCGAGCTGGTGGGCGAAGACCGCGTCGCGATCGTCGCCGAGGAGGATGCCGGTGACCGTCGCCGCGTCGTTGGTGAGCGAGAGCGCGGGGAGCGCCCGGCAGCCGGGAAGGGCGGGATGGACGTACTCGACGGAGTTGTGCTGGGCGTCGGTGGCGCGCAGCCCGCTGCCGAAGATGATCAGGGTGCCGCCGTCGAAGAAGCGGTCCGCCATCGCCGAGGCGCAGGCGGCCACCTCCGCCGCGTGGCGGTCGAAGAAGAGCTCGGAGGCGCGGATGCGGTGGCCGAAGCGCTCGCGGACCAGGGTGCGGGCCGCCTCCCGCCGGTGGTCGCGCCCGCCGCCGGCGGTGTCCGGGGCGATCATCCCGCCACCCCCGCGGCCGCCCGCGTCCGCGATGCGGCCACCAGCGCCTGGCCCAGGCTGATCCCGCCATCGTTGGCCGGAACCATGCGGTTGGCGTACACCTCGAGGCCGGAGTCGCGGAGAAGGGAGACGCTCCGCTCGAGCAGCACCGCGTTCTGGAAGACGCCGCCGCTCAGCGCCACCCGGCCAAGCCCGGAATCCGCGGCGAGCCGGCGGCAGGCCCCGGCGACCAGCTGGGCGACGGTCTCGTGGAAGCGCGCCGCGAGCAGCGCCGCGGGCACCCCGGCGAGCCGGTCGGCGACCAGCGCACGGATCAGCCCCAGGGTGTCGACGCGCAGCGGCTCAC
>VBHE01000360.1:0-450 GCA_005889515.1 Chloroflexota bacterium | reverse complement strand
CGACGCCGAGCAGGCTGGCGACCGCGTCGAAGAGCCGCCCCGCGCTGGTGCTGAGCGGCGCCGCGGTCGGGCTCGCGGCGACCCGCACCACCAGCCGCCAGCGGCGCGCGTCCGGCCCGTCCTCGCCCAGCCACGGCGGCGGGGTCTCGCCGGCGAGCCCGGCGGCGCAGAGGTAGGCGGCGGCCATCCGCCAGCCCTCGCGGGCGCAGAGGTCGCCGCCCGGCTGGCGCACCGCCAGCAGGTGGCCGGCGCGGTGGAAGTGGGCCTCGTCGCAGACGAGGAACTCGCCGCCCCAGATGCCGCCGTCGGTGCCGTGGCCGACGCCGTCGAAGGCGACGCCGAGGAGCCGCCCGCGCAGGCCGTGCTCGGCCATGACGCTGGCCACGTGGGCGTGGTGGTGCTGGACCCGGACCGGCTCCCCGAGGCTCCACTCCGCCGCCCGCCGCTCGG
>VBHE01000343.1 GCA_005889515.1 Chloroflexota bacterium | reverse complement strand
CGCCGTCGCGTGCGCCGGCGCCGCCGCCCGGTGCGGCCGTCGCCGCCGGGTGCGGGGTGGGTGCAGGGGTGGCCGGCGGGGTGGGCGGGGTGCTCTGCCGGCTCACCGTCGTGCGCGGCTGCGGAGGCGGCGCCGTGACCGCGGAGGCCAGCGTCGCCGTGGGGGCGGGCGCCTCGGTGGAGACCGGCAGCGCGGGCGTCGCCCCGCCGGGGGTGATCTCCTCGGCCGCGGCGAGGGACCGCCAGAGGTCGAGGACGCCGGACCGCGCGGTGTCCTGGGGGCCCGCGACCCCGGTCGCCTGGGAGACGGTCAGCCGCTGGACGTCGGTCCAGGCGAGCCGGGGCACGCCGGTGTGGTCGAGGTAGCAGAGGAGATGGCCGCGGGGGGCGGTCGACGCCGGTGCGTCCCCGCCCTGCGCGCCGGCACGGTAGTTGGAGAGCGCGAAGAACTCCGCGCCCGGGTCGTCGCAGCGTCCGTGGCGCGCCGACGTCACCGGCCTGCCGGTCTCGGACTGGACGGTGAGCCCGAGGACGTGGTGGAAGTGGACCTCCATGTCGTTGTGGGTCGCGAAGCTCTGGACGAGCACCGAGCTGCCCCCGGGGTGCTCGGGCCGGACCTGGCACTCGACCTCGGCGAGGGCGAGGGCGTAGTGGTCCGGGTAGCGGTGGCAGCCGGTCACGGCGGGGCCGAGCTGCCCGGCGAGCGATGCCTCCCTCGTGGTGGGGAAGGCGCTCGCCGCCGCCGGGGCCCGCCCGGCGCTGGCGCGCAGGTGGTGGATGCCGAGGCCGCCGAACGCGCCGCCGGCGACGACCAGCGCCGCGGCGCCGGTGAGCGCGACCGGCGAGCGGCGGCGCCGAACGGCCGCAGCGGCGACGGCGGGGGAGGGCTCCACGGTCGCGGTCACCTCCTCGACGTCCTCCTCCGCCGCCTCGACCGGAGGTGGCGGGTCCGCGGCGACCGGCATCCCGACGACGGTCCGCGACGACCGGGTCGCCGGCCCATCGAGCTCGGGGTCGCGGTCGCGGATCGCCCGCTCGAGGCTCTGCAGCTCGGGGCCCGGCTCCAGCCGGTGCCGCGCGCTCGCGCAGGCGGCGAGTGCGGTCTGGTGGCGTCCGCAGCGGTGGAGGGCGAGCATCAGCTGGGCGAGCAGCCGCTCGCTCTGCGGATGGGCGGCGACGAGCGCCTCGAGCTCGGGGACCAGGGCGGCGTGGCGTCCCATCCCGAGGTCGGCCTGGATGCGGTCGGCGATCGCGTCGAGGCGGAGCCGGTTGAGGCCCGCGGTCTCCGCGTGCGCCGCGCCGGCGAGACCGGCGCCGGTGAGCGCCGGGCCGGACCAGAGCGAGGCGGCCTCGCGCAGCAGCGCCGACGCGCGCACCGGGTCGGTGCCGGTCACCGCGCGCGCCTCGGCGGTCAGCCGCTCGAAGCGGCAGAGATCCACGGTCGCCGGATCGACGCGGAGCCGGATCCCGGCGTCCTCGGCGACGAGGATGCTCTCCGCGCCCGGTGCGCGCCCGGGCTCGAGCGCCCGTCGCAGACCCTCGACCAGTGCCCCCAGCGCGGCCGCGGGACGCTGGGGCGGAGCGTCGCCCCACACCGCGTCGACGAGGGCGCCGTTGGGCACGGCCTCGCCCACGTGGAGGAGGAGGATGCCGAGGAGGGCGCGCTGGCGCGCCACGGCCGGGGTCACCACCCGGTCGCGGTCGCGGACCTCGATCGGACCGAGAATGCGGAACTCCATCTCGCCGTCCCTCCGCGGAATGCCCCTGCTCGACATGACGCCGCTCACAGTGGAGGGCGTCGGTGAAGGGCGGCCGTGCCTCGCGCTGAAGCGCCGCTTAAGCCGCCGACGGGCCGATCGAGGAGTGGCGGCCGTTCAGCGCCTTCAGCGCGCCCTCAGCGTGAATGCGGAGCGGCCTTCAGCGCGGGCCCGCATCGTTCCGCCCAACGATTTCACCGGAACATGAGGGTT
>VBHE01000342.1:6170-6718 GCA_005889515.1 Chloroflexota bacterium | reverse complement strand
CTGGTCGCTCGCCTCCTTGAGGATGTCGCCGGCGAGCACCCCGAGGCCGCCGGAGTAGACCGGCAGCGAGCGGTGGACGCCGAACTCCGAGCAGAAGAACGCCACCGGGTGCTCGGGGGTGAGCGGCTCGGTGCGGGCCGGCGCCGACACGTAGCTGTGGAGGTCGCGGGTCGCCGCCGCCACCCGGGCGACGTAGCCGTCGTCGTGGGCGGCGTGCTCGAGCACCGCCGGCGAGACCTCCTGGAGCATCCGCACCGGGTTCTCGCCGCAGGCGTCCCAGCGGCGCCCGTCGAGGTGGGCGAAGAGCGCCGGGCCTCCCGGCATCCACGACCAGCGGTAGTTGCAGGCGAGGCGGGCGAGGCCGGCGAGGCGGGACGGCAGTCGCAGGCTGAGGTCGGTGACCGCCCGCTCGATGTCGCCGGTCCCGTCGCTCAGCCCCCGGGAGCGTCCCTCCGCCGGCACGCCGGCGCGTCCGATGAGCATCGGCACATTGTGAGGGGCGCGACCGGGGCGGGGACGGGTCGGCGAGCCGTCTGGGACGATCGACC
>VBHE01000342.1:5381-6151 GCA_005889515.1 Chloroflexota bacterium | reverse complement strand
TGTCCGGCCGGAGCGGGACCGTCGGGGAAGACGTGCCCGAGGTGCGAGCCGCAGCTCCGGCAGGTGACCTCGGTGCGGACCATGCCGTGGCTGCGGTCCTCGTGGACGTCGACCGCCTCGGCGATCGCCGGCTCGGTGAAGCTCGGCCAGCCGGTTCCGGAGTTGAACTTCGCGTCGGAGCGGAAGAGCTCGGCGCCGCAGCCGGCGCAGCGGTAGACGCCGTCGTCGTGACAGTGCACGTACTCGCCGGTGAAGGGACGCTCGGTGCCCTTCTCGCGGAGCACCTCGTACTCCGCCGGGGAGAGCTGCTCCCGCCACTCCTGCTCGGTTCTGGTCATCTTCGTGCTCATGAAGGGCTTCTCCTGTGGGCGTCCGCCGATCACAGCATGCCCACGTGTCCGCCAAATGACGCCTGGTCCTTGAGATCCCGGCTCCCGCGACCCGGGACCGACGGCGTCTCGCTCGGCCCAGCGGACGGATGGGGGACACCATGCCAGGGCGAGTTCCGCAGGCGACCGCAGGGGCGCAGCCCCGGAGGACGCCGAGGACTGTCTGAGCACCGGGCGTGGTGTCCCCCATCCGGCCGCGTCCCTGTCGAGCGACTACAGGACGGAGCAGCCCGAGCGAGCCTCCTCAGTAGCTCTTCGGCAGCCCGAGGCTGTGCTGGGAGACGTAGTTCAGCACCATCTCGCGGCTCACCGGCGCGATCCGCAGCAGCCGGCACATCCCCCACATGTCGGCGAGCCCGAACTCGGAGGCGAGGCCGTTGC
>VBHE01000342.1:0-5276 GCA_005889515.1 Chloroflexota bacterium | reverse complement strand
AGGCCCTGGTAGGTGCCGACCGGAACCCCCCAGACGCTGCGCTGATTGGCGTACGCCGACGCCTTGGCGAGGGCGTAGCGGCCGATCCCGTTGCTGATCGCCGCGGTCATGATGCGCTCGGGGTTGAGGCCGACGAAGACCTGGCGCAGCCCGTTGCCCTCGGTGCCGACGAGCCGGTCGGCGTCGATCCTCACCCCGTCGAAGAAGAGGGTGTACTGCTTCTCCGGGGCGACGATCTCGACCGGGATGAGGCTGCGCTCGAGCCCGGGGGCCTCGCTGTCGACGATGAAGAGCGAGAGCTCGCCCCTCCCCGACTGCGGGTCGCCGCCGGTGCGCGCCACCACCAGGATCGCCCGCGACTCGTCGACGCCGCTGATGTAGTACTTGGTCCCGCGGAGCACCCAGCCGTCGCCGTCGCGGGTCGCGGTGGTGGAGATGCGGTGGGAGTTGCTGCCGGCGTCGGGCTCGGTGATCGCGAAGGCCATCTTCATCTCGCCGCTCGCCATCGGCGGGAGCCAGCGCCCGCGCTGCTCGTCGCTGCCGTGCCGGGCGATGATCGAGGCGCAGATCGCCGGGGAGACGAGCATGAGCAGGAGCGGGCATCCCGCCGCCGCCATCTCCTCGCAGACGATCGCCAGCTCGCTGATGCCCATGCCCCCGCCGCCGTAGGCCTCGGGGGTGTTGACGCCGATGAAGCCCTGCTTCGCCAGCGCCGTCCAGAGCTCGTCACTCCGCTCATCGGCGCGAGCCTTGCGCACGAACCAGTCGTGGCCGTAGCCCGTGGCGATCGCCGCGGCCGACTGGCGCAGCATGATCTGCTCGTCGCTCTCCCGGAAGTCCATGCCGTCCCTCGTCCCGCCGGCGGCGGCGCCCGCCCCGGCCTCGATCGCGCGTCCGCAAGGGTACTCTTCGGAGGCCCGCGTCCGGCGCTCCCCATGTGAACCGCGGTTCACATCCCCGCCAGCCGTCTCCCGAGCGCGCCGGCGATCTGGAGCATCGGCTCCGGGCCCCGGGCCAGGCCGGCGAGATCGCCGCGGCCGCTCATCGCCTCGATCACCGCGACGGCGTCGCCGCGGATGCACCCCTCCTCCCCCGGGGGCTCGGCGGGGTGGTCGACCACCACCTCGTCCCCGACCCGTAGCCGCTGGGCCTCGCCGCAGGTGCCCTCGAGGCGGAGGTCGACGGTCGTGCGCATCCCGAACATGGAGAGCACCGCGCCGAGGATCACGAGCTGGTAGGAGCCGACCAGGCGCACCTCGGCGGGCTCGGGGTCCGGAGCCATCCCGAGGGGGAGGAGCACGTCGCGCTCGTGGAGCCAGGAGTCCCAGAGGAGGTGGTTGAAGGCGAGCGGCCAGGGCACCCATCCCAGGGGGGTGTCGGCCTCGTCCTCGACCCCGCGGGCGGCGAGCTCACGCGCCGCGGCGAGCAGGGTCGCCGTCCCCGCGCGGATCGCGGCGAGGTGCTCGGCGGGGTCGAGCCCGCGCAGCGGCGCCAGCTCGGCCTCCGGCGTCGCCCGGGGGTCGAAGCCGTCGAAGAGCCGCTCTCCACTCCCCCCCTCGACCCGGCGGACCAGCTCCAGCCCGACGTCCGTCCCCCAGCGGAGATGGGCGACGACGTCGCCGACCGACCAGCCCGCGCAGCGGCTCGGCGTGGCCCAGGCGGCGCCGTCCAGCGCCCCGAGCGACCCCAGCAGGCGGGCACGGTGCCGCTCGAGGGCGTCGAGCAGCGTCGGAGGATCGACATCGACCCGGACCGGCGCCCCCTGGCGACGCGACGTCATGACAGTTCGGAGCGTACGACCTTGCCGAGGGCATTGCGCGGCAGGGCGGGGACGAAGCGCACCTCCCGGGGGCACTTGTAGGGGGCCAGCCGGGCCCGGGCGTGGGCGAGGAGCTCCTCCTCACCCACCGGGACGCGGGCGACGACGAAGGCGGTGACCTGCTCCCCCCAGCGCTCCGAGGGCAGCCCCGCGACCGCCACCTCGGCGACCGCGGGATGCTCCTCGAGCACCGCCTCCACCTCCCGCGGGTACACGTTGAGGCCGCCGGTGATGATCAGCTCCTTGAGCCGGCCGCGGATGGCGAGCGAGCCGTCGGCGCCGATCTCGCCGGCGTCACCGGTGCGCAGCCAGCCGTCCTCGAGGACCTCGGCGCTCGCCGCCGGGTTGCGCCAGTAGCCGCCGAACACCTGGCCGCCGCGGAGGAGCACCTCGGCCTCCGCCCCCAGCCGCACCTCGACCCCGGGGAGCGGATGGCCGACCCGTCCCGGCTGCCGCGGCCCCGCGCAGGGGGTGGAGACCGCGACCCCGCCCTCGGTGATCCCGTAGCGCTCGAGCGGCGGCTGGCCGAGGAGCGCCGCGCAGCGCTCGAAGAGCGCGGGGGGGAGCGGCGCCGACCCGCAGACGAAGAGGCGAACCGCACCGAGGTCGGCGGGATCGACCTCGAGGTGCTCGGCGAGCCGCTGGTACATCGCCGGCACCCCGAAGAAGAGGGTCGCACCGGCGCCCAGCTCGGCGACCACCGCCTCGGGCGAGAAGCGGAGCAGCACGGCCGAGCCGCCGGCGAGGAGCGTTCCCACCAGTCCCATCGCCAGGCCGTGGAGGTGATGGAGGGGCAGCGCCCGAGGAGCGCGCCCTTGGGACGGCCGGTGGTCCCCGACGTGTAGATGATCAGCGCCGCGCTCTCCGGGCCGAGACCGGGGTCGGGGGCGGGGGCGGGGGCGCGGGGCAGGCCGGCGAGGTCGACGACGTGGCGGATCCCGGGATGGGCGGGGCGCAGCCGGGCGACGCCGTCGAGCCGCGCGGCGTCGGCGACGACGAGCGCCGGCTCGGAGTCGCCGAGGATGTGCGCGACCTCGGCCTCGCGGTAGTCGGGGTTGACCGGCACCACGACCGCGCCGGCGCGGAGAGCGCCGAGGCAGGCGAGCACCCAGTCGCACGAGGCGGCGCCGTGGAGGAGCACCCGCTCCCCCGGCCCGGCGCCGAGCCCGGCGAGCCCGGCGGCCACCTCCTCGACCGCGGCGGCGAGCCCGTCGTGGCTCAGCTCCCCGCCCGCCCAGCGGAGCGCGACGCCGGTGCCGCCGCGGAGCAACGCGGAGGGCAGGTCCCCCCGCCGCAGCCACCGCCGCGCCGCCTCGGGATCCGTGGGGATCTCCGATCCGGGACGGAGGTGGACCTGCCATGCGGGGGCGTGCATCGCCGGCGAGCCTACCCTCCGGCCACTCCCCGGGCGATGTCCCAGCCCTGCCAGTAGGCGCTCGCCGAGGTCGGGGGCTGGTTGCCGAGCGCCGAGAGCCCCCCGTAGCCGTCGAGGACCACCCCGGTGCCGCCGGCGCCGACGCTCAGCCCCCGGGCGATGTCGAAGCCCGGCCAGGCGGCGGTGGTGCGCAGCTCCGGGGCGCCGCCGAAGGGATGCACCCCGCCGAAGCCGTCGAGCACGTAGCCCCCGGGGCCGTCGGGACGCGCCGCCAGCCCCCGGGCGATGTCCCAGTTCGGCCAGTAGGCGGAGCCGGAGACCGCCGGGGCATCGCCGAAGGGGTGGAGCCCACCGAAGCCGTCGAGCACGTACCCGCCGCCGTCCGAGGTGAGGACGATGCCCCGGGCGATGTCCCAGCCGGGCCAGACCGCGGTGGCCTGCATGTCGGGTGCCCCGCCGAAGGCGTGGATGCCGCCGAAGCCGTCGACGACGTAGCCGCTGACACCGTCGGAGCGGAGCGCGACCCCGCGGGCGATGTCCCAGCCCGGCCAGTAGGCGGTGCTCGCCTCCGCGGGCGCGTCGCCGAAGGGATGGAGGCTGCCGAAGCCGTCGACCACGTAGCCGCCGGCGCCGTCGGGGCGCAGCACGATCCCGCGGGCGATGTCCCAGCCCGGCCAGTAGGCGGTGGTGGCGAGCACCGGCGCGCCCCCGTAGGGGTGGATGCCGCCGTTGCCGTCGAGCACGTAGCCGCCGTGGAAGAGCCGCATCGAGGTCGAGCCCGAGGTCCAGGAGGAGGCGGCGCCGACCCAGGCGTCGCCCGCATGCAGGCCGGGGGTGACGGTGGTCGTGTAGACCCCCGGCGAGGAGCTCTGGGTCGCCCCCGCGGTGACGAGCATGCTGCTGGTGAAGGTGACCGTCCGCCCCGAGACCGGGTTCCCCGCCACGTCGACGAGGTGGGCGACCGCGGTGGTGATCGAGTGGGGCGCGGCGAGGATCGTTGGCGTGGTCAGCCCCACGGTGAGGGCGGCGCCGCTCCAGGTCGCGACCGCCGGTCCGCCGGCGAGCGGGGTTGCGGGGTTGGTGGCGGACGGCGGCGCGCAGGTCCCCGGGCGCGACCCGCCCTGGTAGGAGATCGCCTGGTACGGGGAGATGGCGACCGGCCCCGCCCCCGGGGCGGTGGGGAAGGCGATCGTCGCCACGTAGGGGAGGTGGTCGGCGGCGCCGGTGACGAGCACGAGCACGCCGGAACCGGTGGCGGCGAGACCGGGGCCGTCGACGATGCTCCCACCGAGCACGCAGCCGGCGGCGTTGCGGGGGGTGGTGGCGGTCGCGGCGGTGAGGCCGATCGCGCCGCCCGGGCCCACGGCCCCGTAGAGCAGCGAGCCGGTGGCGGACCGGCAGGCGACAACCGTCGTCGGTGTGGTCGCGGCCAGCCCGAGCGCCGCCGCCGGGTGGCCCTGGCAGCCGGCCCCCCGCGCCACCCAGGGGGTGGAGGTGGTGGCGGTCCAGAGCCCGCCGACGGCGTCGACGGCGAAGAAGGTCGGGTCGTCGGTGGACGCGGGCCCGGCCGGGGCGATCGCCGGGCCGGCGGCGAGCGCCGGTCCGCGGAGCGCCGTCCAGCCGTCGAGGGCGGGCAGCTGCAGCGAGGTCGCGGGGAGGCGGCCGGAGGCGTAGCGGAGGACGTGGTCGGCGCCCTCGCAGGCGACCCAGAGGGTCGCCGAGGTGTGGTCGAGGTAGGCGGCGGGATTGTCGACGCAGGTGAAGCCGGGGTCGGAGCCCCAGAGCCTCTGCCACCCCACCGCGTCGGAGCGGACGTAGAGGGCGCCGTCGTCGAACGTCCCCACCTCGAGCGCCGGGTCGAGTGCGCTCCCGGCGACGATCGCGGGGCTGCCCACGAGGTGGCGGCCGGCCGGGGCCCCCGCCACCGCCATCGGCGCGAAGCCCGCCCCGGTCACCAGCTGGCCGCCGGCGAGCGAGGTCCCGGCGATGACGAGGTGGGCGAGGGCGGGATCGGGATGGTCGTCGCAGTGGGCGGTCGGGGCACCGGCGAGCTGGTCGTCGGCGTCGCCGTCGCCGTCGCAG
>VBHE01000341.1:4224-9376 GCA_005889515.1 Chloroflexota bacterium | reverse complement strand
ACCGAGCACCTGGTGGGCGAGGACGTCAAGCTCGTGGTCATCGCCTGCAACACCGCCACCGCGGCGGCGCTGCACGCCGCCCGCGAGCGCTTCGACGTCCCCATCGTCGGGGTGATCGCCCCGGGGGCACAGGCCGCGGTCGAGGCGACCCGCAACGGACGCATCGCGGTGATCAGCACCGAGGGCACCTTCGCCAGCCAGCAGTACCTCCACGCCATCAAGGAGGCCAACCCCGGCGTCGGGGTGCTCCCCCGAGCCGCGCCCGAGCTCGTCGACATCGTCGAGGCGGGGCAGGCGGACTCCGCGGTCGCCGAGGCGGCGCTCCGCGAGGTGCTCGAGGAGGTGCACGGCTGGGGCGCCGACACCCTGGTGCTCGGCTGCACCCACTATCCGCTGCTCCGTCCCGCGCTCGCCCGGGTGGCGCCGCGGCTCACCGTCGTCGACAGCGCCGAGACCACCGCGGCGCGGGTGCGGCGCATCCTCGCCGTCAACCGCCTCGAGGCGGGCGTCGCCGCCGGGCCGGCGCCGCGGCTGCTCGTCACAGGCCATCCCGAGCGCTTCATCGACGCCGCGGCGCTGCTCTTCGGCGAGGCGCCCCCCGCACCCGAGGTACTCGACCTCTGGACTGCCGCGCCGGTGCCGGGGAGGATGGCGTCGTGAGCGTCTCCTCCGAGACCTTCCTCGAGCCGATCGCCGCCGAGCTGCGCGAGCTCGAGCGCCGTCTCCACGAGACCGTGGCCGCCGACCTCGGCCCCATCGCCGATGCGATGGAGCACATCGTGAGCGCCGGCGGCAAGCGCATCCGTCCCGCCCTGCTCATCCTCAGCGCCAAGCTCGGCGACGCGAACATCGACCACGTCTACAACGCCGCGATGGGGATCGAGTTCATCCACACCGCGACGCTCATCCACGACGATCTCATCGACGACGCCGAGACCCGTCGTGGGCTGGCGACGATTCATGCCGTTCTCGGCGCGAACCCGGCGATCATCGTCGGTGACTACTACTTCGGCAAGGGCGCCAACCTGCTGTCGTCGATCGGCGTCCCGCTGATCACCCAGGTGGTCAGCGCGACGGTGATGAAGATCTGCATGGGCGAGCTCCAGCAGCTCACCAGCAAGCGGTACTACGAGCAGCCGGTCGAGGACTACTACACCAAGATCGAGCGCAAGACCGCCACGATGCTCAGCGCCGCCTGCCACTGCGGAGCGATCGTCGCCGGGATGGGGGAGACCGAGCAGCGTGCGCTCGAACGCTATGGCCGCGATCTCGGCATCGCCTTCCAGATCGCCGACGACGTGCTCGACTACACCGCCACCGAGGAGCAGCTCGGCAAGCCCACCGGCGCCGACCTGCGCCAGGGCACCGTGACCCTGCCGCTGATGTACGCGCTCAAGGACCCCGAGGTGGGCCCGTCGCTGCGCCCGCTGCTCGCCCGCGAGCCGCTGAGCGACGCCGACTGCGACGCGGTCGTCGGGCTGGTGCGCGGCTCGCGCGCGGTCGCCGACGCGGAGGCGCGCGCCCACGAGTTCGCCGACCGGGCGCGCGCCGAGCTCGACGTCTTCCCCGACTCCGAGGCGCGCGGCGCGCTGGAGTCGATCTGCGACTACGTGGTCGAGCGCCGTACCTAACAGGGTGCTAGAGGGCGCCCCAGCGCTCGAGCAGGCGGGCGAAGATCAGCCCCCAGAGGGTGAGCATCACCGCCGCGAGGACCAGGCCGAGGGCCTCGACGATGGTCGCGAGCACGCTGCCCCGCGCCACCCTGTCCCCGGTGGCGGCGGCGACGGTGTAGACCGCGGCGCGGGCGCCGTCGATGATCGCGACCACGGCGAGGACGATGATCGCGGTCCGCACCGCCCCGTATTCCCGGCGCAGCGCCGAGCGGATGTCGGCCGCGGTCCAGCGCCCACCCGGGGGGCGGCCGGCGGGAGGCTCGGGCCGGCCCCGCCAGAGGCGCAGCAGGGCGAGGCCGAAGAACACCGCGGCCAGCCATCCCGGCCAGGCGGTCCGCGGCGACGAGCCGTCACCGACCAGGGTGGCGACCACGTTGAGGTCGGCACCGGAGTTGAGCTCGGCGGAGAAGTGACGCTGCCCGGCGAGGGCGGCCACCCCGATCCCGACCGCCGTCGCGCAGACGAGCCAGAGCACCACCATCCGCTGTACCGGATGGAGCCGGCCGAGGCCGTACAGGCGGGCCAGCACCGAGCCTCAGGCGCCCGCGGGGGCGGCGCGACGGGGGAGGGCGGCGACCATCCGTTCAGCCTAACCAACCGGCGTGCGGATGCGGACCCCGTACCATGCGTCGCGGTGAGCCCCGCTCCCTCCGTTCTCCCGACCGACCGCGTGCCACGCCTGCGCGTGGTCACCTACAACATCCTGCTCGGGGGCGGCGGGCGGGGGGAGCGCATCGCCGCGGTGCTCGAGCGCTGCGACGCCGACGTCATCGCGCTCCAGGAGTGCTGCGACCTCGACCTGGTGCGCGACCTCGCCGCCCGGCTCTCCATGGAGATGCTGGTGGGCGAGTCGAGCGACGGCACCGACCTCAACCTCGCCATCCTCACCCGGCTGCCGGTGCGCCGCTGGCGCAACCACCGCCACCCCAACCTGATGCTCCGCAGCCATCTCGAGTGCGAGGTGGGGACCCGGATCCGGGGCATCCCCCGGGTGCGCATCCACTGCCTCCACCTCGCGGCGCGCTTCGGGGAGCGCACCCACGGCGANNNNCAGTCGGTCCTCCACGACATCGGGCGCTTCCGCGAGATGCCCCATCTGATCACCGGCGACCTCAACGCGATCGCCCCGGGCGACACCGTCGCGGCGAGCGCCTTCCTCGCCCGGATGGCCGAGCTGCGCCGTGCCGGGGTCGTGGTGCGCGGTCTCGACGGACTGCTCTCCCCGGTGGAGCGGGGCTCGGCCGCCGAGGCGGAGGTGGCGGGGCGCTATCAGAAGGTGGGCATCGCCCCCGAGCTCGACGTCGGCCTGCCCCGGCTCCCCTGGATCCTCACCCCCTTCACCGAGGTGCTCCCGCGCCTCCCGTACACCGACCGGTTCCTCAACGCCAACATCCAGCGGTGGACGATCGAGCACCTCCTCAAGGCCGGGTACGTCGACTGCTATCGCGAGCGCCATCCCATCGGCGACGAGGGGTACACCTGCGCCACCTGGATGCCTGCGGCGCGGATCGACTACGCCTTCGCCGATCCGCTGCTCGCGCCGCGGCTGCTCGACTGCGCGGTGATCGGCTCCAACCGCGATCCCGGTGTCGTGACCGCCTCCGACCACCTTCCGGTCCGCACCGACTTCCGGCTGGACTGAGGCCCGCCCCGTATACTCGGCGGCTCATGCCCAGCGTCCCCCCCTGCGCCCACGCGATCGTGGGCGGCTCGGGCACCGCCGCCATCGAGTTCCCCGAGGCCCTCGGCGATCCCCGCGTTCGTGTCGTCGGCGACCCGATCATGGTGCCGACCCCGTTCGGGGAGAGCCCGCCGGTGAAGCGGCTGGTGCTGACCCGTGAGGACGGCTCGGTCCGCGAGGCGCTGGTGGGGCGGATGCACGGGTGGCAGCGGGGGGTCGACCGCCACAGCGCGACCCTCGCGCTCTTCTGGCTGTTCCGCGAGGCCGGGGTCCGGCGGATCATCGCCGAGGCCGGCGCGGGGAGCATCCTCCAGAACTTCCGGCCCCGCGACCTCATCCTCCCCCATGACGTGATCGACCTCACCCCCCAGGTGAGCGGCCTCCTCGACCCCGAGCACGTGGTGGTGATGCGCGCCCCCTTCTGCCCCGAGCTGCGCGGTGCGATGTGGGAGCAGGCGACCCGCTGGGCGGCGGACAAGGCGACCCGCGCCTTCGACCGCGCCATCTACGCGACCTCCCAGGGGGTGCGCTTCGAGACCGCCGCCGAGATCGCCGCCTACGCGCGGCTCGGTGCGGACATCGTCGGCCAGGCGATCTCGCCCGAGGTGTACCTGGCACGCGAGATCGGCGCCTGCTACGCGGCGATCACCATCGTCCTCAACTACGCCGAGGGCGTCCGGCCGAAGTGGGACTACGAGCTCATCCAGGAGATCCTCCAGGACGACGCCCGGACCATGGGCCACCTGCTCGTCGAGGCCTTGGTCCGCACCCCCGAGGTGCCCGGCTGCGCCTGCCTCTCCTACCGGAAGAGGGTCGCCTCCTCCGATCCGGCCGCGGCGATGACCGACACCGCCTGAGCGGCGAGCAGGGCGACGCCGGCGGCGGCGGCGATGGGGAGGCCGGGGGCGATCGCCACCGACCACCCGGATCCGCTCCCCGGGTGGTGGCCGCCGGTCACCGCGAAGAGTGCGGCGCCGAGGACGAGGAGGGCACCCGCGAGCACCTCGATGCCGTCGCGGGCTCGCGAGGCGGCGGGTCGGGCGAGCCGCAGCGCGAGCGCCACCAGGGCGACGCAGGCCCCGACACAGGCGAGCACCCCGGTGCCGTGGAGGGCCGTCGACGGCCACCGTCTCCCAGGGGAGGAGGCAGCCGGCGGGGGCGGCGACGGCTCCCACCACGGCGATGGCGGGTGCGAGCCGGGCCGCCCCCCCGCGCACCTACCGCGAGCTGCGGCGGAGGCTGTGCGTGCCCGGGCCGGTCTGGCGCTCGAGCCGGGCGCCGACCACCATGCCGCCGGCGGCGAGCAGGGCGATGACCACGCCGATGGTGATGGAGTGGAAGGCGCCGCTGCCGTTGACGCCGATGAGCAGCTGGAGGACCACCGCGGCGAGGGAGACGCCGGCGACCCAGAGCACGTGGCGGTCGTCGAGCCGCAGCTGCTGGATGGCGATGAGGCCGGCGCGGACGCCGATCAGCAGGAGCATGGCGACGGAGGAGAAGAAGACCACGTCGCCGAGGAAGCCGGCACCGAAGGCGTTGACGGTCACCATGCCGTGGGCGTCGCGGAAGTGATACCAGGGCAGGTAGGTCGAGATGAGCGCCAGCAGCGCGCTGATGCCGCAGATGCGATCGGCCTGACCGAGCCTGTCGAGCATGGCTCGTCTCCCCTGTGCGGACCCCTGCTGAGATGTGGCGCACGGACGCGGTCCGAGACGCGGACGACGGGTGGGCCCTGGCGCGCGATGGTAGGGCACAGACGTTCGGATGTCAAACTCGGCTGCGGTTGTGCGCCGGCACA
>VBHE01000341.1:0-4143 GCA_005889515.1 Chloroflexota bacterium | reverse complement strand
GCCGCGACGGGGCGGCCGGGTCCTCGCCGTCGACGGCGACGGCCACGGCCGTGCCGGCCGCGGGGAGGCGCGGGCGCCGGCGGCGCTCGGAGCTCGTCGGGGCGGGTGGCCGCACCGGCGGCGTGCCGTCGGCGAGCAGATCGCCGAGGGTGCGCCAGCCGAAGCGCTCGCGGCCGCGGACGACGAGCTCGAGGAAGCAGGCGGCGGTCGCCTCGGCGTCGGCGAGGGCGTGGTGGGGCTGGCGGTGGGTCACCCCCAGCTCGGCGCACAGCCGCTCCAGGCCGATGGTGTCACGGAGGTCCCAGAGCTTGCCGGCCAGACGCGAGGTGTCGATGTTGTCGGCGTCGAAGTCCTCGCCCGAGGTGCGCCCGATGAGCCGGGTGTCGAAGGCGTCGGCGCTGTGCTCGATGAGCACCGCCCCGGCGGCGAAGCGGCGGAAGCGGTCGAGCACCGCGTCCGCAGGCGGGGCGCCGGCGAGGCTGGCGCTGGTGATCCCGTGGAGCCGGCGCGCGTAGGGGTTGATCCGGTCGCTGCAGTGGACCAGGGTCTCGAAGGACNGTGGGCATCAAGCGTGAATGCCACGGCGCCCAGCTCGACCAGCTCATGCGGCGACTGCCCGGTGGTCTCGCAGTCGAGGGAGACGAAGCGCAGCTGCTCGAGCGGGGTGTCGACGCCGGGCCGGGCGAGCCCCTCGGTCTCCTCGGGGTCGTCGAGCGCGGCGAAGGGCTCGCCGTTGGCGGGTCCGAGCCGGCTGACGAAGCACTCGCCGACCGGCACGGTGCCGCGGCGGCGTCCGTATCGACGGCGGCGCGCACCCTGCGAGGCGGTGCCGTTTCCGTCGGAGCCCGGGGTGGCCGGGGCCGCGGGGTCCGGTGGCCCGGAGCCCGCTGTCCTCGGATCCCCTTGCACCATGGCCTCCATCGTACCCCACACCACTTTCGTGGTACGACGCTTCGAACGCGCCAGCGGCGAAAAGGATGCGCTGAGCAGGCGCAAGCCGCGTTCGGCGAGACTCCATGTCGTCACGGGTGAGCGCCCGCGCCGGTCCGGCGGACGCCAGGTGGGTGCCTCACCCCAACCTATACTTGGGCTGTTCACCCCAACCATAGTGATCTCCTCACGGATGCGTCCCGCCTACTATCCGGCGATGCTCGACCTCGCCGGTCGCGATGCCCTCCTCGTCGGGGGGGGCGAGATCGCGGCGCAGAAGGCACGCCCGCTGCTCGACGCGGGGGTGCGGCTGCGCATCGTGGCTCCCGCGCTCACCCCGTCGCTGCGCGCCTGTGTCGAGGCCGGGGAGGCGCACTGGGAGTCCCGCGAGGTGCGACCCGGGGACGTCGCCGGGGCCGCGGTGGTGGTCTGCGCCACCGACCAGCGGGCGGTGGACGACCCCGAGCTGTGCTCCTTCATCGTCCCGTCGGTCGTGCGCCGCGGGCCGCTCCAGGTCGCGATCAGCACCGGGGGGCGCAGCCCCGCCTTCGCGAAGTTCATGCGCCACCGCCTCGAGGAGGCGATCGGCGAGGAGTACGGGGTGCTCGCCGAGCTCGCCGGGCGGATGCGCGACCGCGCCCGCGAGGCCGGGATCGGCTACGAGGAGCGCGACCGCATCGCCGCCGCCGCGCTCCCCCGGCTCCTCGACCTGCTGCGCGCTGGCCGCCCCGCCGAGGCCGAGGCGCTCGCCGACGAGCTCGCGGTCGCGGGGTCGCCGCCGTGACCGAGATCGTCGTCGCCGGGCTCAGCTTCCACACCGCCCCGCTCGCGGTCCGCGAGCGCGCCGCGGTCGCCGAGTCCGAGGCGCGCAACCTGCTCCGCTACCTCGTCGGCCACAGCGGGCTGCTCGAGGCGGCGGTGGTGTCCACCTGCAACCGCACCGAGTTCTACCTGGTCTCGCCGTCCGCCGAGCTCACCGGCGAGGTGGTCCCGCGGCTGGTCCGCTACCTCGACCCCGAGGCGGTGCGCCACATCTTCCGGGTCGCGTCCGGGCTCGACAGCATGGTTCTCGGGGAGGCCCAGATCCTCGGCCAGGTCAAGGCGGCGCACCGGCTCGCGCGGGAAGCGGGCACCCTGGACGCCCGCCTCGACTTCGTGATGCGCCGCGCCGTCAGCGTCGCCAAGCGGGTGCGCACCGAGACCGGCATCGGCCGGAGCACGGGCAGCGTCACCGAGCTCGCCCTCGAGCACGCCCGCGACGCGCTTGGCGGCCTCGAGGGCCGCGGCATCCTGCTCGTCGGCGCCGGGAAGATGAGCGCGGCGGCGGCGCGCCAGCTCGCCGCCCACGGCGCGCGGCTGACGATCACCTCCCGCACCGGCGAGTCCGCCGAGGCGCTCGCCCGCGAGGTCGACGGAGAGGCCGCCCACGACGGGATCGTCGCCGCGGTCGGCGAGGACATCGACCTCGTCATCTGCTCGACGAGCAGCTCGCGCCCGGTGCTCACCGCCGCCGACGTGGCCCGGGTCCAGCGCAGCCGGGGCGGCCGTCCGCTCTGCATCGTCGACATCGCCGTGCCCCGCGACGTCGAGCCCGCCGCCGCCGAGGTGCCCGGGGTCAGCCTCGTCGACCTCGACGTCCTCGGCCGCCGGGTCGAGAGCAACCTCGAGCGTCGCCGCTCCGAGCTGCCCGGGGCGGAACGGATCGTCGAGCTCGAGCTCGCCCGGACGATCGCGGTCGTCGGCGAGCGCGACGCCGCCGGCCCCACCATCGCGGCGCTCGGCCGCCAGGCCGAGGCGCTCCGCCGGCGCGAGGTCGAGCGGACCGCGGCGAAGCTCGGCTGGAGCGACGACGAGACTCGCCGCCACCTCGACGCGCTGACCCGCAGCCTGGTGCGCAAGCTGCTCCACGCGCCGATCACCCACATCAAGGAGAACGTGGACGACCCCGGCGTCGCCCTCGCGCTGCGCGAGGCCTTCGCCCTCGACGACCCCGCTCCCGGCCGGCGGGACTTGTGACCGCCCTCCATCCGCCGGACACCGAGTCGCCGGCGTTCACCCCCGCCACCCTGCGCCTCGCCACCCGCGGCAGCGCCCTCGCCCGCGTCCAGACCGAGCTCGCCGCCGCGGCCCTCACCGGCGCCGGAGCCGGGCCCACGGAGATGGTGGTCCTCCGCACCCGCGGCGACGTCGAGTCGGAGACCCCGGCGTCGCGGATGACCGGCGACGGCTGGTTCACCTCGGAGCTCGAGGCGGCGCTGCTCGACGGCCGCGCCGACGCCGCGGTGCACAGCGCCAAGGATCTTCCCTCCCAGCTCCGCGAGGGGCTGGTGCTCGCCGCCCACCTCGAGCGCGCCGACTGCCGCGACGCCCTGGTCAGCCGCGACGGCACCGGCCTCGAGTCGCTGCCCCCGGGCGCCTCGGTGGCCACCAGCAGCCCTCGCCGCGAGGCCTTCCTCCGTGCGCTCCGCCCCGACCTGCGGGTGGTGCCGATCCGCGGGAACGTCGACACCCGGCTGCGCAAGCTCGACGAGGGACAGGTCGACGCACTCGTCGTCGCCTGTGCCGGTCTCGACCGCCTCGGCCTCGGCGGACGGATCGCCGAGCGCCTCGACCCCCGCCGCTTCGTCCCCGCGCCGGCCCAGGGCGCGGTCGCGCTCGAAGCGCTCGGGGGCACCGACGCGGCCCGGCGCTGCTGGCTCGCCAACCACTTCCCCACCTCGGCGGCGGTGGTCGCCGAGCGTGCCGTGCTCGTCACCCTCGGCGGCGGCTGCCGGCTGCCGCTCGGCGCCCACGCGCGGCTGGAGCCGGTCGACGGCGCCGAGGGGTGGGTGCGGCTGGTCGTGCTGGCGGCGCTCGCCACTCCCGACGGGGTGCGCACCGTCGAGCTCGACGGGCCGCCCGGTGACGCCGAGGCGCTCGGCGCCCAGGTGGCGGAGCAGCTCCGTTGATTCCGCCTCCCCCCTCGGGGATGGTGTACCTCGTCGGCGCCGGACCCGGGGACCCCGAGCTGATCACGCTGCGCGGCCGCGACCTGCTCGCCGGCTGCGACGCCGTCGTCCTCGACGCCCTCGCCAGCCCCCTCCTCCTGGCCCACCTCCGCCCCGGGGCCGAGGTCCACGAGATGGGCAAGCGCGCCGGCGAGCCCTCGGCGACCCAGGCGGAGATCGGCGCCCTGCTCGTCCGCCTCGCCCGCGAGGGCAAGCGCGTGGTCCG
>VBHE01000340.1:639-4255 GCA_005889515.1 Chloroflexota bacterium | reverse complement strand
TCTGGGCCACGCGGGTGCCGGTGCACGGGCACTTCCTCGGCGACCTCGCCGGACCCTTCCTCGTCGCCGGTGCGGGGACGGCCTTCGCCTTCATCCCGGTGTCGATCGCGGCGCTCGCCGGGGTCGGTGAGCGCGACGCGGGCCTCGCGTCGGGCCTGCTCAACGCCTCGCAGCAGATCGGCGGAGCGATCGGGGTCGCGGTCACGTCGACGGTCGCCGCCAGCCACCTCGACAGCCTTGCCCGCTCCGGATCGACCACCCCCGCGGCGCTCACCGGGGGCTTCGGCTGGGCGCTGTGGGTCTGCGGCGCCATCGGGCTCGCGGCCGTCCCCATCGCCTTCGTCCTGATCCGGCGCGACGAGCTCGCGCACGTCACCGACCACACCGTGGGAGTCGCCGCATGAGAAGCGTGATGGCTCGCTACCGAGTGAAGCCCGACCGCGTCGTCGAGAACGAGGAGCTGGTCCGCGCCGTCTACGAGGAGCTGCACCGCACCGGACTGGACGGCCTCGGCTACGCGACCTTCCGGCTGCCCGACGGCGTCAGCTTCGTCCACATCGCCCGGGAGCACACCGGTGCCGGCGAGCCGACCAGGCTCTCAACCGTGACCGCGTTCCAGCGCTTCCAGGAGAACCTCGGCGACCGGCTCGAGGAGGGACCGGTCGTGACCGCCCTCGACGAGGTCGGGTCCTTTCGCCTGTTCTCATGACGTACGGTGGCGCGACCATGAGCCCCTCCGTCACCGACCAGGACGCGTTCATCCCCCTGGCCGAGGGACACCGCGGCGAGCTCACGGTGCACTGCTATCGCATGCTCGGCTCGATCCAGGACGCCGAGGACGCGGTGCAGGAGACGCTCCTGCGCGCGTGGCGGAGGCGCGAGCTCTTCGAGGGGCGGTCGACCTTCCGCGCGTGGCTGTACCGGATCGCGACCAACTGCTGCCTCGACGCGCTCGAGCACCGCTCGCGCCGGGTCCTGCCGACGGCGGTCGCGCCTCCGGCGGACCCGCTCGCCGAGCGCTTCCCCCCGGCGGACATCCCGTGGCTCGAGCCGTTTCCGGACCGCCTCCTCGACGGCATCGTCGACGAGGAGGCGGGGCCTCCGGAGCGGATCGTCGCCCAGGAGACGATCGAGCTCGTGTTCCTCGCCGCCATCCAGCACCTGCCGCCCCGGCAGCGGGCCGTGCTCATCCTCCGCGACGTGCTCGGCTGGAGCGCGCGGGAGGCCGCCGAGGCGGTCGCGATGAGCACGGCGGCGGCGAACAGCGCCCTGCAGAGGGCGCGCACGACCCTCCGGCAGCAGCTCCCCGAGCGCCGGACCGAGTGGCCGCGGAACGCCGCGGCGCAGGCGGCCGAGCGGCGGTTGCTCGACCGCTACATGGGGGCGTGGCACCGGATCGACGTCGACGGCATCGTGGCCCTGCTCAAGGAGGAGGCGCGCCTGGTCATGCCGCCGCTCCCGGCGTGGTTCGAGGGACGGGATGCGATCGGCACCTTCCTGTCGCGGCTTCCGCTCGGCCCCGGGGTCCCGCGGCACATCCACGTGCCGACCCGGGCCAACCGGCAGCCGGCCTTCGCCGTGTTCCTCGAGGGCGACGGAGGCGCTCCGCCGAGACCGCTCGCCGTGGAGGTCCTGGGCATCGAGGACGGGCTCATCGCCGAGATCGACATCTTCCTGGAGCCGCGTCTGGTGGCCGCCTTCGCCGTCTCCCCACCACAATGAGCGACGCGCCCTGCGGCTTCGTCCGGCGAGTCGTGACGATCGAGCCCGGCGGTGTGCTCGGCTACGACGAGGTCGAGTGGCGCGACGCGATCGTCGTCGTCGAGGCCGGCGACATCGTGCTCGAGTGCGTGAGCGGCGGGGCGCGTCGCTTCCGCCAGGGAGACGTCCTCTGGCTCGCGGGCCTGCCGCTTCGCTGTGTCCGCAACCCGGGGGAGATCCCGGCTCGGCTGCTCGCCGTCTCGCGACGGGCGTCTACAGTGGGTCGATGGCACAGTCGACGTCCCGCGCCGGCGTCACCGTGGTCACCCCCGCGGGCCTGGGTGTCGCCGTCGTCTTCCTCTGGGCCCTCGCCACCCAGCTGACCACCCAGGGGATCGCCGGGCTGTTCGGCGGGCTCGGGCTCCACCACGGGGTGGGAGGCCTGCTCGCGCGGCTCCTGCCTGCGGCACTGCTCCTGGCGATCGGTGAGGGGCTGCGGCAGGGAAGGACATGGGCACGCTGGACGGCGATCGCGCTCGCGCTGCTCGTCAGCGTCTCCGGCGTGCTGCGCGCGCTGGCGGTCGCCACCGGTCACGGGCTTCCGCACCGGGTCGTGCTCTCGCTCCTCATCGAGCTCACGTTCGCGCCGTGGATCGCGCTGCGCCTCAGCGCGCCCCGGACCGCCGCCTGGTTCGCCCTCGCCTCCGATCGGGGCGGGGCCCCGCGCGCGGTCAGGACCGGGCCGCGATGGCTCGCCGCGCTCCTCGTCTGGAGCGTGCCCTGGGGCGTGGCGGTCGCGCTCTCCCAGAGCCTCCACGGCTGACGGCCCGGAGGGTGAGCACCAGCTGCAGGGCGACGGAGAGGTTGCGGAGGCCCACCGGCCGCGGATAGTCGACCGCCCGGCCGAGGGAGAGGTCGGCGACCGTCACCACCGTCGCGGGCGCCAGCCAGACGCCGATGCAGAGCCCTCGCAGCGCGGCGTCGTCCTCGTGCCGGAGCGCATGGCGTCGGCGTAGCCGCCGAACGCCGTCGCCCCGCCGGTCCTCCGGGCGATCCCGCCGTCGAGCAGGTCGGTGGCGAGGGCGACGAGGCCGAGCCACGCCGGCGCCTCGGGGGCGAGCGCGGGGAGGTTCGCCCGGAGCAGGGTGAGGCGGTTCGCCCAGCCCACGCCTCGCGGGGTGTCGCCGAGCAGGCCGAGATGGGTGACCGCCATCGCCCACGATCCGAGCACCCACGGCCCCGGCCGGCGGGCAGCGGCGGCGAGGTGCCCCGCCGAGATCTCGGCGAGCGCGCATCGCTGCCGCCCCGCGTCCTCCCAGGAGCGCGCGAGGCTGGCCGCGAGGAACCTCCCCCAGCCGCCCACCGACCACCGCGACGCCCGGAGGTCGGCGAGCGCGGAGTCGGCGAACCGGCGGGCCCCCGGCGGCGGGGTGATCGGCGCACGCGTCCGCACCCCGCACAGCGTAGGACCGGCAGCCGGGGCTGACGGCCTGTCGATTCGGTCGCCCGGCGCTCGACTACCTGTCGAGCGCCGGGAGCAACCGGCGGGTACGAGGTAGGGACAGTGATTCGCGTCGAGACCAGCACCCAGATCGACCGGCCGGTGGAGGACGTCTTCGCCTACGTCGACGACCTCTCCCGGATGTCGGAGTGGATCGACATCCTCGCGGAGTCCACGGCGTCGGAGAGCCCGACCAGGGTGGGCACCCGGGTCGACAACCGGATCCACCTGCTCGGCCGCAACTTCCAGAACACCCTGGAGGTCGTCGAGCGCGAGCCCAACCAGAGGATGGTGCTCCGCACCGAGGCGCCGTTCGCGGTGCAGGCCACCTTCCTCCTCGAGGCGGCGGCCGGCGGCACCGAGTTCTCCGTGGTCCTCGAGGCGCAGCCGGGTGCGAGCGCCTTCTTCAAGCTC
>VBHE01000340.1:0-494 GCA_005889515.1 Chloroflexota bacterium | reverse complement strand
AGGGAGACCACGTCCACCGGAGGAAGCGTCATGTGCGACACGTGTGGCTGCCAGGGCTCGTCCACTCCGCCGCCGGAGCCGGAGCCCGAGGAGGCCGGCTGAGCCCGGGGGGCGCCGCCCGGGTGGCGCCCCCTGCAAGCCGGAAGTTGCGAAGGGAGCGTCCAACGTGGTGGCATGATGCGGGCGCGGCGAGGATCATGATGTGAGCCTCGGACGCCTGCACACGGGAAGGATGCGTGGAATCGCAGAGGCGGGGGGGAGACGAGTCTGGGATGGCGCTCATCCGCCAGCTCGTCGACCGGGTCTTCGAGAGCTCGCCGGAGGGCTCCGAGGACGCCGTCCCCATCGACGTCGCGACCCCTGACCCCGGCGGCCGGCGTGAGCTGGTCGCGCGGTGGCGGGAGGTTCTGCCGTGCGCCGCGACACTGCTGCTCGCGGTGCTGCTCTGGCGCATCGCCGGAGGCGGCCTGATCGGCTGGGCGGTGGGCCTGGGG
>VBHE01000339.1 GCA_005889515.1 Chloroflexota bacterium | reverse complement strand
TCCGCGCTCTGCAGTTCAACTGCAACCTGCACGAGGAGCGGCTCTCCGCCTTCCGCCGCCTCTCTCATCCCACCGCCGCCTTCTTCGACTGCTACGCGCTCTGGCGCGACCAGCACCCCGAGAACGTGAGTGGGGTGGCGGCGATGCTGCGCTCGCTGCGCGGCCTGGGCGGCGTCGCCGGGTAACTCCCGGCGGGCCCCGCCGCTACCATCTCGGCGATGGACGCGGCGGCGCGATTCGGCGAGGTCAACCTCATCGCCGATCCGCTCTACGGCTACATCGAGATCACCAAGGCGGCGCGCGGCGCCCCCGGGGAGCAGCAGCTCCTCGACACCGGCTGGCTGCAGCGGCTGCGCCGCATCCACCAGCTGCAGTCGGCGTGGTGGGTCTTCCCCACCGCCGAGCACTCTCGCTTCTCCCACCTGCTCGGCGCCATGCACCTCGCCAGCCTCTTCGCGCGGCGGGTCGACTCCTCGCTGCGGGCCGCCTTCCCCGACGCCCCGTCCCCCGCCTGCGTCGAGGAGACGCTCCGGCTCGCGGGGCTGCTCCACGACGTCGGCCATGGCCCCTTCGGCCACTTCTTCGACCGCGAGGTGCTCGCGCGCCACGGCATCGACCACGAGGACGTCGGCCGCCACCTCGTCATCGAACGCCTCGGGGACCTCGTCGCCTCGGTGCGCGCGGCCCCGGGCGGCGCCTTCGCCCCCGGGGAGAGCGTCGATCCCCGCTGGGTGGCGTGGGTGATGGCCCCCGCCGAGATGGACGGCTACCGGCCCCCGGACTGGCTGCGCGCCTGCAAGCCGCTGCTCTGCGGGCCGGCAACGGTCGACAACCTCGACTACGTCCCCCGGGACGCGTACATGTGCGGGGTGAGCGCCGGAGCCGTCGACGTCCGCCGGCTGGTGCACTACACCTTCGTCAGCGGCGACACCGTGGTGCTCCACGGCCACGCCGCCGCCGCGCTGCAGATGTTCCTCCAGGCACGCCTCTACCTGTACACGAGCATCTACTTCCACCGCACCGTGCGCCGGATCGACCTGTCGATGCGCGAGATCTTCGCCGAGACGGTCGCGCAGCTGCTCCCCGGCAGCCCCCTCGATCACCTCGACGACTACCGCGCGCTCACCGACTGGTCGCTGCTCGAGGCGGTGGAGCGCTGGCGGAACGAGCCGGCGGGCAGCGACCGCCGGCGCCTCGCCGACGCCTGGGCGCGGATCACCGAGCGCCGCCTTCCCTGGCAGCTCGCCTACGAGATCACCGCGCGCACCGACACCGACCTCGCCGACCTGCGCGAGCGCATCGTCGAGGCGCTGCCGCCATCGCTGCGCGGCGTCCGCTTCGAGGTCGACGTCGCCAGCATCAGCGTGGCGCCGGTCAACCCGATGGCCGATGACGGCATGGTGGCGATCTGGGATCCGCTGCGCGGCGAGGTGCTGCACAGCCGCACCGCCGAGCTCGTCGCCCGGCTCCCCCAGCACAGCCTGCAGATCCGGGTGTTCAGCGACGACGAGACGGCCCTGGCGGCGCTGAACGCGGCCGCCGATCGCGCCCTGAGCTGAGGGCTCAGACGGCTGCGACCCCCCGCAGCTGGGTGAGGCGGATGCTGTTCCCGGACGGGTCTCGGAAACCGGAGTCGATGCCGTAGGGGCGCTCCTCGGGCGGCTCGTTGAACTCCACGCCACGGGCGGTCAGCTCCTCGTACGCGGCCTGGCAGTCGTCGGTGGTCAGGAAGACCGTCCCGGCGAAGCCCTTCGCCATCAGGACGCGCACCTGCTCGGCCGTCTCCGGGTCCATGACGGGCGCCGAGGGGATGGCCATCAGTACGATGGAGATGTCGGGCTGGCCGGCCGGCCCCACGGTGAGCCAGCGGAAGTTCCCCATCTCCGGCAGGGTCACGTCGGCCCGGACCTCCATGCCGAGCTTTCTCGTGTAGAAGTCGAGCGCGACACCCTGGTCGTGCACCCAGAGCTGTGCGGTGGCGATCCTCAACATCGGTGTCTCCTCAGGTGGCGGGAAGGGTCGCGCTCCACGCTACCCGCCGGCGGCGCGGCCGTCTTCTCGAAACGTGCGGCGTTGAGGGCGACCGTGCGCCCGGAGGACGCAGGCCGGCACGAGCGCCTGGCGCACCGCCGGAGGGAACCGCATGCGGTAGGCCGTCGGTGAGAGACCGAAGGTGCGCGTGAAGCTCGTCGTGAACGAGCCGACGCTGTCCCACCCGACGGACACGCAGATGTCGGCGACGGAGCGGTCGGTGGTCCGCAGCATGGCCGCGGCCCGCTCGAGGCGCCGGGTGAGCAGGTACCCGTGCGGCGTCTCGCCGAAGGCGCGACGGAACTCGCGACTGAAATGAGCGCGGGACAGGTGCGCGGCGGCGGCCATGTCGTCGACGCAGAGCGGCTCGAAGTAGCGAGCGTCGACGAGGTCCCTGGCCCGGAGCAGCCGGCGGGCCAGCGGAGGGGGGGCCATGCGGTGGCTCAGGATGCGGGTCCCGAGCCTCCCGGACCGAGCAGGGTCTTCGCCTCGGCGACGGTCATGTCCGCGGCGGGGACGATCAGATCGCTGGCGCGCACGTCATCGCGGGGCAGCCGCTCGCCCATGTCGTTGACGAGCGTGACCAGCCGACGGGTGAGCCGGGCGAAGTCCTCGGCGTTGTCCGCCTCGAGAGCCCGGGCGAGGTCCTCGTCGAGGCCCTCGAGCACCGAGCGCGCCGTGGCGATCCGCACCACGATCCCGGCCGCCTCGATCCGAGGGCGCTCGACGGGCGCGTCGAGGGCGAGCTGGCGCTTCATCTCGAGCAGCTGGCGGTCGACCTCGGAGGCGACGGCGCTGATCTTGAGCCGGGACTCGAGGTCGTCTCCGGGGCCGAGGGCGTCGAGGGCGCCGGTCTCGGCGAGCTGGCCGACGGCGGCGGCGCGGGCCTGCATGTCCGCGACCTTGCCCTGGGCCCGGTCGATCATCAGCGAGACGTCGGCCATCTGCTCGGAGAGGCCGGTCACCCCCTCCATCGCCTGGGTGCTCGCCTTCGCCGCCGTGTACTGCGCCTTCATCGTCTCCCGCTGGCCGCGGAAGGCGTCGACCTTGGCGCGGAGCTTCTCGCCGACCGCCTCGAGCTGCTGCTCCTGCTGACGGAGCTGCTCGATCTGGGGATCGAGCCCGTCGATCTGGGTGCGGAGCAGCTGGGCCCGGGAGAGAGCGGTCC
>VBHE01000329.1 GCA_005889515.1 Chloroflexota bacterium | reverse complement strand
CGGTGGCCCCAGCCGCGCCCCCTGCCAGTCGACGATCGAGATCGGCGGCGTCTCGCCCGTCGTGGCGAACATCATGTTGTCGAGCCGGTAATCGCTGTGGGCGACGACGTAGGGTGGCTCCCAGACCCGCGTCCGATAGTCGGCGGCGTGCGGTGCGAGCCGGCGCACGAGCGACACATGCTCGGGTTCGAGCCGGCCGGCGAAGCGGTCGAGGAACAGCTCCAACGTGGGCGCGACCGCACCGAACATCATGTCCGTGCGCACCGGGTCGAGCCAGGGCCGGCCCGGCAGGCTGGGGTCGTCCCACACCGGCGCCTGGAGCGCCGGCAGCGCCGCCATCGCCAGCGCCGCCTGCTCGAGCGAGCATCCGGCGACCATGTCACCGACCTGCGAGGTGCTGGTCAGATCGTCGAGCACGAGCGTGAAGCGCCCCGTCTGGGGGTCGACCTCGCCCCAGTGCATCGTGGGGACAGACGGCCCGAGGCGGCCCGCGATCTCCTGGTAGAAGCGGACCTCCGCCTCGTACAGCCCCATCGCCACGCCCATCTGCCGGCTCCCGGGATCCGGAGACGGGAGCTTGACGACGAGTGACGACGGCTCGCCATCTCCAGGATCGCCGTACTCGAGGACGGCACGCGCGACGAGCCCGACCTGGCCGGTCCCGATCAACTCGGTCTGCACCCCCGTCACCCGGCGGTGCCTGGCGATCGTCCCGCCCTCGCGCAGCACCTCGGTGAACCACTCCGGCGTCAGGTCCCCGATCGTGTCGGCGATCGGCACCGTCGCCGCGTCGCCTGGCTCGGTGTGCATCGTCATCGCTGTGCCTCCGGGCGCTCCCGCCATGCCGCGACCAGCGGAGCGTTCTGGCGCGGCGTGCTGCCATAGGTCGTGACCTCGTCGGCCCCCGCGTCGATGAAGCGCTGCAGCGAGGTGGCGCATCCCTTCGGGGTTCCGATCGCGCTGCAGTCCAGCACCCACTCCCAGGGGATCACCGACCCGGGCCCCTCGACCATCTGGTGGCGGTGGTAGGTCAGATCGCCCACGCGCGCTGCGCTCGTGAGCTGCGGGTGCTCGCGCATCCTGCGCACCACGTCGAGGTCCCAGCCGTTGGCGGTCGCGAGGATGTCGCCGTAGTACGGGTACTGCAGGTAGGTCACCAGTCGTCCGGCGGAGATCGACCGTGCCTCGAACTCGTCCATGTCCGGCGCGGTGACCACCGGCTGCACGATCCGGATGCTCGCCGGATCGCGGTCGATGCGCTCACACGCCTCGCGGATCCGCCCCACCGCAGCCGCCGTCGCCTTCGGCGTGAGCATCGGCGGCAGGATCACGCCGTCGAACGCCTCCGCCGCGGCCGCGGCGCCCTTCTCGTGGCAGAACCCGGCGATCCAGATCGGCGGCTGCGGGCCCGGGTAGGTCTCGTGCGACTGCAGCGCATCGAACCTGCCCAGCTGTCCCTCGTAGGCGACGCTCTCGCCGGCCCACAGCCGGCGGGTGATCCGTGCCGACTCGACCAGCGCCTTGAACGTGGTCATCTCGATGCCCATGCCCCGGAAGGCACCGTTGTCGCCGCGGCCGACCCCGAGCACGAACCGGGGGCCGAAGCAGCACTGCATCGTCGCCCCGAGCGCGGCCACCATCCACGGATGCCGGGTGGTCGGGACGATGATCCCCGTCACCAGCTCGAGCCGCGTCGTCCGCGCGCCGATCGCCGCCAGGATGACGTCGGCCTCCTTGAGGTCCCAGCGCTCGGAGATGAACACACGGCGGAAACCCAGCCGCTCGGCATCGACGCCGTCCTGGACGCCCTGAGCGGGGGTCCGCCCCTCCGTCTCGCGCGCGAACTTCGTCCCGTCGCCGCTCACCGCCCCGGCGATGATGAACGCGCTGAAGTCCTCGCAGACCGGCGCGAGCTCAGCCTCCGGCGGAGCCACCCTGACCGTCGTCGTCGCCATCCTGCTCCTCTCTCGGCCCGAAACGCCGTAGCCTGTACGGAGTTAGGATACGGTACCCTGTACGGAATTCCATGTCAAGCGAACCCTCCCCCACCCCCTCCCGACCCGGGCCACGTCCCCGGTACACCCGCGAGCAGGTGGTCGAGACCGCGCTCGGGCTGATCGACCGCGAGGACCCCGACGGGTTCACGATGCGCCGCCTCGCCGACGAGCTCGGCATGGGCGTGATGACGCTCTACGGATACGTCCGCAACAAGGATGAGATGGTCGAGGGCGTCACCGCGCTCGCCTTCGCGCAGCTGCACCGCGACACCGCTCCCGGCGCGACCTGGGAGGATCGGGTCCGGGCCGAGATCGAACAGCTCCACGACGTCAGCCGCCGCCACCCGCAGCTGGTGACGCTGATCCTCGCTCAGAGATCCGCGACGCCAGGGATGTTCCGCCTCCGCGAGCGGATCCTCGGCACACTCCTCGACGCCGGCTTCGACGAGACCCGTGCTCTCCACGTCCTCGGCGTCCTGATCAGCTACGCCCTCGGCTTCGGCGGTATGCGTGCCGCGGCCGCACCCATCGACCTCCCCGAGCGGATCAGCGAACTGCCCGCCGACGACTTCCCCCGCCTGCACGAGG
>VBHE01000328.1 GCA_005889515.1 Chloroflexota bacterium | reverse complement strand
GCACCCCGGTGCGGCGGAGCACGTCGCCGCGCACCGCGGGCACGAGCGGGATCCCGGCGGCGTCGAGGGCGAGCTGGGGCGCGAGCAGGGCGGCGTTGACCCGGGCGAGCACCGCGATGCCCGCCGGCGCGGCGCCGGCGTCGAGCCACTGGCGCACCGCGGTGACGACCGCGGCGCCTCCGCCGTCGCTCGGGTGCCGCCGGATCCGCAGCGCCTGGGGGCTGCCGTCGCGGCGCCCGGCGCGGATCGTCTTGGCGACCCGGACCCGGTTGTGGCCGAGCAGCGTCGCCGCCGCGGTGACCACCGCGGGCGGGCAGCGGTGGTTGACCTCGAGCGCGTACTCGGTGGCGCCGCCGAAGAGCTCGTCGAAGCGGATGAGGAAGCGCGGGTCGGCGCCGGTGTACCCGTAGACGACCTGGTCGTCGTCGCCCACCCCGAAGACGTCGAGGCCGGGGGCGGAGAGGATGCGGACGAGGAGCAGGCGCAGCGGGGTGAGGTCCTGGAACTCGTCGACGAGGAGGTGGCGGCAGGCGGCCTGCCAGCTCTGGCGCAGGGAGGCGTCCTCGAGGAGCAGCTCGCAGGCGCGGTAGACCTGCTCGTCGAAGTCGGCGAGGCGGCGCTCGCGGAGCTCGGCGCGGTACTCGTCGAAGGCGCGGGCGAAGCCCGCGATCTGGTCGGAGCCGCGCTCGACCTCGACCGGGTCGCGGAGCGCCTCGCGGGCGGTCTGCAGGGCGTCGAGGTAGGGGCCGAGCGGGTCGGTGTTCGCCCGGCGGTCGAGCGGTGGGCAGTGGCGGGCGAGGATCTCGCGCACCTCGTTGTCGCCGATCAGCCGGGTGCGTGGCTCGGCCTCGCGGACGATCGCCCAGCCGAGCGCGTGCAGGGTCTGGGTGCGGGGGCGGAAGTCGGCGCAGCGCCGCGCCATCTCCTCCTGGGCGCGGCGGTTGTAGGCGAGCGCGAGCACGCACTCGTGCTCGTACCCGCGGTCGACGACGAGGTGGCGCAGCCGCTCGGTGAGCACCCGCGTCTTCCCCGAGCCGGCGGGGGCGATGATCCGCGCCGGGCCGCCGCCATGGGCGACCGCGGCGCGCTGGTCGGCGGCGAGGTCGGCCCGTGGCGGCCGCGGCGGTGGGGCCGTCCGCAGCCATCCGGCCCGCACCGTCTCGACGTGGACGAGCGCGGCGCCGAGGTCGGCGGGGTCGAGGGGGCACCGCGGGCCGCCGTCGATCCAGGCGGGTCCGACGTCGGGGAGGTGGACGTCGGCGGGCCCGGCGGGGGTGCGCACCGCCCCGTGCTCGGCGGCGCGCACCGCCCACCACCACGTCGGGGTGCGCCCCGCGCGGGCGTCGTAGGTGTTGCTCCAGACGAGGAAGGCGAGGCGGTCGGTCCAGGGGATGAAGCCCGCGCCGAGCTCCCAGAGGGGCGGCCGCCAGGTGCGCGGCGCCCGCAGCCGGTCGCGGTCGACGCCGAGGCGCACCACCACCGGCCGGCGCCGCACCCAGGCGAGATGGAGGCGGTCGACCACCGCGGTGGGCCGCTCGAGGTCGGTCTCGCCCACCGCGATCTCCGGCAGCCCCCGCCACGGCGGCGGGACCCGGTCGCCGGGTCCGACGACGACGCCCCGGCCGAGCACCGCGGGGCCGGGGACCGGCGGGGCCGGGGCGCGGCCGGTCAGGAACGCGGCGGGGACGGGCGCCGGCGGCGGGCCGTCGGGCCGGAGCCGGGCCTCGACCGCGGCGGCGCTCCCCGCCTCGCCGACGAGCGCGCGCCCCGCGCCGGTGATGGCGATCACCCCGGGCTCGACCATCTCGGCGAGCCCCCGGCGGGTGAGCAGGGTGCGGGCGTGGCCGACGGCGAAGGCGAAGCGGGTCTCGCGCGGGTTCGAGCCCACCGTCGCGGCGAGGTCCTCGGCCGAGACGCTGAGCTCGGCGGCGAGGTGGGGACGCAGCTCGCGGAGCTGGTGGCGTCCGCCGTCGGCGATGGCGGTGAGCAACACGGCGGCGACGGTCCGCTCCGGCGGCAGCGGCATAGGGGGGGAAGCATAGGCGGCGCCGGTGGGGTGAAAAGCACACGGGGCGGGGCCGTGATGGCCCCGCCCCGCGGCGAGAGGCTCGGCCGCCCGGTGCAGTGGGCGGTCGCCGTCGGTGTATGGCCGCCCGGTGCAGGGGCGGTCGCCGTGTCGGCTCGGTTAGGGAAGGGTGGGGTTGCTGACGCTCATCGAGCCGCCGAGGCTGAGGCTGTCGGTGCCGTTGCTGAGGGTGACGGTCGGGGAGGTGACCTGCTCGCCGCTGGTGCTGCCCGAGGCGCTCCAGCTCGAGATGCCGAGGCTGGGCTGACCGACCGCGTTGGCGACCGTGGTCACGGCGCCGGCGACCCGCTGCTGGCCGTCGGTGACCGCCTCCTTGAGCTGGCTCTGGGTCTTGTCGAGCGCCGCCTCGCCATCCGCGAGGCCGTCCTGGACCCGCGCCTTCGCGTCGCTGACGGCGTCCGTGCCTCGCCCTTCGCGAGGGCGTCCTTCGCCTGCGCCTGCATGTCGTCGAAGGCGTCCTTGCCGTTCGCCTGCGCCTTGTCGGCGGCGGCGTCGGCCTGGCTCGCGGCGCTCGTGATCGCGGCCTGGAGGTCGGAGGCGAACTCCTGGGCGCCGCTCTGGAAGCTGTCAATGAACCCGTCCGGGCTGGGCAGGTCGGGGGTGGAGGGGACGCCGGGCAGGCTGACCTGGAGGCTGCCGCCGTTGTTGCCGAGGGTGCCGCCGGCGCTCCCACCGAAGGCCGAGCCGCCGCCCGGCAGGGTGGTGGAGGTGCCGGAGCCGCCTGCGGTGGCGTGCGCCTCTGCGGCGAAGGCGATGGTGGCGGAGAGGGCACCCGCCACGGTGGCGGCGCCGGCGGCGATGACGATCTTCCGACTGATCATGTCCGTGTTCCTTCAGGTGGTTCGATCTGACCCGGTCCCCGGGGAGAGAGTTGCCCCGGTTCGCAGGGGGAAGACCGGTGCGCCCCGGCCAAAAAAACAGCCCGTGCACGGCTGTGACACGTGTCGCGGCGCCGCGACATCCGTCACCGTCCCGCGACCGGCGCTCGGGCTGCGCGTCAGTCCTCCTCGGATGCACCCCGCCGGGCACGGGCGCTGACCCTGCCCAGCACCTCGTCGCGCCGCGGCGCGCGGCAGATGGAAAGCGCGTCGGTGTAGGCGTCGAGGAGGGGCAGCGGGACCGCGTCGACCATCCCGAGGAGGGCGTCGAGGAAGGCGGCCTCCCGCGACGCCGCGAGGGTCATCGACACCGCCCGGAAGAGGTCGTCGTCGTCGATGCGGCCGAGGAGGCCGGCGACCGGCGCCGCGAGCTCGGTGCGCGGCGCCCGGACCACCGCCTCGACGGCGGCGAGGGTCTCCATCGCCCGGCCGTCGCCGAGTCGCGCCCCCGCGCGCCGCTCCCACTCCGCCGCGGGCATGGCGAGCGCGAGCGCCGCCTCGGCCTCGGCGGCGGCCTGTGGCGGCCGCGCCCCCATGGCGCCGCCGTCCAGCCATTCACGGAGGAGGACATCGTCGCCGTGGTGGGCGAGGATCCGCACCGCGGTGGTGTGCGGCTGCTGGTTCGGCGGGTCGGGATCGTGGAGGCGCTCGGCGGCGAGCCAGCGCGCCGTCTCGGGGTCGACCCGGGAGAGCGCGAGCAGCCCCAGGCCGCGCAGCTCGGCGGAGGTGTCGACGCCCGTGTCCCTGCAGAAGGTGCGCGCCGCCTCGAGGAAGATGTCGCGGTCGCGGGTCTCGGGCTCGCGACCGAGGAGGCGCACCGCGTCGGTGCGCAGCCAGCCGGTGCGGTCGAGCTCGGCGTCGCGGAGGCGCGCGTACGCGACGCGCAGGGTGCCGCGGTCGGCGGCCTCGGGCACCTCGACGCGCGCCAGCATGGTCTCGAGCTCCCGGCGGATGCGCTGTGCTTCTGTCGATCGAGGCATCGCCGGTGCGGCGTCAGAAGATGAGGTTGACGGGGTCGCGCGGCGAGTCGGTGAGGAACTGCCGCATCGCCACCCAGAGCGCGGCGACGGTGATCGTCCTGCTGTCCGGGCCGCTGTAGCCGGCGATCGCCGACGGCGTCTCCATGTAGGTGACGGTGTCGAGGGCGGGATCGCCGTGGCGGAGATCGGCGGCGAAGACGGTGATCATGTGGGTCGCGTTCCAGCCGTTCCACCCCGGCATGCTTCTAGTCATCGTCTGCAGCATCACCGGCACGCCGTGGCCGAAGAGACCGATCGCGACGGGGTCGGAGAGGTCGGCGCGGATCGCCGCGAGCACGGTGTCGAGGCCGGTCGCGTGCGCGCCCTGGTACCGGTCGTGGCCGAGCACCGGGCGCACGACCGGCGCGAGCAGGCTGTTGACCGCGGCCACCGCCTGGGCGCCGGTCTCCCCCGAGCGGGGATCGAGCCCGGTGGTCCGGGCGACGGTCTCGACGTCCGGGGTCGGCGCCTCCCAGGCGGAGAGCAGGACCTCGGTGGCGCCGGCCCCGCAGTAGTTGCGGTGGGCGTAGTCGCCGGGCTCGTGGAAGGGGCGGACCTCCACCTCGGCGATCGCGGGCGGAGGCAGCGCCGGCGCGGTCGCGAGGTCGGGGAGGAGCCCGGAGGTGCCGGGCAGGCCCGCGGGGCGCGCCGCGTCCACGGTGGTCGCCGCGGGGGCGCCGCATCCGCAGAGCGCGAGCAGCGACGTCAGGAGCGGCGCGGCGGCGGCGACGCGGCTCCGGCGGCGGCGGGGCGAACCTGACAGCTCGGGTATCATCGCGAAATGCCACGCGCCGTGTGGAGGGGGTCCATCAGCTTCGGCATGGTGGCGATTCCCGTTCGGCTCCATGTGGCGACCGACGAAGGATCGTCGGTGCCCCTCCATCTCCTCTGCAAGAACGACGGCAGCCGGCTGCGCAACCTGCGCTGGTGCCCCACCGAGAACCGGGAGATCCCCTGGGACGAGGTCGTGCGAGGATACGAGATCGGGAGGGACGAGCACGTCGTGCTCTCCGCCTCGGACCTCGAGAGCCTGCCGCTGCGCACCGCGCACACCATCGAGATCCTCCAGTTCTGCGCACGCGACGAGGTGCCCGACCTCTACCTCGACCGGGCGTACTACGTCGAGCCCGAGGAGGTGGGGCGCCGGCCCTACGCGCTGCTGCGCACCGCGCTCGAGCGAAGCGGCCGGGTCGGAATCGGCAAGGTGGCGCTCCGCGACCGCGAGCACCTCGCCCGGATCGGCTGGAGCGACGGCGCCCTCGTGCTCGACACCCTGCT
>VBHE01000327.1:3593-4802 GCA_005889515.1 Chloroflexota bacterium | reverse complement strand
CGCCGCGGAGGACTGCGCCCAGGAGACCTTCACCCGCGCCCTGCGCGCCTGGCCCCGCTGGCGGCCGGACGCGCCGCCCGAGGCCTGGGTGCACCGCATCGCGGTGAACGTCGCGGTGAGCGCCCGGCGGCGGCAGACCCTCCACCAGCTCGGCGAGCGGGTCCGGCATCTCGGCGGGGCGACCCCGGTCGCGGACCCCACCGACGGCATCCGCGGCGAACTCCTCGACGCGCTCCGCCGGCTGCCGCCGCGGCAGGCCGCGGTGATCGTCCTCCGCCACCTCCACGGCTACACCAACCGGGAGATCGCCGCCAGCCTCGGCGTCCCCGAGCGCACCGTCGCCTCCCGGCTCGCGACCGCCAAGGCGCGCCTCCGAGCCGACCTCGGATGGGAGGAGACCGGGGACGTCGTCGGCCGGATCGGCGACGACGCCGTCGAGGAATCGGGTAGATCGAGCACACGCCGCGTTTTCCAAGAGCACGCGCAATGAGCGCGCGACCCGGAGGCCCCGTGCAGGACGATTTCGACCGCTGGCTCGAGCACGAGCTCGATCGCAGCCTCGCCGCGGTGACCCGCGAGCCGGCGCCCCGGCGCGCGGCCCAGGCGGCGACGGGTGGCGCGGCGGCGGTGCTCGCCGCGGGTGCCCTCGCCGGGGTCGCCGTGACCCACGAGTCGGCGCCGCCCGCGGCCGGCCCGCCACCGGGGGTTGCGGCCCCGGCCGGTCCCGCGCCGCGGGTTCACGCCGGCGGGGGCCACGCGCAGACGCCCGCCGGTCACCCGGCGGCCACCGACTCGCCTGCGCCCTCGGGGCAGGACAACGGAAACGGTCGTGGCCAGGGGAACGGGAGCGGCGGTCGTCCGACCCCGGCGAACACTCCCAACGGCGTGTCCGGCAACGGCACGGGGAACAACGGGCAGGGTGATCGCGGCAGCTCGGGCGCCGCGCACTCTCCCGGACCGAGCTCCTCCCCCCGGGGCTGACACCAGGGGGGACGGGAGAGAGAGGAGGGGAGGCGGTGGGCCCGCCTCCCCCTCTCATGTGTGAGGTCAGTCGTTGTGGCCGGCGCCCTGGTTCCTGTCCTGGGCGATCTTCGACACACAGTGGCCGATGCCGTGCGCACCCGCCTTGGCGGCGGCGGCCTTGCAGTCGATGACGCCCTGGCGGACGGCGTCGCCGTGGCCGTCCTTGTCGCCGGTCTCCGAGGTCTC
>VBHE01000327.1:2857-3456 GCA_005889515.1 Chloroflexota bacterium | reverse complement strand
CACCCACCGCGGCCATCACCCCGACGGTGCCGGCGCCGCTGGCCAGGGCGGCCACGCAGATGCCGGTCGCCGTCTTGGAGGAGATCAACCGCAGGAGCCTGGACGGATCGAGCATGGGGGGCACCTCGTGTGCAATCTGGGGGACTGCCCGCCTCAACCAGCTAGAACGCCCGGGATCGGCGAGGTACCCGATCCGGTAAGCCCTCGGTGATCCAGTCGGCTCCTCGAGGGCCCAGGACATCCAGCGCCGGAGATGGGGATGGCTCGCCGCGATTGCGAGCGGTCGCTCGCATCGATAGACTCGGCCCGGCAACCGGCCCGCCCAGGGAGACGCGCATGGAGACGAGAGCCGAGCGCCGCGCCGAGCCCCACGACGAGCGGGCGACCACCGCGTCGGGAATCCCCGTCCCCGCGGTCGCCGGCCCCGAGCTGCTCCGCCCCGGCTGGGAGGGGCGGGTCGGCGCCCCGGGAGCCTTCCCCTTCACCCGGGGGATCCGGCCGGGGATGTACCGCGACCGGCCCTGGACCATCCGCCAGCTCGCCGGCTTCGGCGCCGCCGCCGACACCAACCGGAGGTACCGCACCCTCCTCGAGCGCGG
>VBHE01000327.1:0-2773 GCA_005889515.1 Chloroflexota bacterium | reverse complement strand
CGTCGGCGACGACTTCGACGACCTCTTCGCCGGGATCCCGCTGGAGCGCACCAGCGTCTCGCTCGTCTCCTCCCAGCCGATCGGCGCGGTCGTCCATCTCGCGATGTTCCTCGCCACCGCGGCGCGGCGGGGGGTTTCCCCCGAGGCGCTCGCCGGCACCAGCCAGAACGACTTCCTCATGGAGACGGCGATCACCATCGCCCCCGAGGCGCTCCCCCCGGCGGGCTCGTTCCGGCTGGAGTGCGACCTCGCCGAGTTCGCGCTGGCGCGGCTGCCGCGGTGGAACCCGGTGAGCATCAGCGGCTACAACTACCGCGAGGCCGGCGCCGACGCCCCGCTCGAGCTCGCGCTCACCCTCGCCCACGGCCGGGCGGTCGCCCGCGAGCTCGTCGACCGCGGCATTCCCGCCTCCCGGGTGCTGCCGCGCATCTCCTTCTTCCTCGACGCCTGCAGCGACCTCTTCGAGGAGGTGGCGAAGTACCGGGCGGCGCGGCGGATGTGGGCGACATGGGTGCGCGACAGCCTCGGCGTCGACGATCCCGCGGCGCAGCGGCTGCGCTTCCACGTGCAGACCTCGGGGGTGAGCAACACCGCCCGCCACGCCCACGTGAACATCGCCCGCAGCGCGCTCCAGGCACTCGCCGCGGTGCTCGGGGGCACCCAGTCGCTCCACGTCAACGGCTACGACGAGGCGCTCGGCATCCCCACGGAGGAGGCGGCGCTCACCGCGCTGCGCACCCAGCACGTCATCCTCCACGAGACCGGGGTGGCGGCGAGCGCCGACCCGCTCGGCGGCGGCTGGCTCGTCGAGCACCTCACCGACGAGATGGAGGCTCGGGTCGAGGACCTCCTCGAGCAGATCGACGGCCTCGGCGGGGTGGTCGCCGCCACCGAGCAGGGCTGGGTCCACGGCCGGCTCGGCGCCATCGCGGCGAGCGACCAGCGCGCCCTCGAGGACGGCAGCCGCCAGGTGGTCGGGCTGACCACCGACCTCGACGGCGCCGACGCGCCCGTCGAGGTCTTCGAGCTCCCCGCCGGCACCCTGGAGCGGCAGTGCGCCCGGCTCGCCGAGGTGCGCCGCCGCCGCGACCCGAGCAGGGCGGAGGCCGCCCTCGAGGCGGTCGCCGCCGCCTGCCGCGACGGGGTCAACGTGATGCCCGCGGTGTGCGCCGCGACCGCCGCCGACTGCACCCTGGGGGAGATGGGGCGGACCTTCCGCGACGCCCTCGGCCGCTGGGTCTTCCCGCTGTGGTAGGGCCGCTCGCCGGCCGCCGCGGAGTGATCGCCAAGCTTGGGATGGACGCCCACTGGCGGGGCGCGATCGTGGTCGCGACCGGGCTGCGCGACGCCGGCATGGAGGTCGTCTACCTCGGCCACGCCACCCCCGAGGAGCTGGTCGCGGTGGTGACCCAGGAGGACGCCGACCTGCTCGGCCTCTCCAGCCTCTCGGGCAACCATCTCGGCGAGTGCCGCCGGGTGATGGAGGGGTTCGCCGGGGCGGATCTCGGCGACGTCGCCGTCGTCGTCGGGGGCACCATCCCGCCCGGCGACGTCCCGGCGCTCCGGGAGATGGGGGTGAGCGCCGCCTTCGGAACGGGAACCCCGCTCACCGCGATCGTGACCGAGGTCGCCCGGCTCCTCGACGGCCGGGTCCGGGTCCCGTGACCGCGCCCGCCCCGCCCACCTCTGCGGCCGAGCCCCCCCGGCGCCGGACCCAGCAGCGCAGCCTGGCGCGACGCGAGCGGCTCGCCGCCGTCGCCGGCGAGCTCATCGTCGAGCGGGGGTTCGACAGCCTCTCGGTGAACGAGCTCGCCCAGCGCTGCGGGATCAGCGTCGGCGGCATGTACCGCCACATCCGCACCAAGGCCGACGTCCTGGTGATGGCGTGCGAGAGCATCTACGGGGGCGTCCTCGAGGACCTCGCCGCCGCCGCGGAGCGGCATGCCGATCCCGAGCAGCGGCTGGCGGCCGCGGTCGAGGCCTACCTCGCCGCGTGCGCGGCGAACCCCCGGATCCTCATGACCTACCGCGAGTACGGCCGCCTCCCCGCCGCGGCGCGGCGCCGCTACATGGACCGGGAGGTGGCGATCGCCGAGCTGCTCGGCGAGCTCGTCGCCGCGGGAGTCGCCGCGGGCCGCTTCCGCCCCGTCGACCCGTTCGTCGTCGCCTACGACATCGTCCTCCTCGGCCATCTCCCCGCGCTCAAGGGGTGGGCGCTGCGCGGGCGGGTCGGCGAGGCGGAGCTGCCGCGCCGGCAGCTGGAGCTGCTGCTCTCGTCGCTGCGCCCCTGACCCCGCCCGCGACGGGCGGTGGCATCATCGTTCCATGGCGCCGCCCGCCCTGTTCTTCCTCGCCGCCCACCCCATCGCCTGGCTGATCCTCATCGCCATCGCCCTCCTGCCGGCGATCGTCGCCTTCTCCCGCGGGCACCGCCACCCCTGGGTGATCCTCCTCCTCAACCTTTTCCTCGGCTGGACGGGGTTCGTCTGGCTCGGCACCCTGATCTGGGCACTGCTGGGGCGGCCCCGCCACGAGCTGATCTCCGCGCCGGGCTCGTACGTGGGGATGGTCTCGCCCGACGGCCGCTGGACCTGGGACGGGCGGCGCTGGGTCCCGCTCGGCGGGCCGCCGGCTCCCCCGTACTGACAGGGGGCTGGATTCGGCCGGGTCTGGCCGTTACCATGGGTCCCTCGGTCGGGAAGGGAGGAACGTCATGAGACCCGCGGGGCGTTCGAGAGGCGTGGGGATTCTGGTCGCCGTTCTCGCCACCGCT
>VBHE01000326.1:3403-3899 GCA_005889515.1 Chloroflexota bacterium | reverse complement strand
ACGCCGCGCCGCGTCTCGGCGCGCCGCTGCGCTACATGCTCGCCTCGCCGGTCGCCGACGCGGCCGAGGTGGTCGCGCGGATGGGGGAGGAGGTCTGGGTCGAGGACAAGTACGACGGCATCCGCTGCCAGCTCCACCGCACCCCGGAGCGCACCATGCTCTACAGCCGCGATCTCCGCGACATCACCGGGCAGTTCCCGGAGATCGTGGACGCCGCCGCCGAGCTGCCCGGCGACCTGGTCCTCGACGGCGAGCTGCTCGGCTTCCGCGACGGCCGGGTGCTCGCCTTCCTCGACCTCCAGACCCGGCTCGGGCGCAAGTCCCCGAGCGCCGCCCTGCTCGAGGAGGTGCCCGTCGTCTACACGGCATGGGACCTGCTCCACCGGGACGGCGAGTGGCTGCTCGACACCCCGTTGCGCGAGCGCCGCCGCCGGCTCGACGAGCTGCGCCTCGGCGGCCGCTTCGCCGTCGCCCACCTCGAGCGCGCCCGCGGCGC
>VBHE01000326.1:2738-3294 GCA_005889515.1 Chloroflexota bacterium | reverse complement strand
ACTGCGTGGTCGTCGGCGCCGAGTGGGGGCACGGCAAGCGGCGCGGGGTGCTCAGCGACGTCACCTTCGCGGTCCGCGCCGCCGAGGGCTCGGACGAGCTCGCCACCGTCGGCAAGGCGTACACCGGCCTCACCGACGCGGAGATCGCGGAGATGACCGCGCTGCTCCTCGAGATCACCGTGCGCGACAACGGGCACTTCCGCACGGTGCGGCCCCAGATCGTCATCGAGGTGGCGTTCGACTCGGTGCAGCGGTCGACCCGTCACCGCTCCGGCTATGCGCTGCGCTTCCCCCGCATCGCGCACTGGCGGCACGACAAGGGCGTCGACGACATCGACACCCTGGAGAAGGTCCGCCAGATCGCCACCGCGCTCGTCGAGCAGCGCGAGCAGCGCGTCGACCAGGCGTAGGCTCCCGGGTCAGCCGCCGAGGACCGCTCCGAAGAGCTCCGGGGTGTCCATGGCGGGATCGCCGACGCGCTCGAACACCGCGAAGCGGCTGCGCAGGGCGGCGTACTGGGTGGCCAGGGCGGGGTCTCCGTAGGCCTCGAGCGGGT
>VBHE01000326.1:0-2694 GCA_005889515.1 Chloroflexota bacterium | reverse complement strand
GACGCGCCGAGGGTGCGCTGCCCGAAGCGCGCCGCGGTGAGCAGCGCGTTCTGCTCGGCGTGGACGCAGAGGCAGACGTCGTAGGCGCCGCCGCGCAGGAAGGGCCCGGCGTCGCGGTTGGCGCAGCGGTGGCAGCCCCCCTCCGAGCAGTTCGGCATCCCGAAGGGGGTGCCGTTGTAGCCGGTCGAGAGGACGCGCCCCTCGAGCCAGATCACCGCGCCCACGCGGCGGCCCAGGCAGTCGGCCCGGGTCCGAGCCGCCAGCGCGATGAGCAGCATGTAGAGCTGCTTGTCGGGCCGGTGCGCGCGGCCCTCGGGCGCGGGTGCGACCGGCCCGTCGTGGGGGGAGAGGGACATGGTCCCAGGGTACCGCCGGACGGGGAAGCGGGGTCAGCGCCGCGCCGTGACCACGTGGGAGGCCAGCTCCGAGCGGACCGCGCCCGCATCCGTCAGCGGCGCGAGCGCCTCCGTGGCCGCGGCGAGGAGGTCGGCCCGGCCCCTCTCGTCGAGCGCGGCGATCAGCGGGGCCACCACCGCGGCACCGGCGGTGGCGAGCAGCTGGGAGGGCCCGCCCTCGAAGACCACCGGGAGCGTGCGGCGGACGACCTCGACCCCGGTGAAGCCCGCCGCGTCGACGAGCCGGCCGAGCTCGCCGGGATCCGGCAGCCCCCACGGACCGGTGCGAAAGGTGAGCGCGACCTCGGCGCCGAGCACCCGCTCGAACGCCACCGCCAGCGCCTCGAACGGCGGGCACTCGTGGATGGCGCACCACACGGCGACGCCGAGACGGCCCCCGGGCCGCAGTGCGCGCCGCATCTCGGTCAGGGCTCCCGCGCGGTCGGGGAAGAACTGCAGCCCCTGCTGGCAGAGCGCGAGGTCGAAGGCCTCGTCGGGCACGTCGAGCGCCTCGGCAGGGCCGTGGAGATAGGTGATCGGTGCGGCGCCGCCGTCGGGCGGCTTCGCGGTCGCCATCACGAGCATCGCGGGGCTCAGGTCGCAGGCGGAGACGCGCCCCGACGCGCCGGCCCGCACCGCCGCCCGGCGCGCGACCGTCCCGGGGCCGGTCGCCACGTCGAGCACCGCGTCCCCGGGGGCCACGCCCACGCAGTCGAGGAGCAGGTCGGCCCAGGGATCGAAGATCCGCGGAACCATGATCCGGTCGTACACCGACATCGAGTCGGTGGTCGCCGACGCGAAGGCCGCGCCCCAGGTCTCTCCGGTGCTCATGCCCACCTCCGTGTGCTCAGCCTCTCGCGTGCCCGTCGCCGTTGAGGGCGAGCTCGACCTGCCGATGGTGGTGGATGAGCGCCGGCTCGTTCCGTCCGTAGATCACCTCCGGCAGCAGACCGGTGCGCAGGGAGCGGTGGATGTCCTCCTGCTGGGCGAGGTCCTCGTCGAAGACCACCCGCATCGTGTAGCGGACGTTCGCGTCCCAGAAGCCCCGCTCCCGGTCGTCGGCCGGCGCGCGCGGAACGTAGAACTTCGCGGTCACCCGGGTGCGATGCGGGCTGCCCGGCTCCGGGTAGAACTCCCAGAGCTCGGCGTGGCCGGTCATCGGCATGTTGATGACCGCGCAGGGGAAGAGCATGTAGAAGATCGAGGCCAGCGGGCGCAGCTCCCACTCCGACTCGTCGCGCTCGAGCAGCCGCGTCACCTCGCGGCGCATCACCACCCCCCGCGCATGGGGCCCGAAGAACTCGGCGACGAACGGGGTCGAGAGCATGTCCGGGCCCAGCGACTCGCGGTGCAGCGAGAATATGTGGTAGCTCTCGAGGAAGGTGTCGTGGGCGAGCTTCCAGTTCGCCTCGACGACCCCGGTGCGCTCGTCGAAGAAGCGGTAGTCCTCGAAGCCGTAGTCGGCGAGCTCGGGTCCGAGCCCGTCGAGGCAGCCGGCGACGTCGATGGGCTCGTCGCCACCGAGCCGGGCGACGATGAGCCCGAAGCGCTCGGCGACGGGGACCGGGATCAGGCCGAGCTCCGCCCGGTCGATGCCCGCGAACGCGTCCCGCGCCATCGGCTGGCCGAGCAGGTCGCCGTTGAGGTCGTAGGCCCACGAGTGGTACGGGCACTTGAACGCCCGGCCCGGCTGCCCGCGGCCCGACGCCACCCGCCCGCCGCGGTGCCGGCAGATGTTGAGAAAGCCGCGCACCACCGCGTCCTCGCCGCGCACCAGCAGAAGGGGCACGCCCGCGGCCTCGGTGGTCACGTAGTCGCCGGTCGACGGCAGGTCGCCGCTGAGCGCGACCAGCAGGGGCCGGCCCCGGAAGAGCGCCTCGACCTCCGCCGTGAGGCGCTTCGGGTCCGTGTACACGTCCGCCCGCTGCCGGTACAGCTCCGGCGCCAGGGTGGTGGTCTGGGCCTGGCGGAGCGCGAAGAACCTGTGGAGGATGTCGCGCTGCGTCTCCGCCCTCATGCGCCGGGAGTCAAGCAACGACGAGAGAGGCGGTCAAGCCGCGCCGGCGCGGACGCGGGCAGCGAGGTGGGCGGGGCAGGATTCGAACCTGCGACCACAGGGTTATGAGCCCCGAGCTCTAACCGGCTGAGCTACCCGCCCTCGATCCGCCGGCACACGGTACCTACGCGACCCGGCGTCCGGCCAGATCACCGACGAGACTGTGGTTCTTCGTCCACACAAACACGTACCTCACGAGTGTCGCCAATCGTCAAACGGGGGTAGCATTCCCACTCGTGCACG
>VBHE01000325.1 GCA_005889515.1 Chloroflexota bacterium | reverse complement strand
GCCGGGTTCTGGGTGCGGATGCTGACCCGCCACCTCACCGCCCACTCCCAGGAGCTCGAGACCTCCGCCGCCGGCTGATCCATCACGCTCCCCGTTTCCGGTGAGCGGGATGTATCCTTTGGCACTCTGCGGCGTCCTCGCCGGGCCGCCGCAGGTACAGGAAGGGTTTCATCAGGCGGAGGAAGCCGGACCATGGTGTGGTCGCGCTCGAGACTCGGGATCGTCCTCTCCACGCTCGTCATCGTCGGGTGCAGCGTCGCCATCGGGGTCAGCCCCGTCCCCGCGTCGGCGACGGCGACGGCGTCGTTCTGGCTGCAGACGATGGACTCCTGCAAGCAGGCGCTCGGCGGCGCCGACTACGACCTGACCGGCGGCGGCCTGACCATGACGGTGTCGACACCGGCGGCGCGTCCCCACGTGGTCTCCCCCACCAGCGGCTGCCCGCTCCAGCAGGGCGACTGCGTGAGCATGACCGTCGGCTGCGTGCAGTTCAGCAACGTCCCCCCGGGCGTCTACAAGATCATCCAGCGCACCACCCCACCGGCGAACCCGACCAACCCGGAGGGGTACGCCCCCTGCGAGGGGGGCAGCGCGTGCCAGTCGGAGGTCGGCGACGTCACCGTCTCGCCGAGCGGGGCGGTGTCGGGGACGGTCACCGCCGTCTACCCGGACGGCACGGTGAAGACCTGGCCGGACAACGGCGGCCCCTACTCGGGCGCCGCCGACGACCCCCTGGTGATCCACGACTTCGGCCTCGGCTCGGGCAGCTGCGACGGCGACGGCGACGCCGACGACCACCTCACCGGCACTCCCAGCTCCCACTGCGGCTATCCCGAGGCGGAGGAGCAGGCGACGCCCTGCACCCCGTACCCCTGGAGCTGCCAGCTCCGCGGCTACACCCCGGGGGCCCACCTCGGCTCGCAGACCGGCCGGTCGCACGGCAGCCGCCGGACGACGTCCGCGACCAGCTCCGGCCGCACCTCGTCGCACACCTCGTCGACGCACACCACGACGCGCAGGAGCACCTCGAGCACGACCGCCTGAGGTCTCGAGGACGCACGTTTCACGGCGAACCCGCGTCCGATCACTGCTGACCGCGGTCAGTTCTTCGAGGGCTCCCGCGGAGCGTCGGCCTCACCGAGGGCGACGAAGGCGCCCTCCTGCCGGGCCACCGGAGCCTCGGCCGGTGGCGCCTCGGCCTTCGGTCCCGAGCGACGTGTCCCCCCACGTGCCGAGCGCGGGCGGGCAGGCGTCGCGGCCTTCGGACGCCGCACCGCCGGGGCCGCCGGCTCGACACCGGCGGCGAACTCCGGCCCGGTCCGGTTGCGCACGTGGCGCCCGGGCGCGGGCTCGCCACTCGGCAGCTTCGGGGGCGCGACCATCGGCCCCGAGCGCGCCGAGACCCAGCGCAGCCACTCCTCCCACCAGCTGCCCTGGTGCTGGGCGGCCCCCTCGCGCCAGGTCTGCGGGTCCACGGGGGTGCTGTCGTTCGTCCAGTGGGCGCTCTTCGGCGCCCCCGGTGGGTTGACCACGCCGGCGATGTGCCCGCTGTTGGTGAGCACGTAGTGCACCTCGCCGCCGAGCGCCTGGGTGGTCAGATAGGTGCCCTTCCACGGGGTGATGTGGTCGGCCTCGGCGCCGAGGACGAAGAACGGCGTGCGTACCTTCGAGAGGTCGACCGGCGTGCCCGCGATGCTGAAGGCGCCCGGCCGCACCAGCCGGTTCTCCAGGTAGCAGGCGTGCAGGTACTGGCTGTGCATGGTCGCCGGCATGTTGGTGCTGTCCGCGTTCCAGGCGAGGATGTCGAAGGTCGGCGGCTTGCGTCCCATGAACCAGTTGGAGACGACGTAGTTCCACACCAGGTCGTTGCCGCGCAGCCAGTCGAAGGTCGTCGCCATCTGCGAGGCGTCGAGGAAGCCCTTGCGCGACATCGCCCGCTCGAGCCGCTGCACGCCGCCCGCGTCGGCAAAGACCCCGAGGTCTCCGGGCTCGGAGAAGTCGACCAGGGTGTTGGTGATCGTCACCCAGCCGAGCCGGTCGGACTGCCGCCTCGCCGCCAGGTGGGCGGCGGCGAGCACCGCGTAGGTGCCGCCCAGGCAGAGCCCGGCGATGTTCACCCGCGGCGCGCCGGTGAGCCGCTGCACCTGATCGAGCGCGGCGAGCACCCCCTCGACCATGTAGTCGTCCATCGTCATCGCCGACATCGAGGCATCGGGGTTGCGGTAGCTGATGACGAAGACGGTGAAGCCGTTCTTCACCATGTACTCGATCCAGGAGCGTCCGGGAGCGAGGTCCATGATGTAGTACTTGTTGATCCAGGGCGGGCTGCAGAGGATGGGGATCTCGTGGACCGTCTCGGTCTGCGGCTCGAAGGCGACCAGCTCGATGAGCCGGTTGCGCATCACCACCCGGCCGGGGGTGGCGGCGAGGTCGCGGCCGAGCTCGAAGGGCGAGGCGTCGACCTGCTGGGGACGGCCGCCGTTGCGCACCGCGTCCTGGAGCATCGTGGTCATGCCCCGCACCCAGCTCATCCCGCCGGTGTCGATCGCCTCCTTGACCACCGCGGGGTTGGCCATCGGCAGGTTGCTCGGCGCCAGCGCGTCGAGCACGGCGTTGACCGCGAAGCGGGCGCGGCGCCGGTCGGCGGTGCCGAGGTTCGACTCGTCGACCCGGTCGCGCCACCACTGCGCGGTCACCAGGTAGCTCTCGAGCAGCTGGCGGAGGAAGGGGTTGTCGCGCCAGGCGCGGTCGGCGAAGCGGCGGTCGCCCGGGGCGGTCGCGACCA
>VBHE01000334.1 GCA_005889515.1 Chloroflexota bacterium | reverse complement strand
GCCGCGAGTTGGGGTACGCGTCGGCCATCACCACCACCGAGGCGCCGTGGCCGCAGCCGACGTCGGCGACCCGCGCGCCCCTCTCGAGCTTCTCCTGGACGCCCTCGAGCGCCGGGATCCATACCGCCGGGAGGTACGCCCGGTAGCCGGTGCGGAAGAACCACTCCGTGCCCTTGAAGAGGCAGGGATGGTGCTCTCCCCAGGGCAGCTTGCCGTCGCCGCGGTACGCGGCGGTGACCTTGTCGATGTCCATGAACATCGACCCGATGGCGTTCATCGCCCGGGCGACGAAGATCGGGGTGCCATCGTCGGCGAAGGCCATCGCCTCCTCGGCGCCGAGCCGATAGGTGTCGGCATCCGCGTCGTACACGAGCAGGCCGCCGGCCGCCTGGCTGTCGAGCCACTCGCGGACCAGGCGGGGATTGCAGCCCGCGCGTGCGGCCACGGCGTCCGCGCTCAGCGGGCCGGCGCCCGCCATCGCGCGGTACAGCCCCAGCTCGTCGCCCATCCAGATGCTGAGGCACATCGTGCCGCCGGTCATGTAGCCGATGAGCTTCCCCATCAGCTCCTCGATCCGTCCCTGGTCGACCGGGGTCTCCACACTGGCCATGCTCACGCCTCCAGAGGTCTGCTCCAACAGCCGTGCCGCGGGCGGCTCAGTCTCGGCCGCATCGATGACATTCGGATGAAGCCGGCATGACTTCAATGGATTTCGACCATACAGCGCCGCCGGGTGGACTGTAGACTCGGCGCCCGAGCTGACGGAAGGAGGGCACACCATGGCCGCAACCCGACCGGACCAGATCATCGAGCTGTTCGCCGCGAGCTTCAACGCGGGCGATGTCGACGGGCTCGCCTCGCTCTACGAGGCGGGGGCGTCGATCATCCCCGACCCGGCCGCCGGGGCGGTGTCGGGGCTCCCGGCGATCAGGGAGGCGCTGCAACCGTTCGTCGCGATGGGAGGAACGCTGACGATCATCGCGAGCAGCGCGGTGGCGTCCGGTGACATCGCCCTGACCCACAGCAGCTGGCGGCTCGAGGCGCCTGGAGCCGACCCGATGGAGGCGGTCTCGGCGGAGGTCGCCCGCCGCCAGCCGGACGGCACCTGGCTGTATGTCATCGACAACCCGTGGGGAGCGGGCGTCCTCGCGGCTGCGGCGGCGCGCTGACCGGCGCCGTCAGGCGGCGTCGATGCGGAAGACGGGATGGTCGGGGGCGATGCGGCGCAGGTCCGCGTCGGGGGCGTCGGGGCCGACGCCGCCGAAGAAGACCCCGACCTCGACCTTCCACTTCCGCAGGTAGGCGCGGAGGATCGGCGGCTTCTCGTCGTCGCCGACCTCCGTCGCGGCGAAGCGCTCGGCGCGGCGGCCGAGGCGCAGCTCGCCCTCGCCGGCCGCGCGGAGGTTGCGCACCCACTGCGTGTGTCCGCGGGGCGCGACCAGGTACCGGGTGCCGTCGACGGTCAGGAGGTTGACCGGCGTGGTCCGGATCTCCCCGCTCGTGCGTCCGCGCACCGCGAGGACCCTGCTCCCGTGGACGCTCAGCCCGCCTCGGGTGATGGCGGCGATGAGGGGGTTGAAGACGTGGGCGGTGATCCACCCGGGCTTCTGGAACCGCTGCGCGCTCATTTTCTCAGGGGGGGTGTCCCCCCCCTCGCTGCGGCGGCAGAGCCGCCTACGCTCACCCCGCCCGTTCTGATGAGCAGGCTCATGCGCCGTACATCCGCAGCGCACCGGCGAGCGAGCCCGGCAGGGAGGGGTCGATGCGGCGGCCGGCGAAGTGGGCGATGAAGGCGGCGTCGTCGAGCCGCGCCTCGGCACCCCGTTCTCGCGGCTCACCTCGACCGGGCGCCCCTCCTCCGCCAGCGATCAGGCGCAGAAGGCCGCCATCCACGCCCGCCGTGGGGCCACCTCCTCCGTGGGGATGGGGATGTCCATGTCGTCGCCGTGGATCGCCGCCTCGAATGCGAGGTGGAAGGCCTGCGCCCCCACCGGGTAGGGACCGACCATGGTCGGAAGGGTGCCCTCGACGCCGCGCTCGCGGAGCCTGCCCCGCACCTCGGCAGCGGCGCTCCGCCACTCGGCGAGGACCTCGGCCGCCGCTTTCTCCTCACTCAGCCGGACCCGCCAGGCGTTGAAGCTGTCGACGTCGGTGACGCCCGCCGCGCCTCCCTCGGCGAACAGGGTGGGGAGGGCGTCGTCGAGGCAGGCGCGGTTGTAGACCTCCCCTCCCAGGAGGTGGGCGACCATCTCGCGGCGGCGCCATCCCGTGCACGCGGTGCCGGCGTCCCAGCCGGCGGCGTCCAGGCTCGCGAGGAAGCGTTCGACGCGTTCCTGCTCGGTGTCGAGGAGTTCCAGCGGATCGACGCCGTCGGGGAGCGGTGGTGGTGCCATGGGCGCATCATCGCGCGCGGAGTCGGCGTCGCGAGCGGGTGCGGTAGGGTGGCCGTGGCAGCAGGACCGGAGATCACCATGACCCAGACGACGACGACCACGACGGCCTCGCGCGGACGCGTGCGCACCGAGCCCGGCCACAAGCGCGTACGCGCCTACCTCGGCGGGCGGCTCGTCGCCGACTCGCGGCGGCCCCTTCTGGTGTGGGAGAGGCCGTACTACCCCACCTACTACCTGCCCGCCGGGGACGTGCCCGCCGAGCTGGTCCCGACGGGACGCGTCGAGCACTCGCCCAGCCGCGGCGACGCCGAGATCTACGACGTGCGGATCGGCGGCGTGACCGCCGCGGGCGCGGCGCGGCGTCACCCGGAGTCGCCGCTCGAGCCGCTGCGCGACGCCGTCCGGCTGGAGTGGGGCGCGATGGACGAGTGGTTCGAGGAGGACGAGCCCGTCTACACCCATCCGCGCGACCCCGGCGTCGTCATCGCCGAGTCGCACCAGCCGCGCGTCCTCTTCGAGACCAACCTCCCGCCGCGGTATTACCTGCCGATCACCGACGTCCGGATGGAGCTGCTGCGTCCGTCGACGACGGAGACCCACTGCCCGTACAAGGGGGTCGCCACGTACTGGACGCTCGACACCGGCCGCGGGGTCCATCCCGATGCGGTCTGGATCTACCGCTCGCCGTTCGCGGAGAGCCAGAAGATCGCCGGCCTCGCGTGCTTCTACAACGAGAGGGTCGACCTGTACCTCGACGGCGTGCTCCAGGAGCGGCCGCGCACCCACTTCAGCTGACGGCTACCGCCACAGCTTGCGCAGCTCGCCGCCGAGGCCGCGGAACAACGGCGCGCCCCACAGCCCGATCGACAGCACCCCGCCGAAGAGCGCGGCGGCGTCGACGCTCTCCCGGCCCTGCTTCGCCCAGTAGACGTCCTGCAGGTTCAGCCAGAGGGCGAACTCGTCGAGGGTCAGCGCCGAGGCGACACCGTATGCCGCGGCCGTCGCCCGCGAGGTGCGCCGTGCGGTGGCCGGGTCGGTGCCGACCAGCATCGGGCACAGGTAGCCGGTGCCGAGCAGGCCGCCGATGCCGAACACGAGGTGGTGGAGGTGACGGCCGCCGACGGAGAGGTTGCCGAAGGGCCCGACGCCGCGGCGGATCGCGTGGGTCACCAGCCGGGCGCCGCCGAAACCGGCGAAGAAGCCCACCGACCCGAGGAACATCCGCTCCCGGCGCGGGCTGGTGGCGAGCTCCTCCCGGTAGACGCGCGCCGGCGAGAAGTCGCGGCGGCGTGCCCGCTCCACCATCCCACCGGCGCCGGCGTGTTCGATCGATGCGTCCATGGGCGCGCATGCTGACGGCCGTGGGTGGCGGGCGGCAAGCCCGTCAGCCGTGGCGCCCCTGCAGCCCGGCCAGGCGCCGCCGGGGGCCGTGGAGGGCACGCGCGTGGCGGCCCATCCCCGCCCAGGGGTCGCCCTCGCGCTCGACCCGCTCCGGCACCGTGCGCAGGGTGTGCCGGCGGACGTGGAAGCCGGGCTCGTCGAGCTCCTCCCAGCGCAGCGGTGCCGCGACCGGCGCCCCGGGCAGCGGGCGCACCGAGTACGGGGCGACCGCCGTCTGCGCGTACCCGCTGCGCAGGGTGTCGACGAACAGCCGGCCCTGCCGCTTCTCCTTGCGGAACTCGACGGTGAGCGCGTCCGGCATCCGCGCCACCAGCACCGAGGCGACGTCGTGGGCGAAGGCGCGCACCTCCTCGAGACCGGTCCGGCCGTCGAGGGGCGTGACCACGTGGAGGCCGCGCGACCCGGACGTCTTCAGGTAGGCGGGGAGCTCCAGCTCGTCGAGGAGGCCGCGGAGCGCCCGTGCCGCCTCGCACACCAGGGGCAGGTCGTCGGCGGAGGGGTCGAGGTCGAAGATGATCTGGTCGGGGCACTCGAGGTGCCCGACGCGGCTGAGCCAGGCGTGGAGGGTGACGCACGACTGGTTGGCGAGGACGACGAGGGTGGCGGCGTCGTCCGCGATCGGGTGCGTCACCGTGCCCCCCTCCTTGCGCACCTCGACGCGATGGACCCAGTCGGGGAGCCCGCGGGCGTCCTTCTGCATGAACCCCGGCCCGTCGATGCCCTGGGGGAATCGCTGCAGCATCAGGGGGCGACCGCGCAGATGCGGGAGCATGTGCGGCGCCATCGCCGCGTGGTAGTCGGCGAGCTCGCGCTTGGTGATCGCGTCGTCGGGGAAGAGCAGACGGTCGGGATGGGTCAGCACCACGGTCCGCCGTCCCAGGGTCAGGCTGCTCGCCGCGGCGTCGCCGGACGTCATCGTGCTATCCGAGGTAGTCGCGGGTGGTCCGCGGGGCGTCGGGGAGTCGCTCGTCGAGCGACTGGCGATACCGGATGCACCCGCGCAGGAACTGAGGCCATCCGGGGACCTCGGGAAGCGGATCGGTGGATTCCGGGAGCAGACCCCAGAGGTGGGGATGGTGCCAGCAGAGATCGTGGCCGGTGGAGTCGCGATGGCGCCGGATCCCCTCTCGAAGGCGCTTCACCTCCCGGACGAGATCGTCGTGGGAGAGGGAGTCGAGGTCCTCGTCCATCACGCCCGCGATGCTAGCGACGGCGTACCGTACCCGCGAGTCCGTCGAGCACCTGGGAGACCGAGCATGGCGATCACCGGGGTCCACGCCCTGTTCCACACCTCGGAGCCCGAGGCGCTCCGCGCCGTGCTCCGCGACGTCTTCGGCTGGCACCACGTCGACGCCCATGACGGATGGCTCATCTTCGCGCTGCCGCCGGCCGAGCTCGCCGTGCACCCGGGCGACCAGCCGCGGCACGAGCTGAGCCTCATGTGCGACGACCTCGACGCCACCGTCGCCGAGCTCCGCGACCGGGGGATCGAGTTCCGCGGCGACAGGCAGACCGCCGGCTTCGGCGTCGCCATCACCATTGTGCTGCCCGGCGACGTCGAGGTCATGCTCTACCAGCCCCGCCACGTCACCGCGATCTGACCACCCCGGGTCAGCCTCCTCCTCCGGCTCCGGCGCCGCTGTCGCAGACGCAGAACTCGTTGCCCTCGGGATCGGTCATGAGGATCCACGTGCTGCCGTGCTCACTCATGGTGCCGGGGCTGACACGGCAGGCGCCGAGCGCCTCGAGACGCGCCGCCTCGCTCTCGATGTCCGCGGTCTCGATGTCCATGTGCATCCGGTTCTTGACCGCCTTCGTCTCGGGCACCTTCTGCAGGAGCAGCTTCGGGCCCGGCCGGCCGTC
>VBHE01000294.1:8977-10648 GCA_005889515.1 Chloroflexota bacterium | reverse complement strand
GCAGGTGCAGAGAGCGCTGTGCACGATGCACTCCAGGCGCTTGCTGCTCACCGTCGGCACCTGGCGGAGGTGCATGCCACGATGAGTACGTGGGGCGTCGGTGACGTACCCGCTGCGCAGGAAGACGGTCACCTCGTGGCCTCGGGCCGCAAGGCGCGCGCCGATCTCCTCGACATGGCGCTCGATACCGCCGAATGTGGCTGGTACTCCGCGCTGGCCGACCACGGCGATGCGCCACGGACCCCGTTCGCTCAACGCGCATTCTCCTGACATCACAGATCGCCGGGTGCCGATCGAGTACGGCGGCGACGTGCGGATCAATTGAGCTCCGTTGCCGGCGACACGTCAATCGGACGATTGCAGGACTGCGTGGGAGAGGGCGTGCGATGGACGGCGTATTCGATCTACGCCGTGGCACCACCGGTCGAGGAGGCGCTCGGCGTAGTCCCGGTACGTCCTCTTTGGCATGACTGCGCGGCGGCGCGCACCGACAATGAACGCCTTCGACACGCCGGGTCTGCGGCCTGGCCATTCCCATCGAACGGCCGAGGAGGCGCACACGGATGTCCGACCAGACTGTGATGATCGATGCCCGCGGCGACGGATCGGTGGAGGTGAGCGGCCGTCACGTCTCCCTCCACGGCCTCATCCCGCCGCACGGCGGTACCCTGGTCGACGCCATGGCAGGGCCCGAGCGCGTGGCCGAGCTGCGCTCCCTCGCCCGAACCATGCCGTCGTGGGATCTCACCCCGCGCCAGCTCTGTGACCTCGAGCTGCTGCTCACCGGGGGTTTCTCACCGCTGACCGGCTTCATGGGCCCTGCGGACCACGACTCCGTCTGTGCCTCCATGCGCCTGGCCGACGGGACCCTGTGGCCGATTCCCATCACCCTCGACGTCGATGACGACATCGCCGGCCGGCTGCGGATCGACGACCTCCTGGCGCTGCGCGACCCCGAGGGCGTGATGCTGGCGACGCTGAGGGTGGAGACCGTCTGGCGGCCCGATCGAGGTCTCGAGGCGGAGACCGTCTACGGCACGCGGAGCCCGGAGCACCCTGGTGTCCACCAGCTGCTGGAGGCGACCCACCGGTCCTGCGTCGGGGGCCGGCTCGAGGGCGTCGTGCCTCCGGCACACTACGACTTCAAGCACCTCCGCAGGACTCCGGCAGAGCTGCGTGCCGAGTTCGTCCAGGCCGGCTGGCGTCGCGTCGTCGCGTTCCAGACTCGCAATCCCATGCACCGCGCCCACCTGGAGCTCACCCGGCGCGCGGCTCGCAAGGTCGGAGGCCAGCTGCTCATCCACCCGGTGGTGGGGATGACCAAGCCCGGCGATGTCGACCACGCCACTCGCGTGCGCTGCTACATGGCACTGCTCGACCGCTACCCGCCGGCGACCACCCGGCTGGCCCTGCTCCCCCTCGCCATGCGCATGGCGGGGCCGCGGGAGGCGCTGTGGCACGCGATCATCCGCAAGAACCACGGATGCACGCACCTGATCGTCGGGCGTGACCACGCCGGCCCGGGAAGTGATGCGCAGGGGCGCCCCTTCTACGATCCCTACGAGGCGCAGGAGATGGTGCGCGCCCACCAGGACGAGCTGGGGGTCGGCATGGTTCCGTTCCAGATGCTGGTCTACGCGCCCGACCTCGACACCTACCTCGAGGAGGACA
>VBHE01000294.1:0-8925 GCA_005889515.1 Chloroflexota bacterium | reverse complement strand
GAGCTTCCCGAGTGGTTCACCTTCCCGGAGGTCGCCCGCGAGCTGAGGCGCAGCTACGCGCCGCGCGACCGTCAGGGCTTCGTGGTGTTCCTGACCGGTCTCTCCGGGTCCGGCAAGTCCACCATCGCCCAGACCCTGCTGGTGAAGCTGGTCGAGAGATCGAGCCGTTCTGTGACCCTCCTCGACGGTGACGTGGTCCGCAAGTACCTCTCCTCCGAGCTGGGCTTCTCCAAGGAGCATCGCGACCTCAACATCCGACGCATCGGCTACGTCGCCTCCGAGGTCGCCCGCCACGGCGGCATCGCCATCTGCGCCCCGATCGCCCCCTACGACGCCCTCCGCAAGGAGGTGCGCGCCATGACCGCACAGCAGCGTGCCGGGTTCACCCTGGTCCACGTCGCCACCTCGATCGAGGTGTGCGAGGAGCGTGACCGCAAGGGGCTGTACGCCAAGGCACGGGCCGGACTGATCGCCGGATTCACCGGGATCTCGGACCCGTACGAGCCGCCGGATGACGCCGAGCTGGTCGTGGACACCGCCACCACCAGTGCGGAGGGCGTTGCCGACCTGATCCTCGGCCACCTCGAGACCGAGGGGTACCTCCGCACGGCGGCCGCCGTGGAGCTGGCGTCGTGAGCGGGCCGCACGGCCGCCGCCGGCGCCACCTACGACGCCACCTCGCGGGCTCGGTCGCCCTGCTCGGCGCAGCCGCGGGACTGCTCGCAGGCTGCGGCGAGCCGGCGACCGCCGGGGGAGCGACCTCCGGCGTGACCGTCCGCCTCGGCTACCTCTCCAACCTCACCCACGCGCCGGCCATCGTCGGGGTCGACCGCAACATGTTCGCCGGCGCGCTGGGGGGCGGCGTGCACCTGCAGACGCAGACGTTCAACTCGGGGCCCGACGCCGTGACCGCGATCTTCGGTGGGGCCCTGGACGCCGCCTTCATCGGTCCCAACCCGGCCATCAACGCGTTCGTGAAGAGCAGAGGCAGCCTGATCCGCATCGTCTCCGGCGCCACCTACGGCGGAGCCGGGTTGGTGGTGCGCCCGGGGATCACCTCGGTGGCGGAGCTCCGGGGCAGGACGCTGGCCACACCCCAGCTGGGCAACACCCAGGACGTCGCCCTGCGCGCATACCTCGCCGCGCACGGGATGCACACCACCCTCCAGGGTGGTGGTGACGTCACCATCACCCCGACCGACAACTCCTCCATCGTCCAGCTCTTCAAGCAGGGGCAGATCGACGGCGCCTGGGTGCCCGAGCCCTACCTGAGCCGGATGATCGGCGAGGCGGGCGGGCGGCTGCTCGTCGACGAGGCAACGCTCTGGCCGGACGGCAGGTTCCCGACCACCCTGCTGGTGGTGACCACCGCGCTGCTCGACCAGCATCCCGACGTCGTACGCCGGCTGGTGCAGGGCAACATCGCCGCCATCGACTGGATCAACTCCAACCCCGCCAAGGCCAGGGTGGCGGTCGACGACGCGCTGCGCCGGCTGACCACCAAGGCGCTCACCACCGCGGTGCTCGACCAGGCCTGGACGCGCCTGCACTTCAGCGTCGACCCGCTCCCGGACGCGCTGGTCGAAGCGGCCGCCGACGCTCACGCGGTGGGGCTGCTGGGCGCGGTCGACCTCCACCGCATCCTCGACCTGCAACCGCTCAACGACGCGCTGCGCCTCGCGGGCCTGGCGACCGTGAGCAGTGCCGGGTACGGCCTCCAGTGACCAGCCTCGCTCTCGCACCGCGGCGAATCGGCACCGGACTGGTCGACGAGGTGGCCGTGTCCATGGAGGCGGTCGGCAAGGTGTACGGCTCCGGAGCCGAGCGGGTGGTCGCCGTCGAGGGCGTGGACCTCGAGGTCCATCGCGGCGACTTCCTCTGCCTGGTGGGCGCATCGGGCTGCGGCAAGTCCACCCTGCTCTCCATGATCGCCGGCCTCGACCGGCCCACCCGAGGCCGGATCGAGGTCGCCGAGGGGCGGCCCGCCCTGATGTTCCAGGAGCCGGCACTGCTGCCCTGGCTCACCGTCGCCGACAACGTCGCCCTGCCCCTGCGCCTGCAGAAGGTGGCCAGGAACACCCGCCATGCCCGGGTGGCCGAGCTGCTCCGCCTCGTGCACCTCGAGGGCTTCGCGCGAAAGCGGCCCCACGAGCTCAGTGGCGGGATGCGGCAGCGCGTCGCGCTGGCGAGGGCACTGGCCCAGACGACGCGGCTGCTGCTCATGGACGAGCCCTTCGCCGCGCTCGACGCCATCACCCGCGACGTCCTCCACGAGGACATCGCGCGCATCCACGTCGCCACCGGCGTCACCGTGGTCTTCGTCACCCACAACGTCCGCGAGGCGGTTCGCCTCGCCGACCGGGTGGTGATGCTGTCGTCGCGGCCGGGCAGGGTGGTCGCCGCCTGGGACGTGGAGATTCCGCGTCCGCGCCGCATGGACTCGCCGGAGGTGGCGACGCTCAGCGCGTGCGTCACCGACCGCCTGCGCGACGAGATCCGCCGCCATGGCCATCGCTGAGCTCCGCAACAACTCGGTCGAGGCGGGGCTCGACGCGCTCGCCCTGCCGGTCGGGGGCAGGCGCAGGCGGCGGCGCCGGATACTCCGCGTGGTCGTGCCCAAGCTGGTCGCCGCCGCCTGCCTGCTCGGTGTCTGGCAGCTCGCCGTCTCCCTCCACGTCTCGGCGGACTATGTGCTCCCCTCCCCGGGCGACGTCTGGCAGACCTTCATCGACCAGGCGCGGGCCGGGAACATCAGCGAGGCGGTCTGGACCAGCCTGCGCCACGGCTTCGAGGGCTACGTGCTCGCCGTCCTCATCGGCACCCCGCTGGGCCTGCTGATCGCCCGCGTGCGCATGGTGCGCTACGCGATCGGGTCGGCGGTCGCCGCGCTTCAGAGCCTGCCCTCCGTGACCTGGGTGCCGGTCGGCATCATCTGGTTCGGGCTGTCGCAGACCACCATCCTCTTCGTCGTGATCATGGGCGCATTCCCGTCGATCGCCGGCGGGCTGGTCTCCGCCGTCGACAACATCCCTCCGCTCCTGCTCCGCGTCGGCGCGGCCCTGGGGGCCCACGGCGTCGCCCGGTACCGCCACATCGTCCTCCCCGCAGCCCTGCCCGGGTACGTCGCCGGGCTCAAACAGGCGTGGTCGTTCTCGTGGCGCTCGTTGATGGCGGCGGAGATCATCACCACCGGTCCGTCGCTGGGTCTCGGCCTCGGACAGCTGCTCGACCAGGGACGGGTGCAGGTCGACATGCGGCTGATGTTGATGGCGATCCTCGTCATCCTCGCCGTCGGGGTGCTCGTCGATGCGCTGATCTTCGCGCCCCTCGACCGCACGGTCCGCCGCCGTCGCGGCCTCGACGTGGCCTGAGGCAGGTTACGAGGCGGCGCGGTCGCGGAGCTGGGCCGGCACCCGCCGTCCCAGCCGGTCGGTCCGCACCCGGGAGGCGGCGACGGCGGTTCGCTGCGGCGACGGTGGCCGCGCCTCGAGCTGCGGCCGGGTGGCCGCGCGGATGGCGTCCTGGAGGTCGGGCGGACAGAGGGGCACCAGGCCGTTGCCGACGGCGAAGGCGACGGCGCCCACCTTGGTGTGAACACCGAGCTTGCTCATCACGTTCTGGATGTGGGTTCGTGCGGTGCTGGTCCTGATACCCATGGCCAGGGCGATGATCTCGGTGTTCTGTCCGAGGACGAGCTTGGCCAGGACCTCCTGCTCGCGAGCGGTCAGCGGCTCGATGAGCGCATCCGGATCGCCCGGGCCGGCCTGTCGAGCCCCATGAGCCGGCGCACCTCCCGCCCGGACCACCAGCTCGCCGGCGTGCACCCGCTGCATCACCTCGAGGATCACCTCGATGTTCGCACGCTTGAGCACGAACCCGGTCGCGCCGCAGGCGAGCGCCGTGGAGATCATGTCGCGATCGTCGTCGGCACTCAGGATCACCACCCGCGTGTCGCCGGCCGCGTCGAGAATCTGGCGAACCGCGGCGAAGCTGTCGCCGCCCGGGAAATGCGCGTCCATGAGACAGATGTCCACGTCGAGCTCCACCGCCAGCCTGGCCGCATCCTGCGGCTCGACGACCGAGGCCACGACCTCCTCTCCGCGGCTCTGCAGGCTGGCCGTCAGGGCCTCGCTGAACAGGCGGTGATCGTCGCAGAGGAGGATTCGCACGAGCTGTCAGCTCCGGCTCGACTGCGGCCGTGCAGGGAGCAGGAGACGGACGCGCGCTCCCCCCAGGTCGCTGCGGCCGAACTCCATGAACCCACCGTGGGCGCGCATCAGCCGGTCGGCGATGGCCAGTCCCAGCGAGGCCACGCCGGAGGGCGCGCCGCCGAACCCGGGACCGGAGTCGCAGATCTCGAAGATGGTCCACCGCTCGTCGCCGTGCAGGCTGACGAGGACGACGCCCTGTGGGCCCGCCGCCCGGGTGGCGTTCTCCAGCGTGTTCCCCAGGGCCCGGCGCAGGGCCACGGGATCGGCGATCAGCGGAGGCCGCGGCTCGATGCTCAGGCGCACCACACCGGGGTACGTCAGCGCCGCCTCGTCGGCCACGCCGGCGAGCAGATCCGCTGGATTCACCGGCATGGCCAGCAGACCGGTGTTGACGATCTGCTCGGTGAGGTCGGCGAGCTGCTGTGACTGGTTGACGATGTGGCGCAGTCGCTGCACCGCCTCGTCGGGCAGGTCCGTGTGGGTCAGCGCGGCCTCGGCCAGCGCGCCGACGGTGGCGATGGGCTGGCGCATGTCATGGCAGACCTCGCGGATCGACCGGTAGAGCGCGCCACCGAGATCGTCGCGTCGCCGGTCCATTCCCCGGATCGCGGTCGTCGTGGTCTCGTCGCTGTCGAAGGTGACCAGGCCATTCCCGACCGGGGCGACCGACCGGTCCCGCGGCTGCGCGGCGCTCACGGTCCATCCCGGCTGTCGGTGGATGAGTGGGGGGCCGGCTGGACCGGCACGTCCCGCAGGCGGTAGCCGACGCGCGGCACCGTCTCGATGAACGTCGAGGGGCGGTGCTCGGTGCTCTCGGGCTGCAGCTTGTGGCGCAGCGACCTCACCTGGCGCGCGAGCACGTTGGATGCGGGCACCTCGCCGTCCCAGAGCGCGTCGATGATGGCCGAGCGCCGGATGGCCTCGCCCTGGTGCGACATGAACAATCTCAAGAGCTCGAACTCCTTCGGTGTCAGGCGTATCGGCCGGCCATCGACGCGAGCCTCGTACCGGGCCACGTCGATGGTGAGCCTCCCGGCGCGCAGCGGACGGGCAGAGGCTGCCGTGGCCTCCCTCACCTTCTCCATCCTCTGGAGCAGCGCGGCCAGCCGCGTGGAGACCAGCTCGGGATCACCACCACCGGCGAACACGTCGTCGGCCCCGGCGGCCAGGGCCGTCAGGAGCAGGTCGCGCCCGGCGTCGCCCTCGGTGAGCAGCACCAGGGGAGCAGCGCTTCGGGAGCGAACCCAGCGGCAGAGGTCGATCCCGGAGGCGTCCGGGAGGTCGACGTCGACCGCAAGGGCATCGGGTCCCCACCGCTGGTGCATGGTCTGGGCCTCGCTGGCATTGAGGGCGATGGCCACGGCGAAGCCATCGAGGCGAAGGCGGTCCGCCAGCCGCTGTCGCTCGGTCACATGCCGGGTCACCAGCAGGCACCGTCCGCCTTGACCGCCCCTGCCGAGCTCCATGGTGTCCTCCGTATGGTCCGGTGGGACCTGAGAGGGGCACCGAGTCGGGCGCATCATGGGCTCACCCCGCACCGGCGGCAAGAAAGGTTCTTAACGATCCGGTAAGGTTCGATGAATTTCGTGCCCGGACAGGAGGAGAGGCCGGCCGCGAGGTCATGCGTAGCCCCAACGGCGCAGCAGCGGCCAGCTCATCACGGTGACCACGCGCCGGCTCCACCGGCCCAGCGACCGCCGCCACTCGTCGTCCTCGCGCAGCTCGATGTCGCCGTGATCGAAGCGCATGTCGTTGCCGACCGCGGTGTGATCGATACCGAGATGGACGGTCGATGGCGTCGCGAACGCCAGCCCGCTCTCGTCCACCGGCCGGCCGGCGAAGCCGGCGATGCGCGCCAGCGTCTCGCGCGACGATCCGATGACGTCCTCGTAACGAATCACGGTCTGGCGTCCGTCGAGCAGCCGGAGACCATCGAAGAGCAGGTGGTAGACGATCCACCGAAGAGTGATGAGCAGCGGCGGATAGCGGTGCTTCCACACCACCCGGTCGACGGAGTCCCTCATGATCTGACGCTTGGTCGACGAGTACGCCGTGCCCCGGCTGTCTCTCACCAGGTGCACGACGCGCAGATCGATCCCGGGAATCCCGCGAAGAGCGAACGCGTACGCCGGCGCCTTGGTCGAGTCGACGATCACCTCGGCGCCGCTCACGGTGTGGAGCGCATCGTACATGCGTCCGAGCAGGGAGCGGTAGCGCACCAGGTCGCGGGCGAAGGACGGCCGGAGACGGGGCATCAGCAGCAGAGCGAGCTGCCGGTGCCGGGTGAGGTGAGAGTGCAGGTCGATGAGCTCCGCGGCCTCCGAACGGTCCCACCCGCCGAAGGCGCGATCGCCGACCGCCCTCCAGAAGGCGCAGTCCCAGAACCGCGCACCGCATCCGCAGAGCCGGTTCTCGACCAGGCTGTGCGTGGTCAGCAGCCCGAGCTCTCCGGTGGAGAGGTAGCCGGGGATCTGGCCGATCATCCGATCGACGAGGGTGCTTCCGCTCCGTGTGCAGCCTCCGATGTAGAGGACCCTGGCCATCGGTGGAGACCTCCGCGCTCTCGCAGCGCTGGGTGACGGAACGCCGTAGCAGGATCGTACCCACGTGCCGACGACCGTCATCCTCCGGACGTCGCAGTGCGCATACGCCCATTTCGACATTCGCAGCCCGCGGCGCCGGCGCTACCGTGCTCCTCATGCGGAATCCTGCCGCCGCGCTCGCGACGGCGGTTCTCGTCCTCGCGTCGTGCGGGCAGAGCACCGGGCCGCGCGCATCCGATCATCCCGCGCCGCCGAGCTCCGCTGCGGTTCGCGGAGCGACGCCGGGATCGAGTCCCTCCATCGCGCCGGCGACACCAGGACCCGACCTGAAGCCGCCGATGCAGGGTCTGCTCGACCGCCACGGGATCCCGCCGGCGGACGACCTTCCCGCCATCTCGGGAGTGGTCGTCGAGGTCGCCTGGAGCGACCTGCAGCCGTCGCCGGAGGGGGCGATCGTCAGCGGCAACGCGATCGACCGGACGCTTGCCACGGTGCGCGCCCTCAACGCCGACCGGCCCGCCCATCCCCTGGCCATCAAGCTGCGCATCGACGGCGGCATCCACGCGCCCGCCTGGGCGAAGAGCCTCGGCGGTGCCCCCATCACCGTCACCGACCCGACGGATGGGGTCACCGGCACGGTGGGGCGGTTCTGGTCGGAGGGGTACGGGCGCGCGTACGCGAACCTCGAGTCGCTGCTGGCCGCGCGCTACGACTCCGTCCCCGAGATCCGCGAGGTGACCATGTCCCGATGCACCACCGTGTATGACGAGCCGTTCATCCGCGACCGCAACGACCGCACCACGGTGGCGGCGCTTCTCGCCGCCGGCTTCACCCAGGCCGCCGACGTCCAGTGTCTGAGCGAGCAGATCGACGCGCACGCGGTGTGGCGGTCGACCCGGAGCGGCCTGGCGCTCAGCCCGTATCAACGCCTCGACCCCGCCGGCAGCGGTGACGGCGTGCAGGTCACGGCACCGCTGATGGACCTCTGCCGCAGCCGGCTCGGAGCCCGCTGCGTGCTCGAGAACAACTCCCTGCGCAACCCGCCGCAGGGCGGCGACTACACGCCGATGTACGCCCTGATCCAGCGGCTCGGCGCCCCGATCTCCTTTCAGACCGCTGCGCCCGCAAAGCTGGGCGGGCTCGAGACGGTCATCGGCATCGCCGCCGGCATGGGGGCGAGCGCGGTCGAGCTGCCCCAGGGATATGGTGGGCTGACACCGGGGAGGTTGGCGGCGCTGGGCACGCAGCTGGTCGCACCCGCGGCCCAGGGCTGACCGCGTCCTCCATTCTTCGCAGAGCGGCTACGACAGCAGGGACATGGCCCGAGCCGGCGGCACCGATACGATGCTGCACCATGGAGATCAAGGACTACGTCATTGCGATTCGACGTCGATTCATGCTCGTCGTCGCCCTTCCCCTGCTCGCGATCGTCGCGACCGCCGGGCTGCTGCTGCTCCAGAGCGCGCGATTTCAGGCCACCGCGGTGGTGGTCGTGCCCGCGCTGAGCGCCAAGGGTTACTCGACCAGCGCGGTGACTCAGTACTTCAGCACCTACAAGGACGTGCTCACCTCCAAGCCGATCATCGACCAGCTGTCGAAGCAGACCGGCCTGACGTCGGCCCAGCTGGTCCCCAACCTCAGTGCCACGACGGTCAGCGCGTCGAGCAACATCGTCAACGTGACCTTCATCGGCGCCAACAAGGCGCAGGCGCCCAAGGTCGCGGCGCTGGCCGCCCATCTCTCCCTCGACGCCCTGGTGGCGCCCCAGCTGTCGCTGGCGCAGGCGGCGCTGGTCACCGCCCAGGGCGAGCAGTCCGCCGCGAGCGACGCACTCGCCCAGTTCACCAAGCAGACCGGCCTGCTCTCGCCCGACGTGGACTACCGTCTCAAGGTGGCCGAGCTCTCGCAGCTCACCGTGCAGCTCGAGCAGGCGCGGATCGCCGCCGACGCCGCGCGGGTGAACGCGCTGGGACCGCTGATCACCCAGCGCCAGCAGGCGCTCACCACCCTGTCCGCTCAGCTGCTCGCCTACCAGCAGATCAACGACGGGTACAAGGCCGCGGTCGCGTCGGTGACGCACGCCCAGCAGCAGGTCGACGGGGTCAAGGCACTCATCACCTCGAACGGCTCGCCGAGCGCGGTGACCGTGTCGGCGGGGGAGAAGGTCTCGA
>VBHE01000333.1:407-3204 GCA_005889515.1 Chloroflexota bacterium | reverse complement strand
TCGGGTCCGCCGCCCGGGTCAGCACCGCCTCGGCGGCACCGGCGGTGGTCACCTGCCAGCCGAGGTCGGAGAGCCCGTCGGGGACGGCGCGCAGGTCGTCGGGTGGGGCGGCGCCACTCTCGAGCGCGTGGGCGCTGACGAGGTGGAGGCGGGCGCCGAAGCGAGCGGCGAGCGCCACCGCCTGGCGGACGGCGCGCTCGGCGGTGGCGGAGCCGTCGGTGCCGGCGACGATGCTGCGCAGCTCACCGTCCCCCGCCGGCGGCGGCGCCTCCGGCCGAGGCCGCGGCTGGGCGGCGCTCATCGCGTGCCGCACCGCGCCGCCGACGAAGACCACCGACCCGGTCGCGGTCTCGCGGAGCAGCCGGCTCAGGTCGGCGCCGACGCCGCGGCGGGCGGGGAGCTCGACCCGGAGCTCGACGTAGGCGCCGTCGCGGGAGGTCTGGCTGTCGCCGATCCCGCGGATCACCCGGAGCGCGCGGGGATTGTCCGCCATGACCAGCGCGCTGAAGCGACGCACCCCCTCACCCCGAGCCCGGGTTGCCAGGCGTCCGAGGAGGAGCGTGCCGAGGCCGCGTCCCTGCCAGGCGTCGTCGACGGTGATCGCCACCTCGGCGACGTCCGGGTCCTCGGCGGAGCGGACGTAGCGCGCCACCCCGACGGCGACCTCGCTCTCGGTGTCGACGGCGAGGAGCGCCTCGTGGTCGTGGTGGTCCACCTCGGTGAGGAAGTCGAGCATGGACTCGCTCAGCTCGGGCATGGGGGAGAGGAAGCGCCGGTACCGCGACTCCGGGCTGAGCCGGTCCCAGGCGGCGCGCAGCGCCTGCCTGTCGTCCGGGGCGATCGGGCGGATGCGCACCAGCGACCCGTCGCGAAGCGGGATCGTTCGAGCTCTGCGGCCGACCATCGCCGCTGGATTGTGACTCGGCCTAGATCCCGAACGACCTGCCGATGACGTCGAGCATGATCTCGTCGGTGCCGGCGCCGATCCGGTAGAGGCGGATGTCGCGGAGCACGCGCTCGACCGGGTGCTCGCGCATGTACCCGGCGCCGCCGTAGATCTGGACACACTGGTCCGCAACCTCCCAGGCGGTCTGGGCGGCGAGCAGCTTCGCCATGGAGATCTCGCGGACCGGGTAGTCGCCGCCGGCGTAGCTCCAGGCGGTCGCGTAGATGAGCTGCCGCGCCGCCTCGATCCGGGTCGCCATGGCCGCGAACTTGTGCCGGATCGCCTGGAAGCTGCCGATGGGTCGGCCGAAGGCGGCGCGCTCGCGGGCGTACCCGAGGGCGCGGTCGAAGGCGTACTCGGCGTAGGCGAGGCACCCCGCGGCGCCGATGAGCCGCTCGGCCTGGAGCTCCCACATGATCTGGTAGAAGCCCTTTCCCGCCTCGCCGAGCACCGCCGAGCCGGGGACGCGCACGTCCTGGAAGGCGAGGAGGGCGGTGTCGGAGGCGTGCATCCCCATCTTCCGAAGCCGCCGCTCGCGGATCACGCCGGGGGCGTCCATGGGAACCAGGAAGACGGTGAAGCCCTCGTGGCCCGCGTCGGGGTCGGTGCGGGTGAGGAGCATCACCATGGCGGCGCGGTGCCCGTTGGTGATGAAGGTCTTCGAGCCGTTGATCACCCAGCCGTCGCCGTCGCGCACCGCGCGGGTGCTGGTGCCGGCGAGGTCGGAGCCGGCGTCGGGCTCGGTCATCGCCAGGCAGAACATCTGACGTCCGGTCGCGCCGCTGGTCACCCAGGTGCGCTTCTGCTCCTCGGTGCCGAACTTGAGGATCGGGGGGATGACCATGTCGGTGTGGACCGACAGGCCCATGAGCAGACCGCCGCTGCCTCCGCGGGCGATCTCCTCGGCGAGGACGATGTTGCAGAAGTAGTCGCCGCCCTGTCCGCCGTACGCCTCGGGCACGGAGAGGCCGAGCAGCCCGAGCTCGCCCATGCGGCGCACGATCGAGTCCGGGAAGGTGGTCTCCTCCCACTCCTCGACGTGGGGGACGATCTCGCGGTCGACGAAGGCGCGGATCGACTCCCGGAGGCGCTCGTGGTCCTTGCCGAAGATGAAGTGGCGCCGCCGGCGCTGGAAGTCGGGCTTGACGACCGGCTAGGAGATGCCCATTGGACCCGCCTCCCAACGCTTCTACTTGCGCGCTGGTAAGTATACGGGCCTTGGGGCGTGGCGGCGCCCCGCAGCGGTCGCGCCCGGCGTCAGTGCGACGCGGGGCGGATCCGGCGCTTGGCGACGATCGCGGAGACGGCGGCGACGACGGCGCCCACCACGACGACGAGAACACGTTTCATGGCACCAATCCTTCCTTCCTGGTCCGGAGGGCGGTCGCCGCGGTGGGCGGCTCCCCATCCGGGTGCGAGGGCGGCGATGATGGCACGTCGGGCGATCGTTGACAAGCGCGCCCCCGGGCTTGACTTCGAGCGCACTCGAAGTCCTAGGGTGGGCGGCATGATCGCCACCCTCTCGATCGCCGAGGCGGCCCGCGACCGCCGCCTCTCCCCCCACACCCTGCGCTACTACGAGCGCGCCGGGCTGCTCGACGCCGTCCCGCGTGACGGAGGCGGGCGGCGCCGCTACACCGAGGCGGACCTCGACCGCGTCCTCTTCCTGCAGCGGATGCGCCGCACCGGGATGCCGATCCGCGTCCTCCGCGAGTACGTCGCCCTCGTCCGCCAGGGAGATTCCAGCGCCAGGTGCCGGCTCGAGATGCTCGAGAACCACCTCGCCGAGGTCCTGCTCCGGCTCGCCGAGCTGCAGGACGCGCTCACCGCCCTCGACTACAAGATCTCACG
>VBHE01000333.1:0-360 GCA_005889515.1 Chloroflexota bacterium | reverse complement strand
TCTACGGGACCGGGGAGGAGCGCGACGACGCCACCTCGATCGCGACCATCCACCGCGCCCTCGACCTCGGGATCACCTTCCTGGACACCTCGGACGCCTATGGGCCGCACACCAACGAGGAGCTCGTCGGGCGCGCGATCCGCGGCCGCCGCGACCAGGTCCAGCTCGCGACGAAGTTCGGCATCCTGTTCGGCGGGAACGGTGAGCGCACCCTGCGGGGCGACCCGGCGTACGTTCGCCAGGCGTGCGAGGCGTCGCTGCGACGTCTCGGGGTCGACCACGTCGACCTCTACTACCTGCACCGCGTCGATCCCATGGTGCCGATCGAGGAGACGATCGGCGCGATGGCCGAGCTCGTCG
>VBHE01000332.1:3004-7459 GCA_005889515.1 Chloroflexota bacterium | reverse complement strand
CCGGCGCGGCCGGCGACCAGCGGCGCGCCGCATGCCATCGCCTCGAGCGCGGGCAACCCGAACCCCTCGTGGCGCGAGGGCAGCACCGCCGCGGCCGCGCCTCGGTAGAGCGCGGCGAGCGCCTCGTCGCTGACGAAGCCGGGGAGGTGGAGGCGGACCGAGCGCTCCCGGGCGAGCCCGGCGAGCTCGACCGACGCCGCCCCCGGTGCACCGGCGAGCACGAGCGGGACCCCCCGTCCCTCCTTCTCGAGCAGGCCGACAGCCTCGACGAGGACATCGAGCGCCTTGCGCGGGTCGGGGCTGCGCAGGCTCCCCGCCCAGACCAGGTAGCCGCCCTCGGGGGCGCCGGCGGCCGCCCGCAGCCGGGCATCCGCGGCGCCCGGCTCGCTCGTGAAGGGCGCCTCGACGCCCTCGGCGACGACCGCGAACCGCGCCTCGGGGATGTCCAGGGCCGCCGCCGCCTCCGCCGCGACCGTCGCGCTCACCGCGATCAGCGCCCCGCAGCCGCGCAGCAGCCGGCGCTGCACCGCGAGGTACGCGGCCAGGCCGGGTCCCGGCGGGTGGGCCGCCGCCGCGGTCCAGGGGACGACGTCGTGGACGGTGACCACCTGCCGGCGCAGCGGCCAGCCGAGCACCGGCTCGCCCGCGGGACCGTGCACCGCGACCGGCCGCCGCGCGACGGCCGTCCCCAGCGCCCACGGCTGGCCGGCGAGCCAGCGCCAGCCGCGGTTCTCGCTGCGGGCCCGGCCCGGCGGCCGCACCACGGTCACCCGGGGCCCGTCGGGGAGCGCCTCGAGCGCGGCGAGCAGGCGGGCGACGTAGCGGCCGATGCCCGCCGCGGACCGGCCGTCGCGGAGCGCGGTGGCGTCGACCAGCACCCGCGGCCTCGAGCCGCCCGGGGTCGCGGTGATCAGCGGCCCAGGTCCTCGGCGAGGGCGCGCCGCTGAGCGTCGTCGAGGACGGTGCGGGCGCGGTGTCCGGGATGGTCGCAGAGCGCCACCACCTCGCCACCGCGCTCCACCGCGGCGCACTGATCCTCGCTGAGGCGGAAGCGGAGGAGGGCCACGGTCTCGTCGCCGGCCTCCGGAGGAGAGGCGGCGGTCTCCACCCGCTCCACCCGGCTGCCGTCGACCTCGAGGTGGACGTGCGCCGAGAGCCCGGGCAGGTCGCGCATCCGGCGGCCGGCCTCGGCGGGGTCGTCGCAGTCGAGGAAGAGGGTGGCGGTGAGCTCCCGCTCCCCGGGGAGGAGGGCGTTGAACACCTCCACCTCCGCGGCGATCCGCCCCGGCTCCTCGATCTGGGCGGCGCGGAGCTGCTCCTCGAGGGCGCCGGCGACGGTGACCCGGTTCTCGAAGAGGAGGGCGATGAGGTCGCCGACCGCGATGCTCCGCGACGACCGCTGCGCGAGCAGGTCGTGGAGCGCCTCCGCCCGCACCGCCTCGTAGACGGCGGGCGGTCGCACCTCGTCGGCGGCGAGCGGCCTCATGTCTGCTCCTCCTCCCCCGCCTCGGTCAGCGCCCGCAGCGTCGCGGCGAGCCGCCGCGCCCGGAGGCGGTGGGCGCCGCCGAGCGCCTCGAACCAGTCGGCGATCTCCTCGAACCCCTCCTCGCGGGCGGTCCGGGCGAGCGCAGGGTACAGCTCGGTGTGCTCGTGCGTCTCCCCGGCGAGGGCGCTGCGGAGGTTGGCCGCGGTGTCCCCCAGCGGCATGCCGGTGACCGGGTCGCCCACCTCCTCGAGGAGCTCGAGGTGGCCGAGCGCGTGGCCGGTCTCGCCCGCGGCGAGGTCGCGGAAGAGCCGCGCCGCCCCGGCGCGTCCCTCGATGTCCGCACGCCGGGCGAAGTAGACGAAGCGGCGGTCGGCCTGGGAGTCGCCGGCGAAGGCGGCGCGGAGGTTGGCCTCGGTCCGGGTGCCGCGCAGCGCCGTCATGCCCCGCATCGTGCCCGAACCCCCGGCCGTCCGTCACTCGGCGGGGTCCTCCAGGTCCCAGCCCTCGGCGTCGCGGAAGGAGTACTGGCCGTGGCGGGTGAGGATGAGGTGGTCGAGGAGGGGGACGCCGACGATGATCGCCGCCTCGCGGAGCGCGGTGGTGACCCGACGGTCGGCGGCGCTCGGCGAGGGGTCGCCACTCGGGTGGTTGTGGCCGACGACGATCGCCGAGGCGCCGCGGGTCAGCGCCGGGGCGAGGACGTCGCGCGGCTGCAGCCTCGACGCGTTGATGGTGCCGAGCGCGACCACCTCGGAGCCGATCGGCCGGTGGCGGGAGTCGAGGAGGAGCACCGCGATCCGCTCGGTGGGCGCGGTGCGCAGGTCGTCGAGCAGGAGCGCGGCATCGCGCGGCGAGCCCACCGCGGGGCGGTCGTCCGGATACCAGCGGTCGGCGAGCTCCCAGAGCGCGGCGAGTCGCAGCGCCGGCTCGGCGGCGACCCCTGCGAGCGCCGGCGCCACGCCGGCAGCCGGGCCACCTCGTGCGACCAGCGGCGCGCCTCCGCAGTGGGGTCGGCGCCGCCGAGCACGTGGGCGATGAGCTCCGCCTCGGAGCGGCCGGAGAGCTCCCCGGCGACGGCCACCGCCCGCTCGCGGCGGCGGGCGGCCCCGGGGCGGAGGCCTGCGGGGCGGGGGTGGACGGCCATGCGCCGCATCGTACTACATTATTGTGGTATTGTCAACGCGAGAGGGCGTCGACGAGGAAGCCCCCGACCCTGCGGACGTAGCCCTCGCGATCGGCGTGGTAGCCGGCGCAGTGACCCACCCCCGGCTGGATCCAGAGCTCCGCCCCCGGTCCGGCGGCACGGTGGAGGCGTCGCGCGTGGTCCACGGGGACGCTCGCGTCCGCCGCGCCGTGGATGAGCAGGAGCGGCCGCGGCGGGATCCGCGAGACGGCCTCGAGCGGCCGGAAATCGCTGAACCGGGCGCCGGCACGGAGTGCGAGCACCGCCCCCACCGGCGCGGTGAGCACCGGCCCGGGGATGCGCAGGGTCCGCCACACCCCCTGCCCGAGCACCCGCCGCGGATCGTCGAAGGCGCAGTCGGTGCACACCGCCAGCCGAGCAGCCGGAGCGGCAGGCGGCCGAGCCGCCGCTCGACGGCGTCGATCACTGCCTCGAGGTCGCGCCGCTCGTGGACGCCGAGGGTGTGGGGGGCGGGGTCGCACCCGGGGGTCCCGCGCCAGCCGTGGACGACGACATGGAGGCCGGCGCGCTGCAGCGCGGTGGCGATGCCGAGAACGTCCCCGGCCCCCGCCCGATTCCCGCCGCTGACGACGACCCCCGCCGGCAGGGTTCCGGGGAGGTGCCAGGCGAGGAGGCGCAGCCCGTCGCCGGTGCGTACCTCGAGCACGTCGGGAGCGGGCGTCAGCGCGGCCGGGTCCGGGAGGTCGCGCCCGACCCGTCCCATGGCCCGCTGGTAGAGGGCGGAGCAGCCGGCCAGCCAGGCGATCGCGCCCGCGGACGCGATCCCGGCGCCGGCACGCCCGACCCCGTTCACCGGGTGATACCCATCCCCACCAGGAAGACCACGAGGATCAGCGCGGCCGCGACCGCCACCGCGATCCAGCTCCCGAGCCACTCGCCCCGCGGGGGCGGTGCGGCCCCGGCCTCCACCTCGGCGGCCGGGTCGGGGCGGACGTCGGGCGGAGGCTCGGCGGCGAGGAACACGACCCGGCCGGCGGCGGCAGGGGGCTGGCGCTGCGCCGGCGGCGGTGGCTGCGGCCCGCGGAGAAGGGGCCGCCGCCCTGGCGGACGCCGATGGGCGGCTCGTCCGCGCGGGCGCCGGACGGCAACCCGGGCGAGAGGAACTCCTTCTCGGCGATCACCTCGTCGAGGAGGGAGCGGACGGTGCGGCGCTTGCGGCGCCTCCGCTGCGTGCTCAGGTGACCCGGCGCGGCCCCAGCGCGAGCCCGACGATCGCGGTGACGAAGCCCACCGCCGCGACCACGACGGCGGCGACCAGCAGCCGCTGGTTGCTCGCGCCGATGAGCACAGCGACGATGATGAACACCACCGCCCAGACCGCGAAGAAGACGCCGACGGTCGCATAGGTGCGGGGATCGCGGGCCAGGCGGGCCATCATCCCGCGCTCGGCGGCGGCCGGGGCTGCGGCCGGCGGCTCGGTCACCGCTGCGGCGGCGGCGACCGAGGCCTCCTCGCCGGCCGGGCTGAAGGTGACCGGCGGCGGCGCCGACGAGGGCGGGGGCGCCCAGGCCGCCGGGGCCTCGGCGGGGCCCGGCGGCGGCGTGGCCGGTGCCGCCGGGGCCTCGGCCGTCTCCCGAGCGGAGGTGCGCACGTTCCACCCGGGGACCTCGGGCACCGCGGGCGCGGCCGGCGGGATGGCGGCGGCCGGGGCCGGCGCCGGAGCCGGGGGCGCCGCCGGCGTCCAGGTCGGAACGGCCGGCGCCGCGGTCGCGGGCGCCGCCGCCGGAGGCGGAGGCAAGGGCGCCGTGGTCGGCGCGGACGGCCC
>VBHE01000332.1:2387-2938 GCA_005889515.1 Chloroflexota bacterium | reverse complement strand
GCGGCCTCCGGAGGCAGGCTGATGCTGATGACCTTGGGCCGCGGCCCCGCGGGCGCGGCCGGCGCCGGCGCCGGGGCGGCGGCAGGAGCGGGCGGGGCGGCGGGCGGCGCCAGGTCGGGCGCGGCCTGCGCGGCGGGCGCCACCGCGGGCGGCGGGGGCGGCGCGGGAACCGGGGGCTGGGCGACCACCGGGGGCGCGGGCGGGGCGGGCACCGGTGGCGGGGCCTGGGGCGCGGCGGTCGCCGCCGCACCCTCCTCGCGCGCGGGCACACCGCTCAGCAGGGCACGCACCTCGGCCTCGGCCATCCCCGACTCGCCGAGCCGCGCGAACAGGGTCTGCCGCTCGGACTCGGTGACCCCGGCGCGCATCACCGCGTCCCAGGCGCCGAGCAGCGCCTCGACGTCGCTGAGCTCGCGGATGATCACCGGGACCGCCGACTGGCCGGTCTCGCGGGCGGCGCGCAGGCGGCGGGCGCCGCTCACCAGCTGGAAGCGATCACCACCGAGCGGACGCAGCAGCAGCGGCTGGAGGATGCCGCTGGCGCGCACGCT
>VBHE01000332.1:0-2374 GCA_005889515.1 Chloroflexota bacterium | reverse complement strand
AGTGCGGGTCCTCGATGACCTCGATCGGCACCTGCTCGACGCGTGACTCGCTGGTGGGGGCGAGCTAGCGCTCCAACGACCCGCCACCGCTGTGCGCCGGGTCGTCGCCGAGCGAGGCTCCGACCAGGTCCCGAAAGCGCTCAGACATGGGCCAGCACCTCGTCGGCAAGGCTGCGATAGGCGAGCGCGGCCTCCGAGGAGGCTGCGTACGAGGTGACCGGGATCCCCGCCAGCGACGTCTCCTGGAGTTTCACCGTCAGCTTGATGATGGTGTCGAAGACGGTGAGGTTGGGGATCTCGCGCAGTCCCTCGAGCATGTCCCTGCTGAAGTTGGTACGGAGGTTCACGAAGGTCGCAACGATACCGAGGATGCGCAGCTCCGGGTTGAGCCGCTGCCGCGCGGCGTGGACGGTGCGCAGCACCTCCTTCAACCCCTTGATCGCGTAGCCCGACATCTGCACCGGAATGAGCACGTAGCGGATGGCGGCGAGCACGTTGACGGTGTGAAAGCCGAAGTTCGGCGGAGTGTCGAACAGGATGAAGTCGAAGGACGCCTGGATGCCGTCGCGACTGAGCGCGTCGCGGAGCAGCAGCTCGCGATTGAGCGAGGAGTTCAGGTCGTTCTCGACCGCGCTGAGATCGGGCTTGGCGGGCAGCAGCCAGAGGTTCTCCCAGTGGGTGGAGAGGAACGCGTCCGGCGCCGAGCGCACCCGGCCGGCGAAGACGTCGCCGATCGTCACCGGGATGCGGTAGGGATCGAAGCCCAGGCCCGAGGTGAGGTTCGACTGAGGGTCGCAGTCGACCGCGAGCACACGTCTCCCCCGCTCGGCCAGGGCCGCGGCGAGGTTGATGGTGGTCGTCGTCTTGCCGACTCCGCCCTTACCGGAGATGCATGCGATGGTGATGGCCACGTGGTCTCTGGGATGGGCCTGTGGGTCCGCCAGTGCTGCGGTGCGGGCGACGCCGGTTCAGGACAGTCCCGGCTGTTGCCGGGGCCAAGTGTACGCTGAGGCACCTGACCCACCCGTCTCGCCCGGGTGACAGCCTCAGGGGGCGACGGTGCGCCAGACCTCGTTGAGGTGTTGCTGCATTCGCGCCATTCCCACCAAGCCCCCGACGACCGGCACGGCAAGCCAGCCGAGCGCGGTGACCGGCTGGAGCTGACGGCTGACCGGGGTGTCGATGCGGTCCTCGACGATCCGCGCTCGCTCGTGGGTCATCAGCACCGCGGCGGCGGAGAAGGGCAGGAGGAGCATCAGCCAGGGCACCGCCAGCGGGGCGAAGGCGAGGAAGAGCGACTGCTGGGCGGTGATGGGGAGGTCGGCGGTGGGAGTGCCGCTGAGCGCCAGCAGGTAGCGGGCGCCCGCCGCGGCGGCGACCATCCAGCCGGTGATCAGCGGGAGCGCCACCGCCCAGGTCGACATCCCCGGGTCGACGTCCATCCGCGAGTCGAACTCCGCCATCTCCCGGTTGACGCGGTGGTGCCACCAGAGCGCGTAGAAGCCGAGGGTGACCACCGACAGGAGCACGACCATCGCCGGTGAGCGCCGCGTTCCGACCGGGCCGAAGGAGAACACCGGCCTGGGCGCGGACGGTGCCGGCTGCGACCGGGTCGCGGGCAGCCAGGGGGCGACCCGCAGGGGTGCGACCGCCGCGGTCTGCGGCGCTGCGGGCTGCTCCGCCGGGGGCAGGAGCGCCGCCGCCTCCTCCTCGGTCAGGGTCAGCGAGGGCAGCGGTGGCCCGGGGTTCAGCTCCCGCCAGCGCATCTGCGCGCGCCGCCGCGCCGCCGCCGCCTCGGCGGACCAGATCTGTCCGTCGACCTCGACGTCGTCGTCCTCCTCACCGAGGGCGTGGTCGTCCTCGCCCTCCGCGCCGTGCTCCCCCGCCGGCGAGCCGTTGGCGCCGTTGGGCGCCGGGGTGCCCGCGGCGCTGGCGAGCGCGCTGAAGACCCGCGGCGTCGGCGCCCCCTCGGCGGCTGAGGCTCCGGGGCGCGATCGTGCCCGTCGGGCTCCTCGCTCGCCGGGCCGTCGAGGTTGTTGCTCTCCCACATGGGCGATCCTCACCAGGTGACTGAGGGGAACATGCGTACGCTACCAGCCCGGGCCAGGGCCTGGTGTGCTCCGCCCCGCCATCCCGCGGAACCGTCCGCCGGACGTTGGCTCCGGGTACTGGATTCGAACCAGTGACCTTGCGGTTAACAGCCGCCTGCTCTACCGCTGAGCTAACCCGGAACGCGGGCCGGATGATACCAAGGCCGCCCCGAGCGTTCCCGCAAGATGCACGACCGTCACTGGTTGTGAACGATCTCCCGCCGCAATGCCTTGCGGTTTACTCCAGGTAGTCCTTCAGCTTCTTGCTCCGCGACGGGTGGCGA
>VBHE01000293.1:17363-19822 GCA_005889515.1 Chloroflexota bacterium | reverse complement strand
ACGACCACGTCGCTGCGGGGCACGTCGGTGAACTTCACGGTGTTGTTCTGACCGCACCAGATCGCCTCGCTCAGCTCCTTGCCGACCTTGGTGGCGTCGATGTCGAAGGCGGCGGAGAACTCGATGTCGCTGACGTGATAGCCACCGAGGTCGACGTGCATCAGGCCGGGCACGAAGTCCTGTGGGTCCGCATGCCGGTAGTACTCCACCCCCTGCACGAACGAGGAGGCGCAGTTGCCGACCCCGACGACCGCCACCCGTACCTTCTTGCTCATCGGCGTGTTCCTCTCCTGACCTCGTTGTCTCTCATTGGGCGGGCTCTCCGCTCAGCTGGGTGGGGGCGAGGTCGGACAAAAGGTCCCCTTCACTCCCCTTGACGACCATGAGCCTCATGAAACTGCGCATGTGCGCCGAAATGGCATCCCGGTCGAGCCGGCAGAAGACCTCCCGGCCCTCCCGGCGGGTCCGGATCACCTGGGCCCGGCGCAGGATCCGAAGGTGCCAGCTCATCCGCGGCTGGCTCACCTTGCAGAGCTCGGCGAGCTCCGAGACCCGCATCTCGGCGGCGGCGGCGAGCCGCTCGACGATGGTCAGCCGGGTCGGATGGGCCAGTCCCTCGAAGTGGACGCTGAGCTCCGTCGGGGGGGGCACCAGGCGGCGCTGTGGGCCGAGGCGGGCCGGCCGGCGGCCGGGATCCATAACGTCCCCTTTCATAAAGGAGAAATAGATAAAGGATGCGTTATGCATACTACCGCGGCCCCGGCGCCGGGCGCAAACCGGCCCGGTCAGCCGCCTCCCGCGATCTCCTGCTCCTCCCTCTGCTCCGCGGCGTGGACCTCCTCGGCGCCGGTGTCGGTCCGGGGGAGCACCGCCTGGAGGATCGCCATGACCACCACGATCACCACGATCACCACGACGAAGATCAGCGCCCCGATGAGGAGCGAGAAGAGGGGGCTGACGCTGGCGGCGGCGAGCGGATCCGGCATCGCCATACGATGACACGGCGATGGCCGAGGGCATCCGCGGGTCCGATTCCGACGGCCTGGTGGCGGCCGGCGGCCGGGATCCATAACGTCCCCTTTCATAAAGGAGAAATAGATAAGGATGCGTTATGCATACTACCGCGGCCCCGGCGCCGGGCGCAAACCGGCCCGGTCAGCCGCCTCCCGCGATCTCCTGCTCCTCCCTCTGCTCCGCGGCGTGGACCTCCTCGGCGCCGGTGTCGGTCCGGGGGAGCACCGCCTGGAGGATCGCCATGACCACCACGATCACCACGATCACCACGACGAAGATCAGCGCCCCGATGAGGAGCGAGAAGAGGGGGCTGACGCTGGCGGCGGCGAGCGGATCCGGCATCGCCATACGATGACACGGCGATGGCCGAGGGCATCCGCGGGTCCGATTCCGACGGCCTGGTGGTCGCCGGCGGCCGGGTGGTCTTCCGCGCCCGGCGCCCGGCGGTCCTGGTGCTCCCCTTCGCCGTGCTCACCGAGGCGGCCGGCATCGCCTTCCTCGTCGCCGGCCTCAGCATCGGCTGGGCGGTGGTCGCGGCGCCGATCGGCGCGCTGCTCGTGACCGGGCTGCTCTTCCGCCCCGTCCTCGAGCTCACCCGCGAGGGGCTGCTCCAACGCCAGTACCCGTTCAGCAGCCTCACGCGGTGGGAGGTCATCGACCACCTCGACCTCACCCGCGCGGGCAACCGGGTGATCCTCGCCTACCGGCTGCGCGAGGGGGCGCCACCACCGCGCCGCCAGCCCGCCGGCGCGCTGCTCCGCGCCGCGGGCCGCCCCTTCGACGGCGGCTGGTTCGCGGACTCCCTGGCGGGGCGCCCCGAGGACATCCTCACCACCGTCCGCGGCTACCTCGCCGACCCGACCCGGCGCGAGCGCCTTCCCGCGGCGCGGCGCTGAGGCCCGGGCGCCTCCCCCGGCTACCATCTTCCGCATGACCGAGACGGACGCCGAGGTGCGACCGCCCGACGACGCCGGCCGCGACCAGGGCGAGCTCGGCGGCGCGGTGGTGCTCCGCCCGCGCAGCGCCAGGGGCACCCGGCGGAGCCGGCCGGCCGGCTCCGAGGAGGTCGGGGCCCGGTTGCGCCGGCTCCACGCCGCGACCGTCGAGGAGCTCGAGCGGCGCAGCGCGGCGGGGCTCGAGCCCGCCGACTCCGTCCCGGTGCCGGTCGGGACGCTGAGCTCGGTCACCCGCGACCTCCCCGCGCTCCTCCGCCGCACCGCCCGCGCGGCGCTGACCACCGTCGGCTCGGCGCGGCCGGAGAAGGCGCTCCAGAAAGGCATCGACGGCCTCGGCTTCCTCGCCCATCAGCGCGAGCTCGCCCGCCGTCAGGCCGCCGACCCGGACGCCATCGACGAGTTCGGCTTCGACCGCGAGTGGACCGAGTCCCTGCTGCCCTTCTTCCGCTTCCTCTACCGCGACTACTGGCGGGTGCAGGTCCGCGGGCT
>VBHE01000293.1:0-17301 GCA_005889515.1 Chloroflexota bacterium | reverse complement strand
CGGGGTGATGATCCGCACCGCGGTCTACGAGGACCTCCCCGGCCACCGCCACGCGCGGGCGCTGATCCTCAACGCCTTCTTCGGGGTCCCGGTCGCCTCCTGGTTCCTGCGCCGCACCGGCAACACCATCGCCCACCCCGACGACGCCGAGCGCCTCCTCCGCGCCGGCGAGCTCGTGCTCGTCTTCCCCGAGGGGGCGAAGGGCACGGGCAAGCTCTACCGGGAGCGGTACCGGCTGCGTCGCTTCGGCCGCGGCGGGTTCGTCCAGACGGCGCTGCGCACCCGGAGCCCGATCATCCCGGTCAGCGTCGTCGGCAGCGAGGAGCTGCACCCGATGCTGCTCAACCTCGACCTCGCCGCGCGGGCGCTCGGCCTGCCCTACTTCCCGATCACCGCCACGTTCCCGTGGCTCGGGCTGCTGGGCCTGATCCCGCTGCCGTCCTCCTGGATCATCGAGTTCCACGAGCCCATCGCCCCCGCGGCCGACGGGCACGGCCCCGAGGCCGCCGAGGACATGGCGGCGGTGATGCAGATCTCCGACCGGGTCCGGGACACCATCCAGCAGGGCGTGTACGCCAACCTGCAGCGCCGCGGCTCGGTCTTCGCCGACCTCTCCGCCGCGGACTGACCCGCCGACCCGCCGGTACACTCCCGCGCTCGAGGGGAGCCGGCTGCGTCCCCGCCGGAACCGCCAGGAGGGTCAGGCCGTGGATCAGCTGAAGGAGTGGTTCGACGGCTTCCGGAAATTCATTCTCCGGGGCAACGTCATCGACCTGGCGATCGCGTTCGTGATCGGCGCGGCCTTCGGTGCGGTCGTCAAGGCCCTCGTGACCGACATCATCACCCCGATCGTCGCCATGGTCGTCGGCCAGCCGGACTTCGCCGGGCTGACCTTCACGATCAACAACGCCCACTTCCTCTACGGCGACCTGATCAACAACATCATCACCTTCGTCAGCGTCGCCGCCGCGATCTACTTCATCGTGGTCAAGCCGATGGAGGTCGTCGAGTCGCGCCGGGCGAAGCCCGCCGAGGGTCCGACGACGCATCCCTGCCCGGAGTGCCTGAGCGACATCCCGACGAAGGCCACCCGCTGCGCCTTCTGCACGGCGGCGGTCACCCCCGCCGCCTGAGGTTCGCCGCGGGGGCGGTACATTGGCCCCGTGCCCGAGATGCCCGAGCTCGAGGTGCTCCGCGAGCGCCTCGGCCCCCTCCTCAGCGGCCGCGAGGTCGCCGCGGTCGAGGTGTCGCCGCGCCACGGCTTCATGCTCCGGGTCACCCCCGACGACCTGACCGGCGCGCTCACCGGCCGCCCGATCGACGGGATGTGGCGCCGCGGCAAGTTCCTGGTGCTCGACTCCGGCGGCAATCACCTCGTGATCAACCCCATGCTCGGCGGGCGCCTCCAGTACGCCCCGGCCGGGGAGCGGGTCGCCGCCGCCACCGTCTTCCGGCTCCAGCTCGAGGGAGGCGACGACCTGCGCTTCCTCGACACCGTGCGCATGGGCCGCGTCTACCTGGCGGCGGCCGGCGGCCTCGACAGCGTGCCCGGCTGGAGCGAGCTCGGCCCCGAGGCGGTCGACATCTCCGCCGCCGACTTCGCGACCCGCATCCGCCGCCACCGCGGCGAGCTCAAGTCGGTGCTCCGCAACCAGTCCTTCGTCGCCGGGATCGGCAACGCCTACAGCGACGAGATCCTCCACGACGCGGGCATGCTCCCCCTCCGCAAGCGCACCACCCTCGACGCCGCCGGCGTCGAGACCCTCCAGGCGTCGACGCGGAGCGTGCTCACCGGGGCGGTCGCGGCCATCGCCGCCCAGCCCGGCTGGGTGGCGCACAAGCAGGACCGGTCGTTCATGCGGGTGCACGGCCGGGGCGGGGAGGCGTGTCCTCGCTGCGGACACCGGATCTCCGAGCTGACCGCCCAGCAGCGCGTGACCAGCTTCTGCCGCGGCTGCCAGACGTAGGCCCGCACTCCAGCTCCTGCACCCGGCGGGCCGCCTCCTGCCGGACCATCTCGGCGACGAGATCCACGTTCCACATGCCCACATCCTCGCTCCCGCGGCCGATTCCCAAAAGTGGCAGAAGCACCCACTATCGATAACTTNTGGCCACCGTGCTCAGGAACGTCGCCGTCGCCGTCGCCGACCATGTCGCCGCCTTCGAGCTCGGCGTCCTCGCCGAGGTCTTCGGCTACGACCGCACCGCCGACGGCTTCCCCGGCTACGACTTCGCGGTGTGTGCCGTCGAGCCGCCACCTCTCCATACCTCGTCGGGTTTCACCATCGACACCCCCTTCGGCATCGACCGCCTCCGCGACGCCGACCTCATCGCCGTCCCCGCCTGGCGCGACCCCGACGAGCGTCCGCCGCAGCGGCTCCTCGACGAGCTCAACGCCGCCGTCGACCGCGGCGCGCGGGTGATGAGCGTCTGCACCGGCGCCTTCGTCCTCGCCGCCGCCGGCCTCCTCGACGGCCGCCGCGCCACCACCCACTGGCGCCACGCCGCCGCCCTCGCCGAGCGGTACCCGAGGGTCGACGTCGACCCCGACGTCCTCTACGTCGACGCCGGCCCGGTCCTCACCAGCGCGGGAACCGCCGCGGGCATCGACCTCTGCCTCCACATCGTCCGCACCGAGCACGGCGCCGGGGTCGCCAACGCCCTCGCCCGCCGCATGGTCGTCCCCCCGCACCGCGACGGCGGCCAGGCCCAGTACGTCGAGACCCCGGTCCGCGTCCACCGTCGCGGGGACGAGCTCAGCGAGGTCCTCGACTGGGCGCTGGAGCGCCTCGACGAGCCGCTCTCGGTCGACGAGCTCGCCGCCCGCGCCCTGATGTCCACGCGCACCTTCGCCCGAAGGTTCCGCGCGGTCACCGGGGAGACCCCGCACCGCTGGCTCCTGCTCCAGCGGCTCCTCCTCGCCCAGCGTCTCCTCGAGGAGGGCGACGAGCCCGTCGAGGAGGTGGCCCGGCTCGCCGGCTTCGGCAGCGCGGTCAGCCTCCGCCAGCACTTCGCCCGCTGGCGCGGCACCTCGCCGCAGCGCTACCGCCGCACCTTCCGCACCCGCGAGCAGCTCTCCGCTTAGGAGGGTGGGGGGTGGGGGGTGTAGTGGGAGGCGGCTACGCGGACGCGCTCGTCGGCGAGAACTCCGACGCCAGCGCGGTGAGCTGCTCCGGCGTCCCCATCACCACGACGAGATCGCCCGGCGCCAGCGCGGACCTGTCGTCAGGCCCGACGCTGAGCCGGCCGTCGGCGCTCCGCACCGCGAGCAGGACCGCGCCGGAGCGGCGCAGCGTCCCGGCGACGAGCCCGCGGGTGCCGGGGGGCACGACGAGCTCCTCGATCGCCATCGAGCCACCCTCGCGGGTGACCATGTCGATGACGTCGACCACCGCGGGCTGGAGCGCAAGCGCCGCCATCCGCCGGCCGGTGGTGGTGTATGGGCTCACCACCCGATTCGCCCCGGCGCGCTGCAGCTTGGGGATCGAGTCCGGGAACGAGGAGCGCGCGACGATGAAGAGCGAGGGGTTGAGCGAGCGCGCGGTGAGCACGATGTAGACGTTGCGCTCGTCGCTGTCGACGGCGCTCACCAGCGCCCGGGCGTGGTCGATGCCGGCGAGGTGGAGCACCTCATCGTGGGCGGCGTCGCCGACCACGCAGAGCTTCCGGTCGCGGCGGACGTCCTCGAGCGGCGTGGGGTTCATCTCCACGACCACGTAGTCGCTGCCGGCCTTCTCGAGGTCCTTCACCACCTGGGTGCCGGTGCGGCCGTAGCCGCAGACGATGACGTGGTCGCGGAGCGAGCGCAGCTGCGCGTCCATGCGCCGGTACCTCCGATACTCCTGCCACCTGCCGCTCGAGAGCTGCTCGACCAGGACGCCGAAGGTGTAGAGGAACCCGACGACCCCGAAGACGATCAGCGAGATCGTGAACACCTGGCCCGCGGCATCGAGATGATGCACCTCCTCGTAGCCGACGGTGGTGATGGTGATCACCGTCATGAAGAGGGCGTCCAGCACGCCGAAGTGCTCGACGACGATGTAGCCCACGGAGCCGTAGAGCAGCACCGCGACCAGCGCGATCATCGCCGGGGCGAATCCCCGCAGCAGCCGGGGCGCCGACCTCCCGGGGATCACCGGTCAGCCCGGGGAGGGGCGTCGGGTCCGGGAGCGCGGGGGAGCGGGCTCGTCGTCGTCGGCGTCCCCCTCCGCCGCCCGCCGCTGGGCCATGCGGTCGCGCAGCTCGCCCTCGAGGTCCCCCTGCGGGGCGTCGCGGCGGGAGAGCCAGAAGGGCATCCGCTCGGTGTCGTCGGGCACCGCCCGGCAGTGCCCGGAGAGGTGGGCGCGGAGCACGCGCTCGACGGCGGAGTCGAGACCCTGCCCTCCGCCCTCGTTGTCGAGCGCCTCGGCGAGGTCGGCGGGCAGGCGCACCGCGACCGTCCCGTCCGAGCCGCCACCGAAGAGCCGACGAACCCACCCCATAGGGGAGCCGATGTTAGAGGCGGACGCGTACCCTTGGGGGCATGAGCCCCACCGTGCGAACCCCGCGTCCGGCCGCGGCGACCAGGCCGGGCAAGCTGCCCTACACCGGGGACGAGGAGGCCGACCGGCTCCTCGCCGAGGACGCCAACGCCCTGCTCATCGGCTTCGTGCTCGACCAGCAGGTGACCGTGCAGAAGGCCTTCGCCGGCCCCCTCGAGATCCGCCGGCGGGTGGGCACGATCGACCCGCGCCAGCTCGCGGCGATGCCCATCGAGCAGCTGGCGGCGGCGTTCGCCGAGCGGCCCGCGATCCACCGCTTCCCGACCGCGATGGCGCAGCGGGTCCAGGCGCTCTGCGCCCACCTCGTCGCGGACTACGGCGGCGACGCCGGGAACGTCTGGGCCGGGGTCACGGACGCCGGCGAGCTCTGGAGGCGGCTCTCCGCGCTGCCCGGCTTCGGCGAGATGAAGGCGCGCACCGTGCTCCGCCTGCTCGAGCACCAGTACGGCGTACGGCCGGCCGGGATCGACGCCCTCCTCCCCCAGCATCCGACCCTCGGCGACGTCACCACCGCCGAGGAGCTCGACGTCTACCAGACCCAGAAGCGGGCGTACAAGGCGAAGCTGCGCGCCGAGGGCCTGGCGCCCCGCCGGCCGGGGAGGGCGCGGTCGTGAGCGCCTTCGAGACCTTCGAGGACGGCGACGTCCGCATCCTCAAGGTCGGGCCGATGGGGCCGTACGGGAACAACGCCTACCTGATCCGCGACCTCGGCCGGGGCGAGTCGGTGCTCGTCGACATGCCCCTCGAGGAGAAGGTGCTGCTCGACGCCCTCGCCGCCGAGGGGAGGGTGCGCACCATCGTCGCCACCCACTGGCACCCCGACCACTGGATGACCTACGACGCGGTGCGGGCCGCGACCGGGGCACCGGTGCTCGTCGGCGCCCGGGAGATCAACATCCCCGAGGAGCGGATCGACGGACGCCTCGAGCACGGCGACACCGTGCCCTTCGGCAGCAGCGCGGTCGAGGTCCTGCACACCCCCGGGCACACCCCGGGGAGCATCAGCCTCCGGATCGGCCGCGCCGTGATCAGCGGCGACACCCTCTTCAACGGCGGCCCGGGGAAGACCTTCGCGAGCGGCGACCTCGAGACCCTGGTGCAGTCGATCGTCGACCACCTCCATCCCCTGCCCGACGACACCGTGGTGCTCCCCGGGCACGGCGACGCGACCACCATCGGCGAGAGCCGGCGCCAGTACGCCGAGTACGTCCGCCGTCCCCACCCCGCCGGCTACCACGGCGACGTGGAGTGGCTCAAGGGCGGCTCGTAGCCAGCACCGAGTCGAAGACCTCCGCGTAGGCGGCGGCGGTCGCGGCGGCGCCGAACCGCTCCGCCCGGCGGCGGCCCGCGGCCCCGAGGGACGCCCGGCGGGCGGGGTCGTCGAGGAGCGCCGCCGCCTGGTGTCCGGCCGCGACCGGCGAGCCGGCGAGCACCGCGGCATCGCCGCACATCTCGCGCAGCCCGCCGAGGTCGAGGGCGACCACCGGCAGGCCGCAGCCGAGCGCCTCGAGGACGGCGTACGGGAAGGTGTCGCGGCGCACCGGATGGAGGAGGAGGTCGGCGGCGGCGAGCTGTGGCCGGGGGCGCGGGACCAGGCCGCAGAACCGGACCCTCGGGGCGGCCCCCGAGGCGGCGGCGCGGCGGCGCCAGGCGGCGAGACGGTCGCCGCTGCCGAGCACGAGCGCGGTCGCGGCGGGGCGCTCGCGGAGCAGGGTGGCGACGGCGTCGAAGCCGGCGGCGTTCACCTTGTCGTGGTGGATGCGGGCCATCACCACGACCACCTCGTCCCCGCCGGCGAGGGCGAGGCGGCGGCGGGCGGCGGCCCGCTCCCCGGCGGTGATCGGCACCGGCGGGCTGATGCCGTTGTGGATCACCGTGCTCGGCGAGGGCGGCCCGTCGACCGCGTCGCGCTGAGCGGCGCAGCAGAAGACCGTGACCCGGATCGCCGGCCCGCGGAGCGGCTCATGCCCGTCGGTCGCGGAGAGCACGACCGGCAGGTCACCTCCGGAGGCGACGAGGGCTCGGAGCGCGGGGTCGTCGACGCCCCACCAGGGGGCGTGGACGAGCGCCGGAGCGAGCCCGGCCAGGGTCTCGGGGACGCGTCCACGGGCGAGGTGGAGGGGGACGCGGAGCTCGAGCTCCGGCGGCCACCACGGGGTCACCGCGGTGGCCCGGCTGAGGACCACGTGCTGCTCGAAGCGCCGCCGATCGAGGCCGTTGCAGAGCTCGAGGACGAGCCGCTCGCTGCCGCCGACCCCCAGGCCGGGGAGGAGGTGGACGACACGCCGTGGGGACACCGGCGCACGGTACCGCCGGGCCGGTGACAGACTGCGGCCCCGGTCGCCTCCGGGGGGTGTGGAGGCGCCGGGGCCGCTTGCGAGGACTGGGATCCTGGGGGATGTTCGGAGTCTATAAATCTGCTAGTTGTATTGTCAAGAGTTGCGGGTATGGACCACTGCCGAAAGGGGTGGGCTCCGCATGGGCGACGGGGAGGTCGTTAAACGTAAAGTGTCACTTGACAAGTGGTGGATGCCATGGGACGCTCCCGGCATGGCCGAGGGCTACTCCCTGCGGATGCGCGACCTGGTGCGGCTCACCGGGGTCTCGGCGCCGACCATCCACTTCTACGCGCAGCAGGCGCTGCTCCCCGGCTCGCACAAGACCGCGGGCAACCAGGCGCGCTACCCGGAGTCGACGGTGCCCAGGATCGCCTGGATCCGCCGGGTCCAGCAGGAGCTGCGGCTCTCCCTTCGGGCCATCGGCGGGGTGCTCGAGCGTTGGGGTGAGCTGCCCCTCGAGGAGCTGCGCACCCTCCAGATGGCCGGGAGGCTGCTCGAGGAGCCGGACCCCGCCGCCTCCGCGGAGGAGTTCGCGGCCCACACCGGTTGCCTCACCGACGAGGACGTCGAGACCCTGCGGCGGCTGCGGATGATAAGCGCCGAGGGCCCGCCGACCGCCTCGGACCTCCGCTTCCTCGACCTCGTCGTCGCCGGGCGCCGCGCCGGCTTCACCCCGGAGGGCGGCTTCTCCCTGGAGAACCTCGCGCTCTACCGGGATGCCGTCGAGCGCATCGTCCAGGAGGAGATCGCGCGCGTCGTCGGCCCGGTGCTGGGCCGCTACGACCCGCAGACGCTGCGCGACCTCGTCCACCGCGGCCTCCCCATCGTCGACCAGATGCTCGCCCTCCTCCACCGCCGCGCGGTGCAGGACGAGATGCAGCGCATCCTCGATCACCCGGGACTAGACCAGGCCACCGCCTGAGCCAGCAGAGAGGAGTTCGTCATGAGCACCCGCGCCTACACGCTTCCGGTTGAGCAGACCCGCTGGGAGATCCCCGGAGGGAATGTCACCGTCTTCAACTGGGAGTACGACGAGGGGCGGGACAAGCTGCTCAACCTCTACGAGAAGGGCAAGAAGCTGCAGTGGAACGCCCAGGAGCGGATCGACTGGTCGCACGAGGTCGACCTCTCCAACCCGCTCCAGGCCCCCGAGATGTACGTGCCGCTCTATGGCTCGCCGATGTGGGACGCGATGGACGAGAAGGCGCGCGCGGAGGTCTGCCACCACGGCGCCGCCTGGCAGTTCTCACAGTTCCTCCACGGCGAGCAGGGCGCGCTGATCTGCGCCTCGAAGATCGTGCAGACGGTTCCCGACATCGACAGCAAGTTCTACGCCGCCACCCAGGTGATGGACGAGGCGCGCCACGTCGAGGCGTACTCGCGCTACCTGCAGGAGAAGCTGCAGCTCGCCTACCCGATCAACCCACACCTCAAGGCGCTGCTCAACGACGTCATCACCGACAGCCGCTGGGACATGACCTACCTCGGGATGCAGGTTCTCATCGAGGGGCTCGCGCTCGCCGCCTTCGGGCTGATCCGCGACATCGCCCAGGACCCCCTCGGCCGCTCGGTGGTCGCCTACGTGATGCAGGACGAGGCCAGACATGTCGCCTTCGGCCGGCTCTCGCTCCGCGACTACTACCCGCAGCTGACCCAGAAGGAGCGCGACGAGCGCGAGGAGTTCTGCGTCGAGGCCTGCTACCTGATGCGCGACCGCTTCCAGGCGGAGGAGGTCTGGGGCAACCTCGGGCTCGACGTCGACGAGTGCGTCCGCTACCTCGACAACTCCGAGAGCAACCGGATGTTCAAGTCGCTGCTCTTCACCCGCATCGTCCCGATGCTCAAGGACATCGGCCTCTGGGGCCCGCGGATCAACAACGCCTTCGCCGACATGGGCGTCGACGGCTACCAGACCATCGACCTCGAGCAGGTGATGGCCGCCGACGAGCAGCAGGCCGAGGAGATCGACCAGCAGCGCATCGCCCAGGTCGCCGAGACGATCGCGGTGGGCGAGAGCGCCGCCTGAGACGAGAGGGGACAGGGCGGCGGGGTATGCGGAGTGCCACCCCGCCGCCGTTCTCTCAGCCGAGCCCGTTCACGATGTTGGTCACCTTGAAGTTCGAGTCGACCTTCACCGTGACCTCGGTGCCGTCGGACTTCCTCATGTGGGCCTCGTAGGGCGAGCCCTCGGCGTCGTTCTCGACGCGCTCGACGGTGGCGCCCGGAACCGCCGCCTGGGCCGCGGCGGTGACCTTGGCCGCGGTGTCGCCGGTCAGCAGCTTCTCGACGACGCCGTTGGCGCCGACGTGGCCGCCCTTGGTCGGGTCGAAGGAGCCGCGGCCGGGACCACCACCCGGGCCACCCGGGCCGCCGGGACCACCGGGGCCACCGAGGTTCGTGCCGTTGGCGGGGGCGCCGTTCGCGGGAGCGCTCGGGGTGCTCGTGCTCGTCGACGAGCCGGTGGCGGCGTGGGCGATCGCGTAGCCGCCGGCGAGGCCGCCGACGAGAAGGCCCGCGGCGGTGACGGCGGCGGCGCTGCGGGTTCGCAGACCTCCGAGGCGGCGCGCCGGGGGCTCGGCCGTCGCCGCGGAGGTGTGCATCTCGGGAACGAATCCCTCATCCATGGTCAGGTCTCCGGTGGGGAGCTTGATCGATGGGACGAGCGTGCCGGTCGAGGCTCACAGAGCCCTGGGGGTTCCCTGGGAGTCGGCTGGGAATCCGCAGCTTAACGGAGCCTGAACACCACTCCCCGGGGTTTGGTCACAATCGCGCGCAGGCCGAGGCCTCCCGGGTCATGGGCCCTCTTGACCTCTTCATCCGGATCACCGACCCGGCGGGGCACATCGTCGCGGCGTCCGGGTCAACGCCTCCGCGAGCTGCCGCGGGCTGATGTTCGCGCCGCTGCAGATCAGCGCGATGCGGTGACCGCGCAGGCGTGACCGCACCCGCGGATCCAACGCCGCTGCGAGCGGCGCGGCGCCCGCGGGTTCGACGAGCGTGCGCGTCTTCTCGACCATCAGACGGACGGCCCGCAGCAGGTCGCGGTCGTCGACGAGGACGAAGTCGTCGAGGAGGCGGCGCATGATCCGCTGGGGGAGGTCGAAGGTCGTCCGCGTCGCCAGCCCCTCGGCGACGGTCGCGTTGGGGCGCTCGAGAAGCTGTCCGGCGCGCCACGCGTCGTGGGCCGCGGGGGACTGCGCCGACTGGACGCCGATCACCTGGATCGCCGGGTCGATCGCCTTGGCGACCGTGCACGCCCCGGCGGCGCCGCTGCCCCCACCGATGGGGACGATGACGACGTCGATCCCCGGCTCCTCGTCGAGGAGCTCGAGCGTGTGCGTGCCCACCCCGGCGATCAGGTCCGGCTCGTCGCCGGAGTGGACGTAGCGCAGGCCGCGCTCGGCGGCGAGCGCCTCGCAGTGCTCACGGGCGTCGTCGAAGTCGCGACCGGTGAGGATCACCTCGGCCCCCAGGTCGCGCATGCCCTCGACCTTGACGGGGTTCGCGTTCTCGGGCGCGCAGATGATCGCCGTGGTCCCGAAGAGGCGGGCGGCGTAGGCGACCGACTGGCCATGGTTGCCGGTGCTCGCCGCGACCACCCCCCGGGCGCGGACGCCGGCGTCGAGCTGGGCCATCAGGTTGATGCCGCCGCGCACCTTGAAGGCGCCGGTCGGCAGAAGGTTCTCGTGCTTGACCCACACCTCCGCGCCGATCAGCCGCTCGAGCGCGGCGGTGCGGCGGAGCGGGGTCGGAGCCAGGTACGGGCGGATCCGGACGCGCGCCGCCTCGACGTCCTCGAGCGTCGGCTCACGCAGCGTCTCGGCCCGGTCACGAGGGCGACGCGACCTTCCAGAGGTGGCCGTCGGCCGCCGCGGCCCTGCCGATGAGCTCGTCCACCTCGCGGGAGGGGACGATGTGGTGGAAGGAGACGCCGCGGAACCCGATTCCCTCAGAGGCCACCCCCGCATCCTCGGCGGCCGCCTCCCACTGGTAGAGGGCCAGCGACGATGACCCGTCACCCAGGTTGAAGGACACGAAGTTGGGATGGTCCTGGGCGATCGTGCAGCCGAGCCCGTCCCCGTAGAACTTCCTGGAGCGGGCCAGGTCCTCGACGCCGATGATGATGGAGGTCATCTGCAGAGGCACGTTCGTCTCCCCGTGCACCCTACCCCGTACGACGCGCGTCACCTGCGGAGTGTGACCGGGAGTGCGCGCAGCCGGGGATCACCTGCCGCGCGGAGGCGCCTGTACCATCGCAACGGCTGGCCGTGGGGTGCGGGGAGGCGNNNNAGCTGAGGTACCGCCGGTCTTCGCGACCGCCCGTGGTCCCGTACCAGGGGATGCCGATGATGACGGCGAAGACAACCACCAGGAACACGATGAACAGGGCCGTTTCGACTTCGATCATGGCGCAGATTATGGCCGTCACCGGGCCGGCGGCGGACCAGACAGATTCTCGCTATTTGAAATCCGGCTCCGCCCGGCGAGCGACAGCCCGAGGACCGCTCGCACTGGAGCGAACGGTGCGATAAGCCGGCCACACGGGAGCCATTCCAGGGATATGGGCGGCATCGGAGACGATTCGCGGACGGCTCGGATCGCGTCCACGCGCGCGTTCTTCGCTCCGAGAGCGGCGGGCTGGGAGGACCGGTTCCCCGACGACGGGCCGCGCTACGCGCGCGCGCTGGCCGACCTCGAGCCACCGGTCGGCGGCACCGTGGTGGATGCCGCGTGCGGCACCGGCCGAGCCCTTCCCGCGCTGCGGGCCGCGGTCGGACCGGCAGGAACGGTCATCGGTGTCGACCTGACCACCGAGATGCTCGCGGAGGCCGCGCGACGCGGCCGACGCTCCGTCGCCGCATTGCTGCTGGCCGATGCGATGACGCTGCCGTTCGCCACCGGTTCCCTCGACGCCGTCTTCGCCGCAGGTCTGCTGCCACACCTGGCGGATCCGGTGTCCGGGCTGATCGAGCTCGCGCGAGTCTGCCGCCTCGGCGGTCGCCTGGCGCTCTTCCACCCCATCGGGCGCGCCACCCTCGCCCGCCGGCACGGCCACGAACCCGACCCCGAGGACATCCTCTCCGAGGCTCGGATCCGCCCTGCGCTCGAAGGCACCGGCTGGCACTGTGACCTCGTCGAGGACGCCGAGGACCGCTACCTCGTCCTCGCCGTGCGCGTGAACGGCGGTGTCCTGGCCCGGCCGGCGGGCTCCGACGGATAAGATCGCGCCCAGGTCCGGCAGCCGCGGCGAGGAGTGGGAGATGGCAGGTCCGGGGAGTGCGGCTTCGCTGGAGTCGCTGTTGATGGAGCGGTCGCTGAGCGACCGCGAGCTCATGGCGGCCAGCGACGCGGCCCCGGACTACGCGATCCTGCCCGACGCCAGCGTGCTCAAGATCGGCGGGCAGAGCCTGATCGACCGCGGGCGCGCCGCGGTCTACCCGGTCGTCGAGGAACTGGTGGAGGTCAAGCGGACCCATCAGATCCTCATCGGGACCGGTGGCGGCACCCGTGCGCGACATGTGTACTCGGTGGCGGCCGAGCTCGGCCTGCCGACCGGTGTGCTGACCGAGGTCGGCGCGGCGGTCGCCGGGCAGAACGCGCGGATGCTGGGATACCTGATGGCCCGCTACGGGGTGCCGGTCGTGGGTCACGGAGCATTCGGCGCGCTCCCCCTCTACCTGGCCGAGTGCCGCGCGGCGATCTTCCCCGGGATGCCCCCGTACGACATGTGGCAGCACGTGCCCGCCGAGGGCGTCCTCCCGCCGTATCGCACCGACGCCGGGTGCTACCTGGTCGCGGAGGTCTATGGGTGCCGCAGCATGATCTTCGTCAAGGACGAGGACGGGCTCTACACCGCCAACCCGAAGACCGATCCGAGCGCCACGTTCATCCCGCGGACCACGGTGGACGAGCTCATCGCGCTCGACCTGCCGGACGTCATCGTCGAGCGTCCCCTCCTGGAGCTCATGCGCCGCGCTCGGCACGTCAGGTCGGTGCAGGTCGTCAACGGGCTCAAGCCCGGGCTCATCACCCGCGCTCTGGCCGGCGAGCACGTCGGCACGATCATCACGGCCGCGTGAGCGCCGCTCGCGACGCCATGCCCAGGAGAGCATCGTGACGACCCCCCCGTCGCAGCCCGGCCCGTCCTTCGCGGCCAAGGATGTGCCGTCCGCGTTGATGCGCCAGACGCTGCTCGACCGCGAGCTCGTCCGCCCCATCGACCGCCCGGTGGTCCGGCTGATGCCGTGGCTCAACGTGGTCGTCCTCGGTGGTCGCTCGATCATCGACCGGGGCCGCGACGCCGTCGGACCGGTCGTCGACGAGCTGCGCGCCCTGATGCCCGAGCACCGGCTGCTCATCCTCACCGGCCCCGGGATCCGGGCCCGCCACGTCCTCAGCGTGGGCCTCGACCTGGGCCTGCCCACCGGTGTCCTCGCAGGCCTGGCCTCCACCGAGGCCGAGCAGAACGGGCACCTGGTCGCCGCACTGCTGGCCGCGGAAGGCGTCTCGTACCTGCCGCACACGACGGTCGCCCACCAGCTCGCCGTGCACCTGAGCGCCAGCCGCGCCGTGGTCTCCAACGGGTACCCGCCATACGGGCTCTACGAGTTCCCGCCCGAGGTCGGCAGGATCCCCCCGCACCGGACCGACTCCGGCGCATTCCTGCTGGCGGACGCCTACGGTGCGGCCCGAACCGTCTACGCCAAGGACGTCGACGGCGTGTTCACCACCGACCCGGCGGTCGAGGGCGGCACCCTCCCCGTGGACGCGATGGTCCTCGAGCTGATGGGCCGGGCGAAGAACGTCCGGGAGATCCAGATCGTCAACGGGCTCGTACCGGGCAACATCACCAGGGCTCTCCGCGGCGAGCACGTGGGGACGATCATCCACGCGGGCCCCATTCCGTAGTCGAACCCATCGGGCGTCAGGGGCCCGGGGGACCGATCCCCGGGTCCGCGCCCGCGCGGGCCGACTCCCGCTGCCGCCATGCGCCGGGCGGTTCCCCGTGGTGGCGCCGGAAGGCCGTCGCGAACGCGTAGGGCGAGCCATAGCCGACGATGCCGGCGATGTTCGCCAGGCCGAGCTCACCGTCGCGCAGGTGGTCCCGGGCGAGGGTCATCCGCCAGTCGGTCAGGTACTGCATGGGAGTCTGGCCGAGCGCTTCGCGGAAGGTCCGGGCGAAGGCAGCCCGCGACAGGCAGCTGATCGCGGCGAGCTCGGGGACCGACCACGGATGGCCGGGGTTCTCGTGCATGGCCTGCAGCGCGGCGTTCAGCCGGGGATCTGCGGACGCCGTGTACCAGCGGGGCGCGGTCGCGCTCCGGCCGAAGCCGCTGCGGATGGCGAGCACCAGAAGAATGTCGAGGAGCCGGTCCAGCACGGTGGGCTGGCCCGGCTCGGGAGCGGCCAGCTCACGCGAGAGCAGCGCGACCACGTCCCGCAGCGGATCGCCGACCGCCGCCGACAGGGGGACAACCTGGGGCAGCGCCTCGAGCAGCCCGCTGCCGATGTCACCCGAGAACCGGTAGGCGCCGCAGAGGAACACCGTCGCCCGCGGGTCGTCGGAACGCCCGTCCTGGGCGTGCCGGGCCCGGAACTCCTCCGGTTCGAGGCAGTCGGCGCCCGGTTCGTGCCCGATGTGGTGGTCGGGTCCACCGCGGACGAGCGTCACGTCCCCCGGTGAGAGCTCGACCGCACTCCCGGGCTCGTCGAGCCACAACCATCCCCTGCCGCGAACGACAGCGTGCACGGCCAGCTGGATCGAGCCGGCCAGCCGCAACCCCCACGGCGGCTCGGCCACCGTCCGCGCGAAAACGGCGCTCGAGGCACGTGCCCTGGCGAGGTGATCAAACAACAGATCCACCGCGACCAGTATGAGCGAGACGGTCACCTGGTTCAACGAAATGAGCGTTTGACACAAAGGAACGAGCGAAACACGCATTGATTCACTCGCGGTGCTCTCTCACCATGGAACCATGATGAAATCACGGCAGACCGCGCTCGTCCTTGGCGGCACCCGGCGGACCGGCTCGCTCGTGGCCAAGAGGCTCGTCGAACGGGGGCTCGGTGCCCGCACCGCGTCGCGCCACGGCGGCGACGTGCTGTTCGACTGGGACGCCCCGACCACCCACCCCGGCGCCCTCGCCGGCGTCGATCGCGTGTATCTCGTCACGCCCGTGATGCGGGTCACGTACGCGGGCCAGGTGGCCGGCTTCCTTGACCTCGCCGAAGCCGCCGGGGTGCGTCACGTCACGTACCTCAGCACCTACGGCGGCGACCAGGCGCCACCGGAGGTCGACATCAGGGCCGTCGAGGCCGACCTCGCCGGCCGGGGGGCCATCACGCACTCCATCCTGCGTCCCGCGTGGGTGATGCAGAACTTCAGCGACGCACACCTGCCGGTCGTCGACTGGGTGATCACGGTGCCGACCGGCGGCGGCGCCGAAGCGTTCGTCGATGCCACTGACATCGCCGCAGTCGCGGTCGAGACACTGGTCGACCCCGACGCCCATGCCGGTGCACGGTACGCGCCGACCGGTCCCGAAGCGCTCACGTTCGCTGAGGTCGCCGACATCATCGCGAGCGTGATCGGCCGTCCGGTCACGCACCACGACATCGACCGCGACGTGTGGATCGACGGCGCGGTCGCGGCCGGCTTCGTCCCCGCCGACTACGCGGTGATGCTCCGCTGGCTGACCGGGGCGATCATCTCCGGCAACGGCTCCAGGCCCAACGACGACATCGAGAAGGTCACGGGCCGACCGCCGACCACCTTCCACGACTTCGCCCGCCGGAGCGCCGACGCCTGGCTCTCCCTGGCGGCCGGGTGACCACGCCCGTGGACGACATCGCCGACTTCGAGGCGCTGGGCCCGTTCTTCCGGATCATCGAGGAGGGGCTGGCAGGCCTCGTCGACGGGCAGCACTTCTTCGACCTCCTGGCCGAGGACGTGATCTTCGAGTTCGTGATCTCCGTGCCCGGGTATCCGCAACGGGTCGAGGGACGCCGGGCGGTTGCCGACCTGTATCGCGGCTATGGCAACGGTATGGTCCTGGACAGCGCGGACGGACTGGCCGTCCACCGGGATCCCGAGACGTCGGTGGTCGTGCTCGAGTACGCGGGGCACGGGCGGGCGGTCCGCACAGGGCGGGCCTACGACAACCACTTCGTCTCCGTGATCACCATCAAGGGCCGCACGGTGACGCGCTGGCGCGACTACCTGGATCCCGTCGCGGTCTTCCAGGCGATCGGATGGCCGCCTGCGCAGGATCGTTAGGGAGGAGCTGTGGACGTGCCGGCGCGCGGAGCGCGAGCGTCAGTTCGGTGGAGCGGCCAATCCATCGAGCAGCGACAAGGTCTCGGCGTCGAGGCGCACCTGACCGGTGGCCATGTTCTCGGCCAGGTGGTCGAGGCTGGACGTCCCCGGGATCAGCAGGATGTGGGGATCGTGCGCGAGGAGCCAGGCCAGGCCGACCTGAGCCGGGGTGGCCCCGACCGCCGTGGCGGCGCCGACCACCGCGGGATGCTCGGTCACCTTGGCGATGCCGGGAAAGGCCGAGCCGAGGGGAAAGAACGGCACCCAGGCGAGGTCGTGCTCCCGGCACATGTCGAGCAGCGGTTCATGCGTGCGATCGAGGAGGCTGTAGGCGTTCTGGACGCAGACGATGCCGGCAGGCAGAGCGTGGCCGAGCTGGTCGAGGGTGACGTTGCTCACGCCGATGCCGCCGATCTTCCCCTCGTCGCGTAGCGCGACCATCTCGTCGAGCTGGCTGTCGAGGTCGACCGCCTCAGCGCCGGCGGCGCCGCTCTCCGCGGCGTCGAGGAGGCGCAGGTTGACCACGTCCAGCCGGTCCACCGACAGGGTCCGCAGGTTCGCCTCCACCCCCGCACGGAGCTCGCCGTGGTCGTCACGATCCCCGCCGATCTTGCTCACGAGGACGAGGTTCTCGGGATAGGGGTGCAGCGCGGCGTGGATCAGCTCGTTCGCGACGTCGGGCCCGTAGTACTGGGCGGTGTCGATGTGGTTGACGCCCAGCTCGACGGCCCGGCGCAGGACGGCGAGCGCCGTCTCCCGGTCGCGTGGTGGCCCCCAGACGCCCGGACCGGGGAGCTGCATCGCGCCGAAGCCGATGCGGGCCACCGGGCGCCCGGCCAGCACCGCCGTGCCGCCGGGAGGGTCGATTCGCAGCTTGGCCGTCGTCATCTGCTCACTCCTGGCATCGTGTCCGAGCGCACAGTGTGTCAACTCTGGGCGGCACGTCGGGCCCCGGTCACCGGCTCGGAGGGCGAACGGACGTGTGCCGGTGGGTGCCGGAGAGGGCGGCTCAGCGCCATCCGGACCTCGGCGGCCGGCCGGCGGGGGTGCGTGCGTGCGTCGGTGGAGGTGCTGTCGACCGCGGCGGTCGGCATCCGTGGCGCAG
>VBHE01000292.1:2129-13286 GCA_005889515.1 Chloroflexota bacterium | reverse complement strand
GCGCCGCCCAGGGGGCGCCGATCGTGGTGGCGACCGCGAGCCAGCGGCCGGGGCGCGCAAAGGGCGAGTCGCCGCGCTCGGCGAGCATCCAGCCGGCGAGGGCGAGGAGCGCGGTCGCGGGCAGCGCCCGCGACCCGGCGCCGATCGCGATCGCGGCGCTGATCGCCGCCGCGGTCGCCATCGCGACGCAGAGGGTCGCGTAGCCGGTGGAGCGCAGCCGGGTGGCAAGGCGTTCGTACGTGAAGGCGCAAAGGGCGCCGCCGAGCGCCACCGCGGTGGACACGGTCATCCCGGTGGCGCCGCGGATGACGTACCCGTACATGGCCGCGAGGCTGAGCGGGAGGGTGAGGGCGGTGAGCGCCGTGTAGGTCTCCTCGACCAGCCGCAGCGCGGCGCGGCGGTGGCAGAGGACCGCGACCCCGAGGAGCGCGGTGTTGAGGCCGAGCACCGCGGCGGCGCGGGCGCCGCCACCGAGACCCTCCGGCCCGTAGGCGAGGAAGAGGACGGTGGCGCTGATGAGCAGGAGCGCGCCCGCCCAGGAGAGCAGCAGCACCCCGTGGGCGCTGACGAGGCGGCGCAGGTCGAGCGCCGGCGCCGCCGGCGGGGGCGGCGGCGGCGGTGTGCCCGCGGCGGCCGCGTACACCGGCTGCGCCGGCGCGGACCAGCCCGCGACCGGGGCGCCGGTCGGGACCGGCGGCGTGGTCGGAGCGGCGGGAGCGGCCGCGGGTGCCGTGGCGGGAGCCTCGGCGGTCGCGGTCGAGGCGAGCCACGCGGACCAGCCGCGGTACCGCTGGAGGAGGAGGCGGCCCTCGCCGCCGAGGTGGCCGCCCGCCTCGAGCCGCTCGAGGTCGTCGATCACCCAGGACAGGTGCCAGGCATCGGCACGCCGTGTGGACTCGTCCATTTCCGGAAGACGATGGGCCCCCGTCTTTGGCGGCGGAGCCGATGAACCCGATTCGTGACCGGCCGTGACCGCCGCGTTGCGGTGTCAGAAGACCGCGGTGGGCCGGTAGGTTCCGAAGACCGTCCGCAGGGTGCCCGCGACCTCTCCGACCGTCCCGTAGGCGGCGAGGGCCTCACGCATCGGCCAGAGCAGGTTGCCGGTGCCCTCGGCCTCGTCGCGGAGCACCGCCAGGGCGCGGTCGACGGCCGCCTGGTCGCGCCCCGCGCGCACCTCGCGCAGCCGCTGCACCTGCGCCTCCTCGAGCTCGGCGCCGACGCGCAGGATCTCCACCTCGCGCTGACTCGTCTCGGTGAAACGGTTCACGCCGACGATGACCCGATCCCCGGACTCGACGAGTCGCTGGTGGCGGTAGGCGGAGTCCTGGATCTGGCGCTGGTAGAAGTTGTCCTCGATGGCGGCGACCGCGCCGCCGAGCTCCTCGACCCGGTCCATGAGCTCGCGGGACGCGTCGACCAGCCGCCCGGTCAGCGACTCGACGAGGTAGGACCCGCCCATGGGATCGGCGACGTTGGCGGCGCCGGCCTCGTGGGCGATGAGCTGCTGGGTGCGCAGCGCGATCTCCGCCGCCTGCTCGGTGGGCAGGGCGAGCGCCTCGTCGTAGGAGTTGGTGTGCAGCGACTGGGTGCCGCCGCAGATCGCCGCGAGCGCCTGCACCGCGACCCGCACCACGTTGTTCAGTGGCTGCTGGGCGGTGAGCGTCGCCCCGCTGGTCTGGGCGTGGAAGCGCAGCGCCAGGCTGCGCGGATCGCGCGCGCCGAAGCGGTCGCGCATGATCCCCGCCCACAAAGACCGTGCAGCGCGAAACTTGGCGACTTCCTCGAAGAAGTCGTTGCTGACGTTGAAGAAGAAGGACAGCCGCGGGGCGAAGGCGTCGACGTCGAGGCCGGCGTCGATCGCCGCCTGGACGTAGGCGATCCCGTTGGCGAGGGTGAAGGCGATCTCCTGCGGCGCGGTCGCACCCGCCTCGCGCATGTGGTAGCCGCTGATGCTGATCGTGTTCCAGCGCGGCAGCCGCTTGGCGCAGTAGGCGAACGTGTCGGTGACCAGCCGCATCGACGGCCGCGGCGGGAAGATGAAGGTGCCCCGCGCCGCGTACTCCTTGAGGATGTCGTTCTGGATGGTCCCGCCGAGCTTCTCGGCGGCGATGCCCTGGCGCTCGGCGGCGAGCTCGTAGAGGAGCAGCAGGATCGACGCCGGGGCGTTGATCGTCATCGACGTCGTCACCCGGTCCTGGGGGATCTCGTGGACCAGGGTCTCCATGTCGGCGAGCGAGTCGATGGCGACTCCCACCTTGCCGACCTCGCCGCGGGCCATCGGGTCGTCGCTGTCGTAGCCCATCTGGGTGGGCAGGTCGAAGGCGGTGCTGAGCCCCGTCTGCCCGGCGCGGAGCAGGTAGTGGAAGCGCTGGTTGGTCTGCTCGGCGCTGCCGAAGCCGGCGTACTGCCGCATCGTCCACAGCCGCGAGCGGTAGCCGTCGGCGCGGACGCCGCGGACGAACGGGAACTCGCCCGGGGGCGGCGGCTCGGGCTCCCCGGCACGGTACGCCGGGTCGAGGGGGAGGCCGCTCTCGGTCTCCCGCGCTCCCGCGCCGTTGCTCTCGGTCGGGGTCACCCGCCGTGCCCGGCCGCGGCCGGATCGTCCTGGCAGAGCTCGGTGAGCACCCCGCTCGCCGACTTGGGATGGACGAAGCCGACCAGCTTGCCACCGGCGCCCTTGCGGGGCCGGGCGTCGAGCAGCCGCATCCCCATGGAGGCGAGATCCTCCAGGGAAGCCTGCACGTCCTCGACGCCGTAGGCGACGTGGTGGATCCCGCCGCCGCGCTTGGCGAGGAAGCCGGTGATCTTCGAGTCCGGCCCGGTGGCGCCGAGCAGCTCGATGCGCGACTCGCCCACCTCGAACATCACCGTCTCGACGCCATCGGACTCGACGACCTCGCGGTGCGAGGGGCCGACCCCGAACAGCTGGGTGTACGCGGCGATGGCCGCCTCGAGGTCGGGAACGGCGACGCCGATGTGGTCGATCTTCTGCAGCTGCATGCCCTCACCCCGTGGTGTGCTGTCGACACGCGAGTATAGGGAGGCGGCCCGTCGCCGCCGCCTCAGCGGACGTAGGGCCCGGAGCGCCCGCCTCCGAGCGGCCGTCCACCGCTGAGCAGGCGGAGCACCGCGAGCAGGAGGCTGGCGCCGATGAAGGCGACGACGATCGACCCCAGGAAGCCGTAGCTCGCGTTGGGTTCCAGCTGATCGAGGATCACGCCGCCGATGACCGCGCCGGCGATGCCCACGACCACGTTCGCGAGGCAGCCGAGGCCGCGGCCCTCGACCAGCCGCCCGGCGAGTGCGCCGGCGATCGCCCCGATGATCAGCCAGGCGATGAGGTGGTGGGACTGCACGGTGTCCATCGTAGGTGACACCTGCGTCGAGATGGCGTCGCGAGGGTGGGGAGGGGGCGCCACCGAGCGTAGGGTCGCTCTGATGGGAGCCCTATCTCCGCGCGCCCGCCGCTGGACGCTGCTCGTCTGCGCGCTCGCGGTCGCGGTGCTCGCCTACGACCTCGCGTTCTGGGCGCACCTCGACCGCACCGACGTGCTCGGGAGCGACTTCTCGGCGAGCTACATCGCCAGCACGGTGTGGCTCCACGGCGGGAACCTCTACGACCAGGCGCTCGAGATCGCCCGCCACACCGCGCTCATCCCCTCCGGCTACCACGTCGACCTGCCCTTCATCACCCCGCCGCTCACCGCGGTGCTGGTCGCGCCGCTGACCGCCCTCGACCTGCCCACCGCCTACCGGGCCTTCTCGCTCCTCCAGCTCCTGCTCCTCGCCGGGGCCGTGGTCGTCGCGGTGCGGGCCGCGCCCTGGCCGGCGAGCACCGGCCCGTGGCTGAAGCGCGCCGCGGTCCTCGCCGCCCTCGCCGGGGCGGGGGCCTGGCGGCTGCTCCTCCTCGGGCAGTGGGACGGGCTGTCCGCGCTCTCCCTCGCGCTCGCCTACGCCTCCTGGCGCCGCGGCGACCGCGGCCGCGCCGGGGCCTGGCTGATGGGCGGCGCGCTGATCGCCAAGCCCCACCTCGCCATCGGCCTCGCCGTCTGGCTGCTCGCCCAGCGCAACCGCCGCGCCCTCGCCGGGGCCGCCGCCGGGATCGCCGCCGTCCTCGCCGCCACCCTTCTCCTCGCCGGTCCCGCAGCGATCGGGGGATGGATCGGCTCGCTCCGCCTCTCCGCCGGCCACTCGATGCCGTCCACCCTCAGCGGGCTCACCGGCCTCTTCGGCTCCTGGATCGCGAGCGACGCCGCCGTCCAGGTCCTCGCCGCGGCGGGCTCGGTGCTCGCGCTGGGGGCCTGCTGGCTGCTCGGCGACCGGGCGCGGCGCCGCCCCGGGCTGCTCGAGCCCTCGCTCGCCGGCGCCACCGCCCTCTCGCTGCTCGCCGCCCCCCACGCGCTCACCCACGACCTCGCCCTGCTCGCCCCGGCGCTGGTCTGGACGGCGGCCTGGGTGGCATGCCGCCCGGCGGCGCACCGCGGGCTTCTCGTGCTCCTCGCCGGATGGGTCCTCCTCGACGTCGCCGCCCGCCACCAGCTCGACGACGCGATCACCACGGCTCCCGGCCGGCTGGTGCCGCTGCTGCTCGTCGCCGGCGCGGCGGCCGCCGCCCACGCGTGCGGGCTGCGCCTGCCCGGCCGCCGGGCCGCGACGGCCGCGGCGGTCCCGCTCCCCTCGGGCTGACCCTCACCCTGCGAGGCCTTTTCCACAGCGGTACACCCGCCCCAGACTTCTCGGCGCGATGACCGCCGCCGGCTACGTCTTCGACCCACCTGCAACGATGACCGTCGCCGCCTGGGGCCGGAGGCCGGCGGAGCGGTGAGCGCCGGCGTCCACCCGCTCTGCCCCTTCAGCCGTGGACGGCTCGACCCCAGCCGCTGCCCCGGCTACGAGCCCTTCCCGGTGTCGACCGCCCCGCTCTGGCCGGGTACCCACGAGCTCCTCCCCGCCCTCGCCTGCGGCCACCTCCGGCCCGACCAGGGGCTCCGCGGGTTCGTCCCCGCCTGTGGCCTGCCGACCGGGCTCCCCCTGACTACCGAGGCCCTCGCCCTCCTCCGCCGGGCCCCGGGTCAGTCGATCCCGGGCACCGGCAGCGGGCTGGGCGGGTCGGTGGAGTAGTCGTAGAAGCCCCTGCCGCTCTTGCGGCCGCGGCGGCCCTCGGCGATGAGCTGGGCGAGCACCTCGACGGTCTCGAGGTCGCCGGGCGCGCCCGACTTCTCGTAGCGGTCGCGGCGGACGTCGTGGACGGTGTCGAGGCCGCTGAAGTCCGCGAGCTGGAAGGGGCCCATCCGCCAGTTCAGCCCCAGCCGCGCGGCGGCGTCGATGTCCGCGGGGCTGGCGACGCCGGCGGCGAGCAGGCTGAAGGCCTCGCGCGACGCGGCGCCGAGGATGCGGTTGACGACGAAGCCGTCGATCTCCTTCTCGATGAGGACCGGGGCGCGCCCCATCCGCCGGCTCCACTCCACCGCGCGCCGGGCGGTCTCCTCCGAGGTGTGCGGGCCGCGGACCACCTCGCAGACGTCCATCACCAGCACCGGGTGGAAGAAGTGCATGTTGCAGCAGAGCTCGGGACGCGAGGTCGCGTCGGCGAGCCGCGAGCTGACGATGTTGCTCGAGTTGGTGGCGATGCCCGCGTGGGCGGGGAGGTGGCGGTCGAGCTCGGCGAAGGCGGTGCGCTTGGGCTCGAGCTGCTCGAGCACCGCCTCGACCGCCCAGTCGCAGCGCGACGCCGAGGCGGGGAGGTCGTCGCTGGTGGTGACCCGGGCGAGCGCCGCCTCGGCGTCGGCGGCCTCCAGCCGGCCCTTGGTGACCCGGCTCTCGAGGAGCCGGCGGTTCTGCTCGACGGCGCGGGCGAGCTGGTCGGTCGAGATGTCGACGAGGTCGACCTCGACGCCGCAGAGCGCCGCCTGCTGGGCGATCTGCGATCCCATCGTGCCCGCCCCGAGCACCAGGAGCCTCTCGTCGGACAACGGACTTCCCCCCTACACGACCGAGAACAGCCGGGTCACCCGGTTGAGTGTCACCAGGTGGCGGATGCCCTGGATGCGCAGCTTCCCCCTGGCCATCGCCTGGAGCACCGCACGGCCCGCGGGGTCGATGTAGTTGGGCAGCCCCAGGGCGCCGATGCGTACCTGGCTCATCCCCATCAGCGTCGCCGAATCGGTGCGCAGCCGCACTCGCGGCCGGCCCACCGCGCCCTCGTGGACGGTGCAGGTGTCGCCGGCGAAGCTCAGCGTCACCGCCGAGCCCAGGTCGGTGATGTCGAAGACGACCGAGGCGTTGACCTTGCGGAAGTCGCGGTACTTCTCGGGATGGCGCTCGACGTTCTGGGCGAGCAGGGTGCCGAGCATGTTCGCCAGCCCGCTGGCCTCGTCGCCGGAGGCGAGCACCACCTCAGGCATCGTTCCCGGCGTTCCTGTCGGGGTCGTCCAGAACGGTCGGGCGGGCGCCGCCATCCGCGACCGCCATCGCACACCTCCAAACACCCGCCCTCGCCGACCCGCGGCCCCCCACGCACGGGACCGCCGCAGTGTAATGTAGCCACCGCCCGATCGGTCAACTCCGCCAACGTTCCCACGGACCGCAAGGGTTGGAGGGATCTGCCGTCCTACCTGGTGGCATGCTCCCAGCTTTCCGTCTCGGCCGTCTCCGCGCGGGCCGGACCCTCATGGCGCTGGGCGCCGTGGGCGCCGCCGTCGCCGGGATCCTCGCCGTCACGGCCGCCGGCACCCCTCCTCACCGGAGCGGCGCCACCGCGCACGTGGTCGCGACCGCCTCCCCGGTCGCCCAGCAGCTGACCGCGGCGGGGGGCGCCTCCGCCCACATCCTGAGCCTCCGCCCCCGGCTGGCCGACGGCTCGGTGCTCGCCCAGCTGCGCCTGCCCCGGGTCTCCAACCCGGTCAACCTCGTCGAGGGCCTGAGCGAGAACCCCGACGAGGTCGGGCACGACGCCGGCACCGGCTACCCGGGCGAGCCCCACTCCATGCTCCTGGTCGCCGGCCCGGCGCTGCTCGTCCCCACCCCGGCGGTGGGCGACAGCATCATGGTCAGCACGTCCTACGGGGCGTTCCAGTACCAGGTCTCGAGCGTCCACCCCACCGCCCCCGGCGCCGACCTCGGCACCGACGCCCCCGACCTGCGACTCGTCTACCACCAGAACGGTGGCCTGGCGGTGGTGATCGCCGACCTGGTCCCCGGCGACCCCACCAGCGCCGCCGAGCTCGCCCAGGAGATCGCCGTCACCCGAGCCGAGCGCACCGCCGAGGCGGCCGCCGGCAGCTCGGTCCAGCTCGCCCCCGGCCACCTCTACCCGCCGGCGACCGGCCCGATCACCCAGCTCTTCGGGCCCACCGACTTCAACCTGGAGTTCCCCTTCACGTACCAGAGCGTCTACTACCCGCACTTCCACACCGGCCTCGACATCGGCGTCGGCACCGGCACCCCGGTGCGGGCCGCCGACGCGGGCACCGTGGTCCTGGCCGCCACCAACACCGGCCCGGACGGCAAGCCGGTCGGCTACGGCACCTACGTCGTCATCTACCACGGTGGCGACCTGTTCACCCTCTACGGCCACCTCTCCCAGCTCGGGGTCACGGTCGGGCAGAAGGTGGCGACGGGACAGGTGATCGGCCTCTCCGGGAACACCGGGAACAGCTCCGGCCCCCACCTCCACTTCGAGGTGCGCCAGGGGCAGACGCCGGTCGACCCCCTCCCCCTCATCCGCGGAAGCGGCTGAGCAGCCGCCCCCGGGCCTACAATCCGCCGCCGTGTTCGTGGCCGGGATTCGCAGCATCGACCGGGTCCGCGGTGGCGGCTGGCTGGACTGTCCCAACTGCCACGAGCACGCCTCCCAGGACGTCGTCGACGAGATGCGCTTCCTGGCGCTGCTCGGCTACCGCTTCACCCCGTTCGCCCGCAGGCGGGTGCTGGTCTGCCGCCGCTGCGGCTTCCGGCGCCCGGCCGAGGCGGAGATGCCCGTTCTCAACACCGGAGGCCGGCGGCTCCAGCGGGCCTGGCTGGTCCCCGTCGGGCTCCTCCCCTTCGCCGTCCTCGCCGCCGGCACCCTCTTCGTCGTGAACCGCCACCCACCGAGCATCGAGGACGTCCTCAGCTTCACCCGCGACACCGCCGAGCCGGTGGCGCCGGTGAGCCTGCGCCGGCCGCTCTCCTGGAACGCCTCGCCGCAGACCGACAGCCCGCCGCCGTCCTACACGGTGAGCGACCCCACCCAGCGGATGGTGATCACGCTGCGGCGGATCACCGACAGCGACAGCCTCGCCCAGCTGCTCGCCAACCACTACATGGACGACAACGGCATCAACGACAGCGGCGTCCCCACCTCCACGCCAGCGACCACCACGGTGAAGATCGCGGGCACCACCGGGCTGACGCTCCACTTCACGTACACGAGCACCGGCGAGCCGGCGCAGACCGCCCTCTACGCGTTCTTCCACGACGGCATCGGCTACACGCTCAGCTACGTCGCCCGCGGGCAGGCCCAGTTCGACACCCTCCGCGCGGTCTCCGACACCATGAACGCGAGCCTGAGCTTCACCGGCACCGAGACCCCGGCGCCGTGTCCGAGTCCCAGCCCCAGCCCGAGCGCGAGCCCGAGCCCGAGCACCGGTGCGAGCCCGAGCCCGGGGGCGAAGCCGTCCTCCTCGCCCTCGCCCTCGCTGGCGGTGGGCGTCACCCCGTCCCCCACCTTCCCCGCCTTCGCGACCTCGCCCCAGCCCTGTGCGGGCGGGCAGGCGACCGCGATCCCATCCCCCTCGGGGACGCCGAAGCCGTAGGCGGTCAGCCGAGCGCCGCCGCCACGTAGACGGAGATGTCGTCGACCTGGAGCCGGTCGCCGAGCGACTCCGAGGAGATGCCCTCCTCGAACATCGCCAGGCAGAAGGGGCAGGCGGTCGCGACCTTGGTCGCCTCGGTGGCGACCGCCTGCTGCACCCGGCGATGGTTGACCCGCGGCTGGCCCTCCTCCATCCACATGCGGCCGCCGCCGGCGCCGCAGCACATCCCCTCGCTGCGGCTGCGCGCCATCCGGGGATCCGCTCGAGGATGTCCCGGGGCGGGGCGAAGATGTCGTTCCAGCGGCCGAGATAGCAGGAGTCGTGGTAGGTGACGGTGGCGCCGAGAGGGTGGGTGAGCTTCAGGCGGCCCGATTCGAGCAGCTGGCGGATGAGCTGGCTGTGGTGGATCACCTCGTAGTGACCGCCGAAGTTCGGGTACTCGTTGCTGAAGGTGTTGAAGCAGTGGGGGCAGGGCGCGATGACCTTCTTCACCCCGTACTTCGTCAGCAGCTCGACGTTCTCCTTGGCACGCTCCTGGAACAGGTACTCATTGCCGATGCGCCGCGCCGGGTCGCCGTTGCACCGCTCCTCGGTCCCGAGGATGGCGAAGTCGACGCCCGCGGCCTTGAGGATCTTCACCACCGCGGTGGCGATGGTCTTCGCCCGGTCGTCGAAGGACGCGGCGCAGCCCACCCAGTAGAGGTACTCGGCGTCGGGCCGGTCCTTCATGAAGGCGACGTCGAGGTCCTTCGCCCAGTCGGCGCGGGTCTGCTGGGAGAGCCCGTACGGGTTGCTCTGGTTCTCGACGCCGCGCAGCGCCTGCTCGGCCTGCTTGGGCATGCGCGACTCCTCGAGGACGAGGTATCGGCGCATGTCCATGATCTTCGGGACGTGCTCGATGAGCACCGGGCACTGGTCCATGCACGCCCCGCAGGTGGTGCAGGACCAGAGGGTGTCGTCGAGGATGGTGCCGCCGATCAGCGGACGCTCGGCGCCGCCCGCCTTCTCGACCGCCGTCGCCACCTGCTCGGGGTCGAGCCAGGAGGGCTGGAAGTGCCCGGGGAGCTCGGCGCCGTCGCCGTGGCCGTTCTCCGCGGTCACCCACATCCCCCCCTCGACCTGGTGCGCGTGGTGTGTCGACGCGGCGTATCCGCCGGCGAGCTTCTCGTAGGCGAGGTCGCGCAGGTCGGTGATGAGCGTCTTCGGTGAGAGCGGCTTGCCGGTGTTGTACGCGGGGCAGTGGGTCTGGCAGCGGCCGCACTCGGTGCAGGTGTAGAGGTCGAGCATGTCCTTCCAGGAGAGGTGCTCGAGCCTGCTGGCACCGAAGTGCTCGACCTCCGGGGCCTCGAAGTCGGGGGTGGGAAGCCCGCCCTTCGGCTCGAGGTTGAGGAAGAAGACGTTGGGGGTCGAGGTGATGATGTGGAGGTGCTTGCTGAACCCGAGGTAGACGAGGAAGGTCAGCACCAGACTCAGGTGCGCCCAGAAGAAGATGCCGTGGAAGATCTCGAGCGCATGGCTGTGCGCGCCCAGCGAGGTGAAGATCCGCGAGAGCGCCGAGGCGACGGGCCGCCACTCGCCGACCGCCTCGGGCGGGTTCCCCTCCGCGATCTTGGTCGCGTAGTCGAGCTGCATGGCGGTGACCAGCGCCCCGATCCAGGCGAGGATGAGCACCGCGTCGCGTGAGTGGCTGCCGCGGAAGCGGATCGGCCGGACGACGAGGCGGTTGATCAGCGCCATCACCACGCCGGTCAGGACCAGGGTGGCGAAGAGGTCCTGCATGAACGCGAGCACGCCCGAGAGCGGGACGTCGTCGAAGTGGAAGCCCAGCCACAGCGCCTCGACCATCGCCTGGAGGATCGCGGTGAGGAGGACCACGAAGCCCCAGAAGATGAGTGCGTGCATGATCCCGCTGTACGGCCAGCGCAGCAGCCGCGCCTGGGCGAGGACGTAGACGCCGAGCGCCTTCAGCCGCTCCCCGATGCGGTCGAAGCGCGGGTCGGGACGCTCCGCCGCGCGCATCAGCGCGTACAGCCGGCGGTAGCGCATGGTGCTGAGGTAGCCGGCGCCGCCGAGCAGAACGACGAGGGCGAGAGGGCTCAGGACGGCCGTCACCGCGGCAACCTCCGGCGAGAACTGGTCGGCGGGATTATAGGAATGGTGGCCTCAGCGACCGGTCCAGGCCGGCGGGCGCTTCTCGAGGAAGGCGGTAACCCCCTCGCGGGCGTCGGCGGTCTCGAAGAGGCCGGCGAACTCCCTGCGTTCGACCTCGAGCGCCTCGCCGATGGGCAGCGCCATGCCCTCGAGCACCGCCCGCTTGGTGGCGGCCACCGCGAGCGGCGCCTTGGCGGCGAGCCTCTCCGCG
>VBHE01000292.1:596-1826 GCA_005889515.1 Chloroflexota bacterium | reverse complement strand
CGATCTCCAGGGTGAGCTGCTGGCCGCCGACGGCGACCTCCCCGCCGGCGGAGGGGAACTCGCTGACGTCCGCCCCGGCGGCGAAGAAGCGCGTCCCCGCCCCGGTGATGACCAGGGCGCGGATCCCGCCGTCGGCCACGGCGACGGCGACGGCGGAGCGGAGGCCCTCGACGACCGCCCGGCTGATGGCGTTGGCCGGCGGGTGGTCGATGGTGACGAGGGCCACCCTGCCCTCGATCTGGACCGAGACAGGATCGGACACTGGCGCTCTCCTGATGGGACGGTTCCCGCTGCCGTAGCCTAGAGAGCGTGAGCACCCCCGCGCCTCCGCCCGCGGCCCCGGCCCCGGCCCCGCTGCCGCCGCTGCCCGACCGGGTCGAACCCGAGGCGCTGCGCGACCTCGACGACGCCGCCCTCGACGAGGTCGCGACCGGGCTCACCGCCGCCGAGCGGGCGACGGTGCAGGCGATGGCCCCCTACGAGCGCCAGCTCCGCGAGCTTCGAGCCCGGGGCGCCGAGCTCGCCACCGAGCGCCGCCGCCGCGAGCGGGCCCAGCGGCATGCGCAGCGCATCGAGGTGCGCCGCCAGGCGGGGACCGGCGAGATGCCGACCCCGCTGCGGGAGGTCCGGGCGTTCCTCGCCACCGGTGGGGAGGTCGGCTTCGGCTTCCCGAACAAGCCGGGGTTCATCGGCTTCACCGACGGCCGCCGCTCCGCCCAGGCGGGGACCTTCGGCGAGGCGCGGGGGCTCTGGGCGGACGGCTGGGAGCCGGGCGCCCCGGGGGTCCCCGGGGTACGCGTCCATCTGGCCGGGACCCGGATCGAGAAGGTTCTGGCGGCCGACGGGATCGTCGTCCAGCCCCTCGAGGGCGGCCCCGAGGCCGCTCCGGAGACGTGATCGAACCGCCCGATACCTCCATTTGCAGGCGATTCCGGCCAAAAGCGTAATACCGCGGCGGTCCCGGTTGTCAGACTGATCAGGCGCCCGTTCGCTCGGGCCGATATTCACGCGCGCAGGAGGCCGTGGTGGCATTGGGTGGCGCCGGTGCGGACGGCCCCCGGGGATCCGGGGAGGTGATCGGCGAGTTCCGCCGTTGCCTGCGACCGAGCGAGTGCCCGTACGCCGCCGCCGCCCCAGCCCTCCCCCTCGCCGCGCCGGAGGTCTGGGGCGCCGCGCTCGCCGAGCTGCTGCCCGGCGACATGGAGCTCGCCTGGGAGATCGCCGACCTGC
>VBHE01000292.1:0-545 GCA_005889515.1 Chloroflexota bacterium | reverse complement strand
CCGCTCAGCCCACGTCCATCAGGCCCACGTAGTAGATGCTGACCGCGATCGCGCCGGTGACCTGCTGGTCCTCGGTGTGGCCGTCGGGATAGGTGGTACGAACGCTGAGGCGCAGCGGCACCTCCTCGTCGACCGGCCGGCGCCGGCCGTCGAGCCGCTCGGCGTGGTTCCACTGGAGGGTGACGGGGAGGCCGGGGGGGCCGGTCTGTTCTGGTCTGGTCGCCTCGCCGGTCTGTTCTGGTCTGGTCGCCTCGCGGTCGGGAGCGTCCGTGGGTGGACCCTCGTAGGTCCAGGAGAGGACCTCGGTGCGGGCCTCGCCGGCGGGGGCGCCGGCGACGGTCTCGGTGCCGGGACGGACGACGAGGACGCGGGGGAAGAGCTCGAGCAGCCGGCCGCGGATGGTGTCCGCATGGGTGAGTGGCGGCTGCCTCGGGTCGGGCGGCGGGATGGTGCCGTCGCCCCGCTGGCCGACGGGCACCGCGGCGACGGCGAGCTGGGGTGGGCTGTAGGCGGCGCCGGGGAGGATGGCGGAGGCGGTGCCGTGG
>VBHE01000323.1 GCA_005889515.1 Chloroflexota bacterium | reverse complement strand
CGGGCGTCCATCACCCTCGAGAGCGGGGAGGTCGTTGGCCAGGTGGGCCCGCGGCGTGGTGCCCTTCCGCCACCAGAGGGGCTGCCCACCTTTCTGCGCTTGGTTCCGGCCCCCAACGAGGAGTACGAGTTCTTCGGGGGGCGCCTCCGGATCGTCGGCGTCGAGGAATACGACACGGAGATGGCCGTGCACTGGCGGATGGCGCCCCTCCCCGACGTCGACGCTGCGCTTCCCGAGGAGGCGGAGGCAGGCGACCGGGACACCCAAGGGCTCCCTGAGGACGAGCGCGATCGCATCCGCCTCGGCGACAGCGGGACAACTGGAAGCTGCTACACCACTTCGTCGTCAGCGACGATGCCGGACACCGGTACCAGGCGGCGGGTGGCGGAGCTTCGGGGAGCCTTGATGTCCTGGTTGGACGGCTGATCATCACCCCAGGACTCCAAGAGGGCGCCACGACCCTGGTAATCGATGCTTTCGGCCTCGTGATCAACATCCCACTGGGCGCCGCCAACGCTGACGTTCAAGGGAGGTGACCCCTGGTCACCCGACGGTGCACAGCTGTACCTCGACCACCTTCACAATCGGTTCCATCCCCGGCGCGGTTCTCCGGTCACCGCGTGGCCGTCTGCCGTTCTCAGATGCGGCCAGGCGATGAGCGGGCGCCGGGGATGGACCTTCCCGTGGTACTCGTCGCACGGCAACGACTTCAACAACGACTTCCAGGTCACCATCGACGAGTCCCGGGCGCCCGCGGTCTACAACTACCGCAGCCGCGAGGAGCACGAGCAGGCCGGCAGCGGCTCCTTCCCCACGGAGGACCAGCCGATCGAGCTCCCCGGCCTCAGCTGCTGCCTCCGCGACGGCGACGCCATCCACCACACCTACTCGACGTACGCCCGCGGCACCGAGATCATGGGCGGCTCGCACTACATCGTCGACCTCACCGTGCTCGGCCGGCAGCAGGAGTTCGAGCGGAGGCTGTAGCCGCTACGCGGTGAGCTGCCTCGCCCCGGGGCCGTCCTCACCCACGACGTCCCGGGGCGACGCCACGCTGTGTCCCGCCTCGCAGACGAGCGCGACGTGCACCGGCGCGCCGCAGCCGCGGTGACGGACGACGCGAGCCGGGCCGCCGGCCCCGGCGGGGTGACGGTCGCCCCACTCCATCAGGGAGAGGAGCACGGTCTGCAGCTCGAGCCCGGTCTCAGTGAGCCGGTACTCGTGGCGGGCGCGCTGCCCGGGCTCGCGGTACTCGATCCGCCGGAGCACGCCCCCGTCGAGGAGCCGGTGCAGCCGGTCGCTGAGGATTGGCCGCGGGATCCCGATGTGACGCTGGATGTCGTCGAAACGGCGGACCCCGTTGAAGACCTCGCGGAGGACGAGGATCGTCCACTTCTCGCCGATCACCTCGAGGGTCCGGGCGACCGAGCAGTTCGCCGTGCTCTGCTCCCGCCAGTCCATGGGGAAATCATAGCACCAGAGTTGCGTCCTTGAACCCAGCCTGGTAGGATCACCTGCGTTCGGTTTTCGAATCCAGGAGCCAAGGCATGTCCGGCATCGAGTACCTCGAGGCGGTCCTGCGTGGGGAGAAGCCCCCGCCGCCGATGGGCAGGCTCATGGGGATGGAGCTCATCGCCGTCGAGCAGGGGCGGGTCCTCTTCGGCCTCACCCCCAGAGCGCGCCACGACAACCCGATGGGGATCACCCACGGTGGGGTGGCGGCGACGCTCCTCGACTCGGCGATGGGCTGCGCGGTCCAGTCGACGCTCCCGGACGGGGCGAGCTTCACCACCGTCGACCTGACGGTGCACTACGTCGCAACGGTGACCCGTCAGACCGGGCCGATCCGCGCCGAGGGCAGGGTGCTCCACCGGGGTGGGCGGATCGCGACCGCCGAAGGGCGGATGACCAGGGTCGCGGACGGGCGCCTGCTGGCGCATGCGTCGACGACCTGCCTGCTCATGCTGCCGGCCCAGGCGCCGGCGGACGCGGAGGCGGCGTGATGCCCGGGATCTCCGGTCCCGTCACCATGACCGTGCGCGGCGGGCAGCCCGCGGTGCTGCGGCCGCTTGCCCCGGCCGACCGCGAGATCTACCTCGCCTGCCTCGAGCACGTCGGGCCGGAGTCGCGCCGCCGTCGCTTCCTCGGGCCGAAGCACGTGCTCTCAGAGCACGAGATCCGGTACTTCACCGAGGTCGACCACCACGAGCACGAGGCGCTCGTCGCGGTGATCGGCGGCTCCGTCGTCGCAGTCGCCCGCTTCGTGCGCGACCGCCAGGACCGTGGCCTTGCCGATTGGGCGATCGTCGTCGTCGACGAGTGGCAGGGACACGGCGTGGGGACTGCGCTGCTGCGCCGCCTCACCGAGCGGGCCTCGGAGGAGGGGATCGAGCGTCTGCACGGGACCATGCTCCATGACAACACCGGCATGTTCGCAACCATCCGGCGCCTCGGCCTGCCCTGGCGCACCGTCTCGTCCTCCAGCGGCATCGCAGAGGTCGAGCTCAGGCCCGCTCCGCGGGCCGCCGTCCCGCCCGCAGTCCGCGGCCCGCTCGGCCTGGTCGCATAGCAACGAACCACATCTCGGAGGACTCTCGATGAACATCGACGCATCGGTGGCGCTGGTGACCGGCGCCAACCGCGGCATCGGCCGCGCGATCGCCCGGGCGCTCGTCGAGCGCGGGGCGAAAGTCTATGCGGGGGCGCGGAATCCCAGGTCGATCACCGACCCGCAGCTCATCCCCGTCGGGCTCGACATCACCGATCCGGCGAGCGTCGCCGCCGCCGCCCGCGACTGCGACGACGTGT
>VBHE01000291.1:10004-11406 GCA_005889515.1 Chloroflexota bacterium | reverse complement strand
GCATCGCGACCAGCAGCGCCGCGAGCGGCGCCGCCGCGCCCGGGTCGGCGGGCTCGAGGAGCACCCACGCGCCCGTCGCCGGTGCCAGCGCGTGCAGCCGCCGGTGGTCCCCCACGCCCTGCGCCGGAGCCGCCCGGAGGCGGGGTCGCCGGCCGCCCGGTGCCGGACCGGCGCTCACATCCCCAGGTAGGCGCGTTGCACCGCCTCGGACTCGCGCAGCTCGGCCGCGACTCCGCTGAGTGCGATGCTCCCGGTCTCGAGGACGTAGGCGCGCTGGGCGATGTCGAGGGCGAGGAGCGCGTTCTGCTCGATGAGCAGGATGGTGGTGCCGTGGGAGTTGATCTCACGCAGCACGTCGAAGATGGCGTCGACGAGGATCGGCGCGAGCCCCAGCGAGGGCTCGTCGAGGAGCAGCACCCGCGGATGCGCCATCAGCGCCCGGCCGATGGCGACCATCTGCTGCTCGCCGCCGCTGAGACTGCCGGCGAGCTGGCCGCTGCGCTCGCGCAGCCGGGGGAAGAGGTCGTAGACACGCTCGTAGTCGGCGCGCAGCTCGGTGCCGTCGCGACGCGAGAAGGCGCCCATCTCCAGGTTCTCGCGCACGGTCATGCGGCTGAAGAGGCGGCGCCCCTCGGGGGCGTGGGCCACCCCGCGGCGGGCGATGACCTCGGCGCCGAGGGTGTGGATCGGCTGTCCGTCGAGAAGCACCGCGCCGCTCGCCGGGCGCACCAGCCCGCTGATGGCGCGCAGCGTGGTCGTCTTGCCGGCACCGTTGCTGCCGATGAGCGCAACCACCTCGCCGCCGTTGACGTAGAGCGAGACCCCGTGCAGCGCCCGCACCCGGCCGTAGAGGACGTCGACGTCGCGCAGCTCGAGCACCGGCGCCGGCGGCGACGGCTCGGGCGCGGTGTCCGCGGGGACGGGGACGCTGTCGGTCATGCGGTATGCATCCGCTCCGCGGCGCCGCTGCCGAGGTAGGCCTCGATGACCCGCGGATCCTTCCGCACGTCGGCGGGCACCCCCTCGGCGATGCGCTCGCCGTGGTCGAGGACGACGATGCGGTCGCTCACCTCCATCACGACCCGCATGTCGTGCTCGATGAGGAAGATGGTCAGCCCGTCGTCGCGCAACTGGGAGATCACCCCCATGAGCTCGACCTTCTCGTGGGAATTGAGCCCCGCGGCGGGCTCGTCGAGGAGCAGCAGGCTGGGTCCGCTGGCGAGCGCTCGGGCGATCTCGAGCCGGCGCTGCAGGCCGTAGGGGAGGTTGCGCGCATACACGTCGGCGTAGCTCTCCAGCCCGAGCCGTTGCAGCGTCGCCAGCGCCCGCGCCTCGACCGCCCGCTCCTCACGGCGCGCCCGGGGGGTACGCAGCATCGCGTCCCACACCCCGGCGCGCATCC
>VBHE01000291.1:9389-9930 GCA_005889515.1 Chloroflexota bacterium | reverse complement strand
GCCGACGATGCTCGAGCCGGCAAAGCGGATGTCGCCGCCGTCGACGGGGTAGAGCCCGGTGATGCAGTTGAAGGCGGTCGTCTTGCCCGCGCCGTTGGGGCCGATCATGGAGATGATCGCCTGGCGCTCGACCACGAAGGAGACGCCGTTCACCGCGTAGAGGCCGCCGAAGCGCTTGACCACATCCTCGACCTCGAGCAGCACCTGGCTCATGCCTTCCCCCTCACCGCGGCGAGCGACTCCGACTCGCCTCCGGCCTGCAGCTCGACCTTGCGCGCCCGGCTGGGGATGAGCCCGGCGGGGCGGAGCAGCATGATGCCGACGAGGATGACGCCGTAGACGATGTAGACGTACTTGCTGTAGTCGACGGTGCTCAGTGCGGTGAAGCCGGTGTTGTTCCCCAGGGTCGTCGACCACTCCTGGGCGTGGGGCAGGATCCAGAAGATGATGAAGCTGATCAGCAGCCCGCCCACCGCGGCGCCGGTGATGCTGCCGATCCCGCCCAGAACCACGGTGCTCAGCGCCGTGACCGAGACCGCGA
>VBHE01000291.1:0-9081 GCA_005889515.1 Chloroflexota bacterium | reverse complement strand
TGTTGGCGGCGTCGGGCACGATCTCGCCGAAGCCCAGGGTGACGATCGCCAGGTAGTCGCCGCGCAGCCGCAGCGTGGGGGCGCCGAGGATGGCGCCGAAGAGCGCGGCCACCGCCGCGCCGAGGAAGAGGATCACCCAGAAGGGGTAGTGCCAGAAGGGCAGATGGAGGACGTCGCCATGGCGCGAGGAGGCGAGCGAGCCGCAGGTGTAGGCACCGATGGCGAAGAAGGCGGCGTAGCCGAGGTCGAGCAGGCCGGCGAAGCCGACCACCACGTTGAGGCCGAGGGCGAGCAGGGTGTAGATCGCCGCGGCCCCCGCCGCCCAGCTGATGAACTCGGTCGACTGCCGGAAGATCAGCGGCATCAGCGCTCCGATCACCAGGGCGACGGCGGCGAGGGTGAGACCGCTGCGGGCCGCGATCGGCCGGCGGAACCCGTAGGCGAGGCAGCAGAGGGCGAAACCGGTCAGCATCAACCACACCGCGTTGTCGGTGAGCGCCAGGGGGCTGAGCTCACCGAAGAGCGGCTCCTCGCGCCGCTTCGCGATCAGGTACCAGATGGCAACGGTGCACACCATCCCCACCGCGGCCAGGACGGCACGCTGCCGCGCCCAGCGGAAGGGCACGCCGCGCTTCAGCCGCAGGCAGACGTAGTCGTACAGGGCGCCCGCGACCAGCCCGAGCATCGCCACCCCCATCAGATAGACCAGGAGGGTGCCCACCCCGCGCGGTGCCGAGGCGACCGCGTCCATGGGGCTGGCGCCGATGCCGTTGGCGGTGGGCTCGACGAACCAGGGGAGCAGCCACCCGCCCCCCAGCATGAGCAGCCCGCCGATCACCAGGAGCCAGTGGACCGCCGACGACTCGCTGGCGCGGGCCTCGGTCGCGGTGGTCGGGAGGTCGATCTCGGCTGCCGCGGTCCGGCCGACGACCTGCTCAGGCACGGTCGGGCACCCGGATGCCGAGCAGGCCGACGGGACGGAAGGTGAGCACGATGATGAGCATCGCGAAGACGATCGAGTTGCTCCACTGTCCCGCGGTGAGCTGCCCGCCGAACACGTAGATCAACCCGATGAGGAACCCGCCCAGGCCGGCGCCGACGATGTTGCCGATGCCGCCCAGAACCGCGGCGGTGAAGGCGATGATGCCGAACTGGAAGCCGAGGTTCCAGACCACCGAGTCGAAGAAGATGCTGTAGATCAGGCCGCCTGCCGCCGCCAGTGCCGAGCCGATGAAGAAGGTGGCGGCGATGGTGCCGTTGATGTTGACGCCGCTGAGCAGGGCGGCGTCCCGGTCCTGCGCGGTCGCCCGCATCGCCTTGCCCAGCCGGGTCGAGCGGATGAACGCCTGGAGCGCGAACATCATCAGCAGCGCCGTGCCGACGACGAAGATGTCGGCCCAGTGGACCTCCACCGTGCCGCGGGTGAAGGCGACGCCGTGGATCCACCCGTCCTTGCCGGTGCGCACGTTGCTGCTGCCCTGGGTGACGAGCATCGCACCCTCGAGGATGAAGGAGACCCCGACGGCGGTGATGAGCGGCGCCAGCCGCGGGGCGTCGCGCAGCCGCCGGTAGGCGACCCGCTCGATGAGCACGCCGGTGATGCCGGTGGCGGCCATGGTGAGCGGGAAGATGATCGCCAGCGCGAGCGCCAGCCCGAGCGGGTTGCGGGTGGCCAGCGAGCTGAGGCTGAGGCCGAGGAAGCCCAGCCCCCGGCCGATCTGCTTGGCGTAGATCGCGCTGAGGGTGAAGACGTCGCCGTGGGCGAAGTTGATCAGCTCGATGATCCCGTAGACCATGGTGTAGCCGACCGCGATCAGCGCAAAGATCGCGCCCTTGGTGAGGCCGTTCACCAGCTGCGAGCCGGCCACCGAGACCCCGCTGCGCACGGCGACGTCGGCGACCATGAGCACCAGGGCGCCGATGAGCACGATGGGGAACAGGTTGCTCCCCACCTCGGCGAGACCGCCCGACAGCAGCGCCGGCCGGCGGCGGGCGAACGGGGGCAAGGCCTGGGCCTCTCCCTGACCCTCCACAGTCATCCTCCCGGCGCACCCCCGCCCGGCTTGCCACAGACCGGGGCGGGGAGAGCGGATTGAACCCCGCTCTCCCGCCGGCGCATCAGCCTACCGCCTCAACTCGCCGAGGGCGAGATCGTCTCCCGGGCGACCCACTTGCCGCCGGTGCCCTTGTACACGCTGAAGTCGTGGTTGAGGGTGTCACCGTTGGCGTCGAACTTGGTCTCGCCGATGGTGCCCTTGAAGTCGATGCCCTGCACCTTGGCGATCACGTTGGTGCGGAAGGAGGTCGGATCCGCGGGGATCTTGCCGCCGTTGGCGACGAGCACGTCGTGGATCGCCTGCAGGAGGATGTTCATGCAGTCGTAGCCGTACGTCGAGTAGGCGACCACCTCCTGGCCGTAGCGCTGCTTGTACTGGGTCACGAACTGGTGGGCGCTGGACAGCTTGGTGGTGTCGGGCGCGCTCGAGGCCTGGGCGCCGTCGCCCTGGGCTCCGGCGTCGACGAAGAACTGCGGGTCGACGGTGCCGTCACCGCTCAGGAACTGGGCGTTGAAGCCGCTGTCGGCCATCTGCTTCTTGAGGATCCCCGAGCCGTTGGAGGCGACCCCACCGAAGAACACGGAGTCGGCGCCGAGCCCCTGGGCCTCGGTGATCTGCGGCCGGAAGTCCTTGGTGTCACCGGGCAGGGAGACCCGCTTCACCACCGTGCCACCGAGCTTGGCGAAGTCCTTGTCGAAGTAGTTGGAGAGGTCCTTCCCGTAGGTCTCCTGGTCGTCGATGTCGTAGACCTTCTTGAGGTTCAGCTCCTTGGCCGCGACCTCGGACATCACCTCTGCCTGGACCACGTCGTTCGAGATCACCCGGAAGTAGGTGGTCTTCCCCGTCGGCCTCAGCGAGGCGGTGTCGATGTCGGGGTCGGAACCCGGGATGGTGAGGCCCGGGTCGGTGTTCGAGGGGCTGATCTGGACGACCCCGGCCTTGTTGGTGATGGGGAGCTCGGCGACGGCCACACTGGAGTTGAAGGGGCCGATGATGCCGACCACCGCCTGGTTGGCGACCAGGGCGGTGACGTTCTGCGCGCCCTGCTGGGGGTCGTGCTTGCCCTTGGCGACGCTCGAATCGTCCTTGGCGATGTAGTTGATGGTGCAGCCGCCGAGGAGCTTGGCCGCGTTGGCCTGGTCGACCGCCATCTTGACGCCCTTCTCGGTGCCGCCACCGATGGCGGCGTCGCCGCCGCTGGTGGGCAGCTCGCTGGCGACGGTGACCTGCCCGACGCAGCTGTCGAGCGGGCCGCTGCCGGTGTTGCCGCCGCCTCCGCTGCTCGTCGATGTGCCGCAGGCGGCGAGGGCGACGAGGGAGATGACTCCGAGGACCGGGACGACGCGAGCATGGTGGCGTTCCATCGGGTCTCCTCTGACCGGCCGGTGGGTCCCCCCGGCGGCACTGCTGATCGCGCGTCGTTTCCCCCGCCGGTGACGCGCGGACCCTGAAATAACCGTAAGGCGGGGGCAATGTCAATCAACTGAAGGATGATCTTCACCGCGCCGCCGCAGGGGCACGGGGCGGGCGGGGTACCCTCGGGGATGGCCGGGTCCGCGCCCGGTCGCACCTTCTCGGCCCTCTCGGAGACCGCCTGTGACCAAGTTCGTGGACCCCGGGCCGGACGTGGCGGCACTCTGGAGGGAGCGCGACGCCGCCCACGTCGCCGGCTGCTACAGCCGCTACAGCGACCTCGTGGTGGAGCGCGCCCAGGGCGCCCATCTCCACACCGTCGACGGTCGCGACGTCCTCGACTTCGGCTGCGGCATCGGGGTCACCAACCTCGGTCATGGCCATCCGGCGGTGGTCGAGGCGGTCCACGCCCAGGTCGACCGCCTCCTCCACACCTCGGTGACCACCCACAGCCTTCCGATGATCGAGGCGGCGGAGGCGATCGCCGCGGTCGCCCCCGAGGGCCTCGAGTCCGTCTTCCTCTGCAACAGCGGCGCCGAGGCGGTCGAGGCGGCGATCAAGCTGGCCCGCAAGGCCACCCGCCGGAGCGACGTGATCGCCTTCCTCGGCGGGTTCCACGGGCGCACCTACGGGGCGCTCAGCCTGACCGCCTCCAAGGCCAAGTACCACGCCGGCATGGGGCCGCTCCTGCCCGGGATCCATCACGTCCCCTACCCGCGGCCGGGCGGCGGCGAGGCGGCGGTGGCGGCGGTGGAGCGGCTGCTCGCCAGCACGGTCGACCCCGGGGACGTCGCCGCGGTGGTGGTCGAGCCGATCCTCGGCGAAGGCGGCTACGTGGTCCCGCCGGCGGGCTTCCTGCCCGGGCTGCGGCGGCTCTGTGACCGCCACGGGATCCTCCTCGTCGCCGACGAGGTGCAGACCGGGTTCGCCCGCACCGGGCGCTTCTTCGCGGTCGAGCACACCGACACCCGGCCGGACATCATGTGCCTCGCCAAGGGGCTGGGCAACGGCATGCCGGTCGCCGCCATGGTCGCCACCGCCCGGCTGAACGCCGCCTGGCACCCCGGGGACCACGGCACCACCTACGGTGGCAACCCGGTCGCCTGCGCCGCCGCGGTCGCGGTGATCCGCACCATCCGCGACGAGCGGCTGGTCGAGCGCTCCGCGCGCCTCGGCGACGCCATCCTGGAGCGCGCCCGCAGCTGGCCGGCGCTCAACCCCCGGCTCTCCGACGTGCGCGGCCTCGGCCTGATGATCGGCCTGGAGTTCACCTCCGACGGCGGCGCTCCCGACCCGGGGACCGTCGCCGGGGTGCGGGCGGCGGCGCTCGAGGCGGGGCTGCTGCTGCTCAGCTGCGGCGGCGACGACAGCGTCGTCCGGGTGATCCCCCCGCTCACCATCCCCGAGACGGAGCTCGACCAGGGGCTGGACATCCTCGAGGCCAGCCTGGCGGCGTGCGCGTAGGGGGGAAGCGGCAGGAGGGAGGCCCCCTCCGGTGGGCGCGTGAGCGCCCGGATTTAGGAGCCTGAGCATGGAGCGGCACGGCAACCACATCGGCGGGCGCTCCGTCGAGGCTGCGACGGACGCGGTGCTCGAGTCCCGCAACCCCGCGCGCCTCGACGAGGTTCTCGGCGTCTTCCCACGCAGCGGCGCCGCCGAGGTCGACGCTGCGGTGGCCGCGGCCCGGGCGGCGCTGGCGTCGTGGCGGGCGACCCCCTGGCCGGCGCGGGGCGAGATCATCCTGCGCGCCGGCCTGCTCCTCGAGGAGCGCAAGGAGGAGATGGCGCGGCTGATGACCCGGGAGATGGGCAAGGTGCTCGTCGAGGCCCGGGGCGACGTCCAGGAGGGCGTCGACATGGCGAAGTACATCGCCGGCGAGGCGCGCCGCCCCTTCGGCCAGACCGTCCCCAGCGAGCTGCGCGACAAGTGGGCGATGACCATGCGTCAGCCGCTCGGCACGGTGGCGATCATCACCCCCTGGAACTTCCCGGTCGCCATCCCCACCTGGAAGCTCTTCCCCGCGCTCCTCGCCGGCAACACCGTGGTGTTCAAGCCCGCCGAGGACACCCCGCTCTGCGCGCTGCGTCTCGTCGAGATCCTCGAGGAGGCGGGACTTCCTGCCGGAGTCGTCAACATCGTCTTCGGCCTCGGTCCCGAGGCCGGGGAGGCGCTGGTGCGCCACTCCGGGATCGCCGCCGTCTCCTTCACCGGCAGCGTGCCCACCGGGCGGCACATCGCCGGGCTCTGCGGCGGGATGCTCAAGCGCTGCTCGCTGGAGCTGGGCGGCAAGAACGCGATCGTGGTCATGGCCGATGCCGACGTCGAGCTCGCCGTCGACGGCGCCCTCTGGGGGGCGTTCGGCACCAGCGGCCAGCGCTGCACCGCGAGCTCGCGGCTGATCGTGCACCGCCCCCGGCTCGCCGACTTCACCGACGCCCTCGTCGACCGCGCGGCTCGGCTTCGCCTCGGCGACGGCCTGGTCGAGGGCGTCGACGTCGGCCCGGTGATCAACGCGCGCCAGCTCGAGCGGATCCACGCCTACACCGAGGTCGGACTCGGGGAGGGCGCCCGGCTGCTCCTCGGCGGCGAGGTCGCGCGCGACGGCGAGCTCGCCCGCGGCTGCTTCTACCGTCCCACGATCTTCGCCGAGGTGCGCCCGCAGATGCGCATCGCCCAGGAGGAGATCTTCGGCCCCACCACCGCGGTGATCCCCGTCGACTCCCTCGACGAGGCGCTCGAGGTGGCGAACGGCACCGGCTACGGTCTGAGCCTGTCGCTCTACACCGCCGACCTGCGCACCGGTTTCCGGGCGATCAACGAGCTGGAGGCGGGGATCGTCTACGTCAACGCCCCCACCATCGGCGCCGAGATCCAGCTTCCGTTCGGTGGGATCAAGAACACCGGCAACGGCCACCGTGAGGCCGGCACCGTCGCCCTCGACCAGTTCAGCGAGTGGAAGAGCATCTACGTCGACTACAGCGGCAGGCTGCAGCGCGCGCAGATCGACGTCTGACCACGCACAATCACGCGCCATGGATCAGCACGTCCTGGAGCTCCAGGGCAGGCGCCTGCGCTACCTGACCGGCGGCGAGGGACCTCCGCTCGTGCTCATGCACGGGTTCCTGGGGTCGGCGGAGAACTTCGAGACCTGGTTCGAGGAGCTCTGCACCCGGCGCACCCTGGTCGTTCCCGACCTGCCGGGGTTCGGCGAGTCCTCGCCGCTGCGCGAGCGGCACACGTCGGCGGCGATCGCCGCCGCGGTCGAGCCGCTTCTCGACCACCTCGGGCTGGTGCGCTTCGACCTCGGCGGACTGTGCCTGGGGTCGCCGGTGGCGTGCGCGCTTGCGCGGCGGCGCCCGGCGCGGGTCCGCCGCCTGCTCCTCCACACCCCGCTGCTCGCCCCCGATCTGGTGCGCCGCCGCTTCCACGTCCAGGTGGCGGCGATGACCGCCCCGGGGCTCTTCGAAGGGGTCGTCTGGCTGAGCCGCCGCCGGGTGGTGAGCGACCTCTACAAGCGGCTCATGGTCGAGGGCAAGGACGTCGACCGCCGTGCCGCCGAGGTGAACTTCGCCAACCAGTGCCGGGCCGATCCCCGGGCGTCCCGGGAGTGGCTGCGCGACGGTCTGCGGGTGCACGACGCCGCGCTGGTCGCCACCCATCCCGACGAGGTGCTGCTCATCGCCGCCGCCGGCGACCGCATCGTCGACACCGAGGGGCTGCGCCGGCTCACCGGGGGCTGGGAGCGCTGCCGGCTCGCCCTCGTCGAGGACGCGGGCCACGGCTGGACCGAGGCCTACGTGCGCCGCCAGCTCGAGCTGCTCGGAGCCTTCCTCGACGGCCGTCCGCTCCCGGCCGGCACCGACGCCGCGGCGTGAGCCGCGCGGACCTCCCCGCCACCGCCGAGTGCGTGATCATCGGCGGCGGCGTCGTCGGCTGCTCGCTCGCCTACCACCTCGGTCGCGGGGGGGTGCGCCCGCTGCTCCTCGAGCGCGGCGAGCTCGGCGGCGGCTCCACCGGCCGCTGCGCCGGCGGCGTCCGCCAGCAGTTCTCGACCGCGGTGAACGTCCGGGTCAGCCGGCTGAGCCGGGCGATGCTCGAGCGCTTTCCCGAGGAGATCGGCGTCTCCGCCGAGCTGCGCCAGATCGGCTACCTCTTCCTCGCCAGCACCGAGGACGAGGCGGCGCAGTTCGCCCGCAACGTCGAGGTGCAGCATGGCGCCGGGCTCCACGAGGTCGAGCTGCTCGACGTCGCCGGCGCGCTCGCGCTGGTCCCCGAGCTGCGTGCCGACGACCTCGTCGCCGCCACCTGGTGCCCGACCGACGGGCTCGCCGGCCCCAACGAGGTGACCCTCGGATACGCGGCGGCGGCCCGGCGGTCGGGGGCCACCGTGCTCGAGGACATCGAGGTGGTGGGGATCGACCTCGAGGGCGGGGAGGTGGCCGCGGTGCGCACCGCCCGGGGCCGGGTGGCGACCCCGAAGGTGGTCGACTGCGCCGGTCCGCACGCCGCCCAGGTGGGGCGGCTCGCCGGCATCGAGGTCCCGGTCACCCCCTTCCGCCGCCACATCTTCCTCACCGAGACCTTCTCCCTCAGCCGCCCGGTGCCGATGACCGTGGACTTCCACACGTCCTTCTACTTCCACCCCGAGGGCGACGGGCTGCTGCTCGGGATGAGCGACCCCGACGAGCCCGCCTCCTTCGACACCAGCGTGGCCTGGGACTTCCTCGAGCACCTCATCGAGCACGCGACCTGGCGGCTGCCCGCGCTGGAGCGCAGCCGGATCCGCACCGGCTGGGCGGGGCTCTACGAGATGTCCCCCGACCACCAGGGGATCGTCGGCGAGGCCCCGGGGCGGCCGGGGCTCTGGCTCTGCTGCGGCTTCAGCGGCCACGGGTTCATGCAGGCGCCGGCGATCGGGCACCTGCTCGCCGAGCGGCTGCTCGGACGCGAGCCGGAGATCGACCTCGCCCCCTACGCGCCCGAGCGCTTCGCCCATGGCCAGGGCGAGCCCGAGGTGGCCGTGATCTGACCCGATCGATACGGGGGCGTTGTTCGCGCTTTTCGCGGTTGATGGGATCATCGACGCATGGACGCCTGCCAGCCGCCCGCGTCCCATACCGCGTCGCGGCCGAGCTGGCTGCCCCCGGCGCTCCAGGTGCGCCCCTTCCGCTGGTACTGGGCGGCCCAGTGGCCGGTGCTGATCGGCACCTGGATGCAGATCGTCGCCCTCGGCTTCTTCGTCTTCCAGCTCACCCACAGCCAGACCGCGGTCGGCATCGTCGCCGCCGCCGACGGGGTGCCCGCCGTCGCCCTCTCGCTCGCCGGTGGGGCGCTCGCCGACCGGGTGCCGCGGCGCCGCATCCTCCTCGTCACCCAGTCGGTCCTCGGGCTCAGCAGCGGCACCCTCGCCGTCCTGGCGCTGACCGGCCGGGCATCGCTCGCCTCGGTCACCGCGGTCGCGCTCGTCTTCGGCGCCGCCGACGCCGTCGACCTGCCGAGCCGGCAGGCGCTCGTCGCCGACCTCGTCGAACGCCGCCTGGTGGTGAGCGCGGTGGCCCTCGGCTCGGTGGCGATGAGCACCTGCCGGATCATCGGCCCCGCCCTCGCCGGC
>VBHE01000322.1 GCA_005889515.1 Chloroflexota bacterium | reverse complement strand
ACGCGTCGAAGGCGGCGGTCGTCCCGCACCCATAGGAGCGCCAGCAGGGCGACGCCGAGGGCGCTGGCGGCGCCCACCGCGACCACCAGGCTGCTCGCCACGGCGACGGTGGCGGCATGGCTCTGGGACAGCGCCACGGCGGCGGCGCCGACGGCGGCGACGAGCATCGCCAGGCCGAGGCGCTGGCGGCGGTTGCGGGCGAGCATGTGACGGTAGGTGCGGTGGTAGCTCTCGCAGAGCCGCTGGAGGTTGGGGGAGGCCTCGAGGAGCTCGGGGGCGGTGGGGAGCAGGGAGGTGCTCAGGTCGGGAAGCCGCAGGTCGACCGCCGCGGCGGGCGCCTCCGCGGCGGGACGCACGACGCCGTCGGGGGCGAGCAGGGAGGCGCGCAGCGCCTGATTGGGGGACGTGGTGTTCCGAGGGGGGGTGACCGGCATGCGCCTGTTCTACGCCTGTCGCGGCGGCGGGGAGCGGCGGTGAGAGGATCGTCACCATCGCGTCAGCAGCCTGTCTGTCGCTAGCATCGCCCGCGACGATGAGCCCACCCCCTCCGGTCGCCTGCACCGTGGCGGGGAGCGATCCCTCGGCCGGCGCCGGGATCCAGGCCGACCTCAAGGCGTTCGCCGCCTGCGGCGTGTATGGCGCCACCGTGGTCACCGCGGTGACCGTCCAGAGCACGCTCGGGGTGGGGGCGGTCCACCCGGTGCCCGCCGCGATCGTCGCCGAGCAGATCGACGCCGTGGCCGGCGACCTCGCCCCGGCGGCCTGGAAGACGGGGATGCTCGGCGGCGCCGAGCTGGTCGCGACGGTCGCCGCCAGGCTCCGGCATCACGGCGCCCTCAACATCGTCGTCGACCCGGTGATGCGCTCGACCTCGGGACGGCCGCTGCTCTCCGCCGGCGGGGTCGCGGCGCTGCGCTCCACCCTCCTCCCCCTCGCCACCGTCCTGACCCCGAACCTCGAGGAGGCGGCGGCGCTGCTCCGCCGCCCGGTGGCCGACCTGGCCGGGGCCCGCGAGGCGGCCCGGGCGCTCTGCGCCCTCGGTCCGCGGGTGGTGGTCGTGACCGGCGGCCATCTTCCCGGGGACCGGGTCGTCGATGCCGTCTTCGACGTGGAGGCCGGGATCACCCTCGAGCTCGACCATCCCCGGGTTCCGGGACCCGGCACCCACGGCACCGGCTGCACCCTGAGCGCGGCGATCGCCGCCTTCCTCGCGCGCGGCACCTCCCCGCTCGACGCCGTCACCAGCGCCCGCGCGTACCTCCAGGTGGCGCTGCTCCGGGCGCCGGGGCTGGGCGCCGGCAGCGGCCCGCTCGGCCACCTCGCGGTCGAGCCCGCGGCGGTGGTCCGCGCCCCGCTCGGGGCCCGCTGAGGATGCGGCTGCCGCGGCTGCGCGGACGCCAGGGGGACGCCGCCCGGCGGCTCGATCTCGCCGCCCTGGCGCTCGAGGACGGCGACCCACGAAAGGCCCTCGACCTCGCCGGCTCGGCGCTGAGCGAGGCGCGCCGGCGCGGGGCGGAGTCCGAGGTGCTCGAGGCGCTGCTGCTCCGCGCCGCCTCGCTCTTCGAGCTCGAGCGCTTCGCCGAGGCGCGGAAGGAGGCGGCGCAGGCCTGCGAGGCCGACCCCGAGAACCCCGCCGCCTGGTTCGAGCGCGCGGAGGCCGCGTACCGCTGCGCCGATTTCGAGGAGGCGCTGAGCGCGGTACGGACCGCGGTCGACCTCGACCCCGAGGACCCCGAGGGCTGGAACCTGCTCGGGCGGGTGGCGCTCTGGATGGACGCCGCCCCCGCCGCCGAGGAGGCCTTCCGCCGCGCCGCGAAGCTCGACGCCGAGGAGTACGTGGTGCCGGTCCGGATCGCCGCCGGGGAGTTCGACCGCACCGCCGCGCAAGTGTGGGCGACGATCCCGGCCGCCTTCCAGGCGCGGCTGAGCAACGCCCTGGTCGTGGTCGAGCCCCTGCCCGATCCCGACGACGTCGCCAGGGGGTTCGACCCCGACACCCTGGGCATCTACGAGGGCGGCACCGCCCTCGCCGACGACTGGCCCGAGCGCATCGTGCTCTTCCAGCGCAACCACGAGAACGTCTGCGGGAGCCTCGGTGCGCTCCGGGAGGAGATCCGGCGCACGGTGCTCCACGAGGTCGGCCATCACTTCGGGATGGACGAGCACGAGCTCCCGTACTGAAGCCCCTACCATGGGCCTCCATGCGGGTCCCCTACGAGGTGCGCTACAGGCGGGGCGTCCACCTGCCTGCCCTCGACCTCTGGATCGACGCCCGCAACGGCCGTGAGCTGGCGGTGGTGAGCCACGCCCACGGCGACCACATCGCCCGGCATCGCCGCGCGCTCTGCACCGAGGCGACCCGGCGGGTGCTCGCGCTGCGAACCGGGAGCGGCTCCCGCCGCCGACGCGCCGTCGCCGAGGAGCCGCCGCGCCCCGGGCTGGCGTACGGCGAGGAGCTCGAGCTTCGCGACGCGGTGCTCTCGCTGCATCCCGCCGGCCACGTCCTCGGGTCCAGTCAGGTCCTGGTGCGCCATCGCGGTGTGCGGGTGCTCTACAGCGGCGACATCAAGCTGCGCGACGGCAGGACCGCCGAGCCGCTCGAGCACGTGGAGTGCGACGTGCTCGTCGTCGAGGCGACCTTCGGGCGTCCCGAGTACCGCTTTCCGCCGACCGACCACGTCGCCCGAGCGATCTGCGACTTCTGTCTCGACAGCGTCGCCTCGGGGGTCACCCCGGTGCTCTACGCGTACTCGCTCGGCAAGGGACAGGAGGTGCTCTCCCACCTCGCGGACGCCCGCCTGCCGGTGGTGCTCTGCGGATCGCTCTTCACCGTCA
>VBHE01000321.1 GCA_005889515.1 Chloroflexota bacterium | reverse complement strand
GGACTTCGTGCCCGGCCTGATGCACGTCGACCTCGGTGGCTATCACGTCAGCGACATCGAGTTCTCCGCCGCCTTCGACATCGACGCCACCAAGGTCGGCAAGGAGCTGAGCGAGGCGATCTGGTGCGGTCAGAACAACACCGTGAAGTTCACCGACGTGCCCCGCAGCGACGTGGTCGTGCAGCGCGGCATGACCCACGACGGCCTCGGCAAGTACCTCAGCGAGGTGATCACCAAGGCGCCGGGGTCGACGGCGGACATCGTCGGCATCCTCAAGGACACCGGGACCGACGTGGTGGTCAACTACCTGCCGGTGGGCAGCGAGACCGCGACCAAGTGGTACACGGAGCAGATCCTGAGCGCCGGCTGCGCGATGGTGAACTGCATGCCGGTGTTCATCGCCCGCGAGGAGTACTGGCGGCGCCGCTTCGAGCAGGCGGGGATGCCGATCATCGGCGACGACATCAAGTCGCAGGTGGGGGCGACGATCATCCACCGGGTGCTGACCCGGCTCTTCCGGGAGCGCGGGGTGAAGCTGGAGAACACCTACCAGCTGAACTTCGGGGGCAACACCGACTTCCTCAACATGCTGGAGCGGGAGCGGCTGATCAGCAAGAAGATCAGCAAGACGAACAGCGTGGTCTCGCAGCTCGACCATCCGATCGCGAAGGACTCGGTGCACATCGGCCCGTCCGACTACGTGCCCTGGCTGAGCGACCGCAAGTGGGCGTACATCCGGCTGGAGGGGCGCTCGTTCGGTGACGTGCCGCTCAACGTGGAGCTGAAGCTCGAGGTCCACGACAGCCCGAACAGCGCCGGCATCGTGATCGACGCGGTGCGCTGCTGCAAGCTCGCCCTCGACACCGGGATGAGCGGGGCGCTCGAGGGGCCCTCCTCGTACTTCATGAAGTCGCCCCCCCACCAGGTCTCGGACAACGTCGCCCGGCAGATGACCGACGACTTCATCGCGACCGCCGCCGCCGCGTCCCCGCCGGCCGCCAACGGCCATCGTGCGGCTGCGGAGGTGCAATCCCTCTCGCAGCTCACCGTCTGAGCTGCACCTCGCACGGGGGCGGGTCCGGTTCGAACCGGGCCCGCCTCTTCGCGTGCCCGGCCCCCGGGCGGAGTGCTCGACCGCCTTCAGTCCCCCTTCAGCCCCCCGTCAGTCCCCCCTCAGCGCCCCCCTCCAGGATGAGCACGTCGCCCGCCGCAGGAGCGGGTCAGAAGGGGGACCGAGATGAGCACCGCGACGCGAGGAGCGACCGCAATGCGCCTCTGCTTCATCGTCGAGGAGCGCTACCGCGCCGACGGGATGCCGATGGCGGTCGTCGACCAGCTCACCGCCTGGGGGCACGACGTCGAGGTTCTCGAGCCCCAGTCGTCCGCCACCTGTCTGAGCCGGTTCGCCGCGGGCGACGGTCGCGCCTACGACGCGGTCGTCCTCAAGACCGTGTCCGACGGCCCCGGCCTCAGCCTCCTCGAGGCGGCGGCCGCGCTCGGGATGGCGACGATCAACGATCCCCAGGCGATTCGCATGGTCCGCGACAAGGCGGTGGCCGCCGCCGTCGCCCAGGCCCACGGCCTGCCCTTCCCGCGCACCTGGTTCATCAGCGACCTGCGGCTGCTCGAGCAGATCCCCGTGGAGGACTACCCGCTGGTCGTCAAGCCGAGCAACGGCAGCGCCTGCCGGTCGGTGCACCTGCTCCACAGCCCCGACGACCTGCGGGCGCTGCGCGACGCCGCCGACGCCGAGGACCGCTTCTACCTGGCCCAGCAGTACATGGCGAACCCCGGACACGACGTCAAGCTCTACAACACCGGCCGGGAGATCTACGCGACGGTGCGGCGGTCGCCGCTGCATCCCGACGAGCCGGTGAGCGAGCGGCTGGTCCCGCTGACCCCAGAGCTGCGGAGCATCGCCGAGCAGGTCGGTCGCGTCTTCGGCCTCGACATCTACGGCGTCGACGTGGTCGAGAGCGCCGACGGCTGGACGATCCTCGACGTCAACGACTTCCCGAGCTTCGGGCTGGTCCCGGGCGCGGTCCGCTCGATCGCCCGGGCGGTCCTCGAGCTCGCCGCCCGCGCCGCCGGCCTGCCCGCCCCGGTGGTCCCCCGCGACACCGTCGCCGGGGCGTTGCGGGTGATCGAGCCCGTGCCCGCGCCCGAGCGGTGCGAGGACATGGAGATCTGCCTGCTCACCGACCGCCCCGACCACCCCGTGCTCGCGGCGGCGATGGAGCAGCTGCGGCTCCGCCACCGGGTCCGCGTCGTCGACCCGCAGCGTCTCGACGCCGCCTCCGTGGAGCGCGAGCTGCGCGACCCCGCCGACCTCTACCTGCTGAAGTCGCACACCCCCGCCGCTCTCGCGGTGGCCCACCGCCTCGAGGAGCGCGGCGTGCCGGTGCTCAACGGCGCCCTCGCCACCGCGCGCTGCCGAACCTGCCCACGCCGCACACCTGGAACCCCGGCCGCCTGCGCAGCCTGGCGGCGGAGCGCGGCCTGGTGTTCCCGCTCATCGTCAAGAGCCGGCACAGCCGCCGCGGCGACCTCGTCGCCCGCGTCGACAGCGCCGCCGAGCTCGCGGCGCTGCTGCCGGAGTGGGGCGACGAGCCCGTCGTCGTGCAGGAGTTCCTGCCCGGCGACGGCTGGGACATCAAGCTCTGGGTCACCGGCGACCGGGTCTTCGGCGCCCGCCGCCGCACCCCGCTCGAGGCCGGCGCCTCCCGCGAGAGCCACCCCATCGAGGAGCCCCCCGCCGAGTGGGTGCGCATCCTCGAGCGGATCGGATCGGTGTTCGACCTCTCCCTCTTCGGCGTCGACCCGCTGCTCACCGAGCGCGGGCCGATGGTCGTCGACGTCAACGCCTTCCCCGGGTTCCGCGGCGTCCCCGGCGCGAGCGAGGCCCTGGTGGCGCTGGTGGAGCGGGCCGCGGTCCGCGTCCCGGCGGCCTGAGGAGCGCGGAGATGTCGTTCCCCCGCTTCCTCATCACCCACCTCCGCGGCCAGCGGCTGCGGGTGAGCGTCGCGGTGGCGATGACCTTCGGGCTGGTGGCGACCGACATCCTGTCGGCGTTCCCGCTCAAGTTCATCCTCGACAAGGTCGCCCACCACCAGGACCCCACGATCCCGTTCGCGGGCGGGCTGCTCGGCCGCCTCGACTCGCTCGGCGGCCGCGACGAGCTGCTGCCGGCCGAGGTCCACACCCAGATGGCGGTCATCGTCTTCTCCGGCGCGATGTTCCTCGTCCTCAGCGTCCTCAACGCGCTGATGACCCACCTGCAGCTGCGCATCGCCGCGTCGACGGCCCAGAACCTCGGTCGCCGGCTGCGCACCACCGTCTTCGCCCACCTCGCGCGCCTCCCCCTCGACTGGCACGGCCGCCAGCGGACCGGGGACCTCGTGCAGCGCATCACCGGCAATGTCGCCGACATCGAGAAGCTGGTCACCGACGGGCTCGTCGACCTGCTCAGCGGCATCCTCACCCTGCTCGGCATCGTCGCGGTGATGGCGATGCTCAGCTGGCAGTTCACGGTGGTGTCGATGGTGATCGCGCCGCCCCTCTTCCTGATCGTGGTGCGCTACACGCTGGCGATCAAGGCCGCCGCGAAGCGCACCGCGAAGGCCGCCGGGCAGGTCGCCGAGGTCGCCTCCGAGGACCTCACCGCGATCGCCGAGGTCAAGGGCTTCACCCTCGAGGAGCGCGAGGAGGCGAACTTCGCCCGCCACGCCGACCGGCAGCGCGCCGCCGGCGCGCGCGGCGGCCGGCTGCAGTCGGAGTTCTCGCCGCTGGTGCTCATCCTCCTCGCCGTCGGCAACGCCACCCTGATCACCGTCGGCGGATGGCTCGCCGCGGGTCACGGCCACCGCTTCAGCCTCGGCGTCCTCACCGTGCCCGAGGGCGCGGTGACGGTGGGCTCGCTCACCGTCTTCCTCGCCTACTCGAAGCTGCTCTACCAGCCGATGAAGAACCTCTCCAAGCTCATGAACCTCACCTCGAGCGCCGCCAGCGGCGCCGAGCGGCTGCAGGAGATCCTCGACGAGATCCCCGAGATGATCGAGCCGGTGCGCGTCTACCGTGGCGGCGAGCGGCTCCGCGGCGAGGTGACCCTGCGCAACGTCGTCTTCGGCTACGAGGGCGGTGAGCAGGTGCTGCGCGGCGTCGACCTCCACGTGCCGGCGGGCCGCCGGGTCGCGCTCGTCGGGCTCTCGGGCTCGGGCAAGACCACCCTGGTCAAGCTCATCCCCCGCTTCTTCGAGGCCTGGGCGGGCGAGGTGCTCGTCGACGGCGTCGACGTCGACGACTACCCCCTCGACCTGCTCCGCGACAACATCAGCCTCGTCCTCCAGGAGTCGGTGCTCTTCGAGGGCACGGTGCGCGAGAACATCGCCCTCGGCAGGCCCGACGCGACCGACGAGGAGGTCGCCGCGGCGGCGCGCAAGGCGCACATCCACGACACCATCCTGGGGCTGACCGGCGGATACGAGGCCCGCGTCCGCGAGGGCGGCAAGAACTTCTCCGGCGGTCAGCGGCAGCGTCTGGCGATCGCTCGCGCGATCCTCCGCGACGCGCCCATCCTCATCCTCGACGAGCCGACCGCCAGCCTCGACGTCGAGGCCGAGGCGGAGGTGATGCGCGCGCTCCAGACGCTGGTGCGCGGCCGCACCGTGCTCATGATCTCCCACCGCCTCAGCACCCTCGGCAGCGTCGACGAGATCGTCGTGCTCGATCGGGGCCGCATCGTCGAGCAGGGGACCTACGCCGAGCTCAGCCGTGCCGGTGGGGCGTTCGCCCGGATGCTCGATGAGCAGAACCGTTTCAGCGCCGGCGTCGGGCGGGACCGCACCGGCACCCACACCGTCGTTCGCCCCGCCGCGGCCGGGGAGACCCGGATCCTCCCGGTGCCGCCGGCGTGGCGCCGGCTCATCGACGGCGGACCCGCCGACCAGCCACTGCAGGAGGGGGCTCGATGAGCCGCGCACACCGTCTCGGACTGCTGACCTTCGCCGTCGTCCCCCTGCTGGCGGCGTGCGGATTCGAGGAGCCCGCCGATCGAGGGCAGGACGGGGGTCATGGACGCGATGGTCGTCGACCACGAGACCCACCTCCTCTACGTCGCGGACGGAACCAGCCCGGACCACCCCGGGGTCGACGTCGTCGACATCGGCGCGAGCTCGGCCGCGTACCGCGCCACCATCGCCACCGGCGACGCCCCTCCCAACGGGCTTGCGCTGGTGCCGGAGAGATGCTCTACATCGGCGAGCTCGACGAGGACCAGCTGCTGCGCATCGACCCGCGCACCGACGCGGTGGTCCAGCGCCTGCCCCTCGCCGAGCCCTGCCAGCCCCACGGCCTCGCGGTCAACCCCCGGACGAACCAGGGGCTGATCGGCTGCGCCAACCGCGACCAGCCGCTGACCATCGCCTGGGACTTCGGCCAGGGCCGCCAGCTCGGGACCTTCGACCGCCTTCCCGGATCCCGTGAGGAATTAGGACGTCCGATACTAGGAAGTCCTAGTATACTGGGGGCGCGCAGCCGACCAACCACGACACGAGGGCCCGAGATGGCACAGCCGGCCTGGCAGCACGGGAAGGGGGAGGGGAGTCCCGCGGGCGGTCCCGACGGCGGCGAGGCGATCGAGTCCGGCCGGCGCCGCTGGCAGGCCGCCTACGACGCCGCCCGGGCCGCGGGACGGGTGCGCGACGCCGACTTCACCACCCTGAGCGGCAGCGAGGTCGACCCGGTGTACGGTCCGCGGCCCGGCGACGGCTACGCCGGCTTCGAGCGGATCGGCTGGCCCGGCGAGTTCCCCTTCACCCGCGGCCTCCATCCCACCGGCTACCGCGGCCGCCCCTGGACGATGCGGCAGTTCGCCGGCTTCGGCAACGCCGAGCAGACCAACGAGCGCTACCGGATGATCCTCGCCGAGGGCGGCGGCGGGCTCAGCGTCGCCTTCGACATGCCCACCCTGATGGGCCGGGACAGCGACGACCCGCGCAGCCTCGGCGAGGTCGGCCACTGCGGCGTCGCCGTCGACAGCGCCGCCGACATGGACGTGCTCTTCGGGGGCATCCCCCTCGGCGACGTGACCACCTCGATGACGATCAGCGGGCCGGCGGTTCCGGTGTTCTGCATGTACCTCGTCGCCGCCGAGCGCCAGGGCGTCGACCACCGGACCCTCAACGGCACCCTGCAGACCGACATCTTCAAGGAGTACATCGCCCAGAAGGAGTGGCTCTGGCAGCCCGAGCGGCACCTGCGGCTGATCGGCGACCTCATGGAGTTCTGCACCACCGAGGTGCCCGCCTACAAGCCGCTCTCGGTCTCGGGGTACCACATCCGCGAGGCCGGGGCGACCGCCTCCCAGGAGCTCGCCTTCACCCTCGCCGACGGCTTCGGCTACGTCGAGCTCGGCCTGCGGCGCGGGCTCGACATCGAGCTCTTCGCCCCCGGCCTCTCCTTCTTCTTCGACGCCCACATCGACTTCTTCGAGGAGATCGCCAAGTTCCGCGCGGCGCGCCGGATCTGGGCGCGGTGGCTGCGCGACGTCTACGGCGCGCGCAGCGCCAGGGCGCAGCAGCTGCGCTTCCACACCCAGACCGCGGGGGTCTCGCTCACCGCGCAGCAGCCCGACAACAACGTGGTGCGCACCGCGGTCGAGGCGATGGCGGCGGTGCTCGGCGGCACCAACAGCCTGCACACCAACGCCCTCGACGAGGTGCTCGCGCTGCCCAGTGAGCGCGCCGCGCAGATCGCGCTGCGCACCCAGCAGGTGATCGCCGAGGAGACCGGCGTGCTCAACGTCGCCGACCCGCTCGGCGGCTCGTGGTACGTCGAGCAGCTCACCGACCAGGTCGAGGCCGAGGCGGAGGAGATCTTCTCCCGGATCCGCGCGATGAGCCAGGACGGCACCATGACCGGAGGCATCCTCCGCGGCATCGAGGAGGGCTGGTTCCTGTCGGAGATCGCCGATTCCGCCTTCGCCCACCAGCGCGCCATGGAGCGCGGGCAGAAGCGCGTGGTCGGGGTCAACACCCTCACCGGCAGCGTCTCCGAGCCGCTCGAGATCCTGCGCATCAGCCACGAGGTCGAGCGTGAGCAGAACCGCGTGCTCGGCGGGCGCCGCGCCGCCCGCGACCAGGCGGCGGTCGACTCCGCCCTCGCCCGGATGGTGGAGGTGGCCCGGACCACCGAGAACATGCTCCCCGCGATGATCGAGGCGGCGCGCGCCGAGGCCACCCTCGGCGAGATCTGCGGCGCGCTCACCGAGCTCTGGGGCGGGTACACGGAGGCGCCACAGTTCTGAGCCGGGCGAACGGCCGCCGGGCCCTCGCCTTCGACCCGATCGCCGAGGCCTCGCGCCGCTGGCGCGAGCGCTTCGGGGAGAACGGGCCGATGGCGGCGGTGACCTCGATCATGCGCGCCCAGCAGATCCTGCTCGGCGAGATCGACGGCATCCTGCGGCCGTTCGGGCTCAGCTTCGCGCGTTACGAGGCGCTCGTCCTGCTCCTCTTCAGCCGCCGTGGCTCGTTGACGATGGGCAAGATGGGCGAGCGCCTCATGGTCCATCCCACCAGCGTCACCAATGCCGTGGACCGGCTCGAGGCGGACCGCCTCGTCCGCCGCGTCGCCCATCCGACCGACCGGCGCACCACCCTCGTCGAGATCACCGACGAGGGACGCGCCCGGGCGGAGAGCGCGACCGCCGCGCTCATGGACTCCGGCTTCGGGCTCCA
>VBHE01000320.1 GCA_005889515.1 Chloroflexota bacterium | reverse complement strand
CGACGACGTCGCCGCCGCCCACCTCGACCGGCCCTGGTGGGACGGAGGCCTGCTCAACCCGATCGGGAACTTCATCCCCAACAAGGTCCTCGCGCTCATCGTGCTCATGGTGTTCGGGCTGATCTCGGCGACGAGCTACGTGCGCGCCTACTCCGAGGGACGGGTGCGCGTGGGGGAGACGACGCGCGGTCCGCAGGTCGCCCTCCTCGCCCTGGGAGTGACGGTGAGCGTGATGATGATCGTGATGGGGGTGATCCGCGAGAACAGCCGGCAGCCGTATCTCATCTACGGCGAGATGCGCCTCCAGCACCAGCAGATCACCACCAACGGGCCGTGACCACCGACTGGCCGCCGCTCGACCAGACCGACGAGAGCCTGCCCCCCGTCGAGCTCCCACCCGGGACGGTCGCGATGCGGGTGCGGCTCTTCGAGAGCCAGGCGCGGGAGATGGCGCGCGCCGTGCTCGCCCCGTGGCCGGCGTGGATGGAACGGCTCTACGCGCTCGAGTCGCTGGCGCTGCGCACCCCCGACCCCGCCGCCGAGGTGGCCTCGGTGGGCGCCGCGGTGAGCGGCCTCGGGGAGCGCCTCCACTACCGGCTCCGGGTCGTCGCCTTCGCGGTCGCCGCGATGGAGGAGCTGGGATGGCGTGCCGAGGTCGACGAGCACGGGATCCTGCTGCTCAAGGAGGCGTCGCCCGACGAGGCCCGCGCGGAGCTCGAGAGCGCCGGCGTCTACGGTCCGCTCTGCAAGGTCTGCATCCTCGACCGGCGGGGGCTCCCGTGGGTCGGCTCGGGATGACCGCGACCGTCCTCCTCGTCGAGGACGAGCCGATGATCGGCCGCATCCTCGAGCACAAGCTGAGCCGCGAGGGGCACCGCGTCCTCTGGGCGCGGAGCGCCGCCGAGGCGGAGGCGCTCGCCGGTGCGGAGGCCGTCGACGTCGCCCTCGTCGACGTCACCCTCGAGCGCGACGGCGTCGCCCTCGCCGCCGGCTGGTCGGGGGCCCGGGCGCCGGCCCGCGGCTGGCTGGTGATGGTCGAGGCGCGGCGGCCCGCCGACGCGCTGCGGGCGACGGAGGCGGGGGCATGCGGGACCATCGTCAAGCCGTTCAAGCCCACCGTGGTCGCGGCCCAGGTCCGCCGAGTGCTCGACGGGGAGGAGAGATGAGCGCCGCGGCGGTCGAGGCGGTCGGCGTCGAGCGGCGCTTCCGCGGGGGACGCGGCGTCGGCCCGGTGAGCCTTCGCGTCGAGACCGGGGAGAGCCTCGCCCTCATGGGCCACAACGGCGCCGGCAAGACGACGCTGCTCCGCATGCTCGCAACCGCCGACCGCCCGCTGCGTGGCGAGCTGCGCTGGAACGGGGATCGCTCGCCGGGTGCGGCGCGGCGCAGCCTCGGCCTCGCCCTCGACCGCGTCGACGAGGAGCCGAGCCTCACCGGCCGCCAGGCCGCCCACTTCTGGTGCCGGCGCTGGGTCGGTGACCGCGCCCGGGCGCGCGCGCTCGTCGACGCGCCGACGAGCCGGTCGCGGCGTACAGCTTCGGGATGCGCCGCCGGCTCGGCCTCGTCGAGGCGCTCGCCCACGAGCCCGCGCTCGCCTTCCTCGACGAGCCCACCGCCGGGCTGGATCCCGAAGGCCTCGCCACCCTCCGCGACGAGCTGAGCCGCCGCGCCGCCGCCGCCCTCACCACCGTGGTGGCGAGCAACGACAGCGGCTTCGTCGAGGCCGCGTGCGGACGCGTCGCCTTCCTCTCTGCCGGCGCCCTCGCCGGCTGCGCCGCGCCGCGGACGCTGCTCGGCGAGGCGGGGGGCGCGCGGGTCGCGGAGCTCACCCTGAGCCGTCCCGCCGACGCCGCCGTCCTCGCCCGGGTCGCGGGGGTCGAGACCGTGACCGTGGTCGAGGGCGGGGTGCGGGTGCGCTTCGGCGACGCGGCGGCGCTGCCTGCGCTCGTCGCCCTCGCCGACACTCCCGACGGAGCGCTCCGGACCCTGCGGGTGCGGCGGCCCGACCTCGGCGACCGTTTCGCCGAGCTCACCGGGCGAACCCTCGAGGGCGGTGGATGAGAGCCCAGCGCGCCGTCGGGGTGACTCCGGCCTCGCTCCGCGCGAGGGCGGCGCGCTCGCCGCTCTGCCGCCTCCTGCCGGGGACGCCCTGGGGTCGGGAGTGGCTGGTGACCCTCGCCCATCCCCGCGCCCTGGCGATGCGCGTCGCCGTTCCCCTGGCGCTCGCCGTCCCGCTCGTCGCCGGCGGGGCCCCGACCTTCTGGGCGGCGATGCTGCTCACCGTCCTCGTCGCCATGGTCGGCGCGGTCGGGTCGGCGATGACCCTCGCCCGGGCGCGCGCCTCCGGGCACCTGGTGCGGCTCGCGGTGGCGCCGGGGCCGCCCTGGCGCCCGGTCGGGGAGTGGGTGCTCGCCTCGGCGGCGGTGGACGCCGTTCAGCTCCTCCCCGCCCTCGCGGTGACCGTCGCCGGTGGCGGGGCGGGACCGGCCGCGATCGCCGCCCTGGCCCTCACCGTGGGGTCGACGCTGCTCGCGGCCAACGTGCTCGGCTGCGCGCTGGCGCTGCTCGCCGGGGGCGCTGCCGAGGTGCTCCTCGACGTCGCCGTCGTGCTCGCCCCCCTGCTCTTCCTCGGCGGGCTCTTCACCGGGGTGCCGCGCCAGGGCTGGCGGCTCGTCGCCGCGCGGCTCGATCCCTTCAGCCACCTCCACTCCAGCCTCATCGCCGCCCTCGGCGGCGAGCGCACCTTCTCCGCCGCCGAGGACGCCGCCGCGGCGCTGGGCTGGGCGGCGCTGGCGCTGGTCCTGCTCGTGCCCCTGGGCGGCGCCATGCTCCGCCGCCGGTGAGCCGCAGGTTGCTGCCGCTCGTGGCCGGAACGCTCGGGCTCGCGGCCTGCGGCGGCGGTGGCGGACCCACCCTTCCGGCGTCCGCTCTCGGGCTGCACCCGGCCCCGGGCGGGGCGCCGGTGCTCGCCTCGACCCGGGTGGCGACCAGCCCCGACGGCGGCATCTACGTGAACTGGGACGACCTGTCGGTGGTGCTCCTCACCACCACCGAGGCGGCGCCGATCGCCGACCGCGTCGGCGGCCTTGCGGGCACGGTCGCCGCGCTGCGTCCGCTGGGGCGCTTCACCCTGATCGGCGTCCACCTTCGCAACCGGGGCAAGGTCGGAAGCGAGCCCGCCCTCAACGACCTCCAGGTCGCGAGCGACTACGCGCCCGAGGGGACCTCGTCGGGCCCGCTCCGTCACCTCTACCACCCGACCTTCCCGCTCGCCGCGCTCAGCACCCAGGCGATCGCCGGCGACTGCACCGTCCACCTGGACCCCGGACAGACGGCGACCGTCCTCCTCCTCTATCCGCCGCTGCGCCCGGCGGCGTCCTACCTCTGGGGACGCTTCGACGGCTTCTCCCTCGATCTGCATCCGGGCGGTCGGGCGGAGGACGCCGACGGCGACCTCCACGTCGCGCGGTGCACCCCGCCGCAGCCGCAGTGAGCGTCCCCGCGGCGGTCCGCGCGCGATGGCGCGTGCACCTGCCCACCGCCCTGGAGACGCGGGTGCGCGCCATCGGCGGCGCCGACCCGCGGGACCCCTGGCCCTCGGCACGCGCGCTCGACGCCCTGCTCGCCGCCGGCGCGGTGCGCGACGGGCCGCCGCGCGCGGTCGGGGCCGGCGCCGGCCCGCCGCTGATCGCCTCCCAACGGCTGCGCTGGGCGGGGGTCGAGCTCGAGGTCGAGTGCGTCACGTTGGCGGAGGGGGTGATGGAGAGCAACCTCGTGGCCCCGTCATGGGACGAGCTCACCCGGAGCGCGGCGGGCGAGGACGCGTGGTGGGAGCTCGCTGACGCCTTCCTCGCCGCCGTCGACGCCCGCCACGGGGCGCTCGTCGACGGCGAGGCGGTCGAGGTCGAGGAGCCGACGCCGTCCACCCTCCGCGCGCGCCTGCGCCGCCACCTCGGCCTGCTCGTGCCGGAGTCGGTCGCGGGCGGTGCGGGCGCCGCCGCCGACGCATACCGGCGGCTGCCCCGCAGCGGCCTGGTCCTGCTGCTCCGCTGAGCCCGGTGGGCCTGGGAGGCCGCGCGATGCGGCCCCCCGGCGTCCGGTCACGCGGTGGCGAGCGCGGGCTCGACCGCGGGGGCCTCGGCCTCGCGGTCGTCGGCGTCGTGCTCGCCGGCGCCCTCGCGGCGGTCGAGGAGGCGCACCACGTCGGCGACGATCTCGGTGGCCACCTTCCGCTGGCCGTCGCTCGCGTCGTACTCGCGGTAGCGGAGCTTGCCCTCGACGAAGATGCGGCGGCCCTTGACGCAGTATGCGGCGCAGATCTCGGCGAGCCGCCCGAAGCTGATCACGGTGTGGTACTCGGCC
>VBHE01000290.1:2248-13478 GCA_005889515.1 Chloroflexota bacterium | reverse complement strand
GTCTCGGAGGGGGTCCTCCCCCACCTCGGCCCCGGCCACGCGCGCGAGGTGCACCGTGCCGCGGCGGTCGCCCGGGTCGACGGTCCCCCGGCCCCCCCGGCGGCGCCACCGGCGCCCCCGCGGCCGATCCTGACCATCGCCTCGCTCCGGACGTTCCACCCGAGCGGCTCGGGGCCCATCCTCGCGATCGGCCCGGCGCAGCACGAGCACGGGTACTCGGTGCAGCGGATCGCGTACCACAGCCAGGGCCTGCAGGTGACCGGCACCCTGCTCATCCCGTCCGGGAAGGGACGCCACCGGCTGGTGATCTCCCTGCACGGGTTCTCGACGCCACAGACCTACTCGGACGGCGCCGACGCCATGCCGCTGGCGATCCCGCTGGCCGAGCACGGCGTCCTCGTCGGGATCCCCGACTACCGCGGCCTGGGGGGGAGCGCCCCCGACCCGCGCACCGAGCCGCTCCCGATCGCCGACGCGATCGACTCCCTCACCCTCCTCGACCTGCTGCTCGAGGACCCCCGGGTCGACCCCAACCACGTCGGGCTCATCGCCCACAGCCTCGGCGGCAACGTCGCCGAGGCGATGCTCGCCGCCCATCGCGGGATCCGCGCCGCGGTGCTCTACGCTCCGAGCGAGAGCCAGTACACCGTCCTCTACAAGCGCCGCCCCGGGTACTTCCGGGGGCGCCCCGACGTCGGCCCGCCGGCGACCGACCCCGCCCTCTACACGGCGATGTCCCCGGGGGCGAACTTCGGCACCCTCCACTGCGGCATCCTCCTCGAGCAGGGCACCGCCGACCCCGTGGTCCCCTGGCACGCGAGCGTGGTCGCCGCGCACGAGCTGACCGCCTCCGGTGCCACGGTGCAGCTGAGACTCATCCCCGGCGCCGGCCACGACCTCGACAGGCCGGACTGGACCGTCCCCCTCGAGGACGGGACGACCTTCCTGCTGAAGAACGTCTAGCGGGGGTTTCGCAGCCCCCGGGCGTCCTCGGGACGCAGGGCGACGTGGTGCTTGGTGGAGATCTCCCGCAGCGTCCCGCTGCGGGCGCGCATCACCATGCTGTGGGTCTCCGCCCACCAGTTGTGGTAGAGGACGCCGCGGAGCAGGCCGCCGCCGGTGACGCCCGTCACCGCCACGGCCACGCCGGAGCCGGGGACGAGCGCGTCCATGCTCATCGGCGCCTCGGGGTCGAAGCCCGCGGCGCGCACCGCCGCCGCCTCCTCCTCGTGGCGCACCCAGGGGCGGCACTGAAGCTCGCCGCCGAGGCAGCGCAGGGCGCAGGCGGCGAGCACCGCCTCGCGGGTGCCGCCGGCTCCGAGCATGACGTCGACGCCGCTCCCCGGCACCGCCGCCATCATCGCCGCGCCGATGTCGCCGTCGCTGATCAGCGCCACCCGGGCGCCCATCTCCCGCACCCGCTCCAGCAGGGCGAGATGGCGGGGCCGGTCGAGCATGCAGACGGTGAGGTCGCGGACGTGGACGTCCATGGCGAAGGCGACACGGCGGAGGTTGTTCTCGGGGGTGTCGGAGATGTCGACCGAGCCGCGCGCCGCCGGACCGACGGCGATCTTGTGCATGTAGGCGACCGGCGGCGGCGCGGAGATGCCCCCGGGCTCGGCGGCGGCGGCGATGCTCAGCGCCTGGGTGAGGCCGCGGGAGACCAGGCTCACCCCGTCGACGGGGACGATGGCGAGGTCGATGCGCTCGCGACCGGAGCCGATCCGCCGGCCGGCGGCGAGGGCGCCGGAGGGCTCGTCCGGCCCGAGCACGATGTGGCCGTCGAAGGGCATGCTCCCCAGCGCCTCGGCCATGGCCAGCTGCGCCGCCTCGCGGGTGCCGGTCTTGTCGCCGCGGCCGAGCCAGCGGCCGACCGAGAGCGCCGCCGCCTCGGTGGCGCGGAGCAGCTCGAGGGCATGGTTCCGGTCCCGGGCCTGTCCGGCGCGGGAGCGGCTGGCGGCGACCCGGGAGACGCTGGTCATCGACCTCCGGCGGCGTTCAGACCGACAGCCGCGGGGCGGAGGTCGCGGAGGCGTCCTCGGGGCTGGCGTGCACCCCGGCGCGCACGCAGACCGCCCCGACGAAGTCGCGGAAGAGCGGATGCGGCACGCTGGGCCGCGAGCGGAACTCGGGGTGGAACTGCGAGGCCACGAAGAAGGGATGGTCGCGGAGCTCGACGATCTCGACGAGGCGGCCGTTGGGCGAGACCCCGCTCACCAGCATGCCCGCCTGCTGCAGCGGCTCGCGGTAGAGGTTGTTGAACTCGAAGCGGTGGCGGTGACGCTCGTACACCACCGCCTCACCGTAAGCGGCCGCCGCCCTCGACCCGGGCACCAGCCTGCAGGGATAGACGCCCAGGCGCATGGTGCCGCCCTTGTCCTCGATGTCGCGCTGCTCGGGGAGCAGGTCGATGACCGGGTTGGCGGTGAAGGCGTTGAACTCGGTGGAGTTCGCGTCCTCCGAGCCCAGAACCTCGCGGGCGAAGTCGATGACCGCGCACTGCATCCCCAGGCAGAGCCCGAGGTACGGGACCCGGTGGTGGCGCGCGTGGCGGGAGGCGGCGAGCTTGCCCTCGATGCCGCGATGCCCGAAGCCCCCGGGGACGACGATGCCGTCGACACCGTCGAGCTCGCCGACGACCTCACCCTCGAGGTCCTCGGCGTTCACCCAGCTGAGCTGCACCTCGACCCCGTGGTGGACCGCGGCGTGGCGGAGAGCCTCGATGACGCTCATGTAGGCGTCGGGCATCTGCACGTACTTGCCCACGACGGCGACGCGAACGGACGGCCGCGGCGCGTCCATCCGGGCGACGAGCTCGGACCACTGGACGAGGTCCGGTGGGCGCGCGGTGATGTCGAGCTGCTCGACGATGAAGTCTCCGAGCCCCGCCTCCTCGAGTAGCAGCGGCACCCGGTAGATGGTGCGCACGTCGGGGACGTTGATCACCGCGCGGGTCTCGACGTCGCCGAAGAGCGCGATCTTGTCCTTCAACCCCTGGTGGATCGCCTGCTCGCTGCGCGCGACGATGACGTCGGGCTGGATGCCGATGCTGCGAAGAGTGTTGACGCTGTGCTGGGTGGGCTTGCTCTTGAACTCCTCGCTCGCGGAGATGAAGGGCACCAGGGTGAGGTGGACGTAGCAGACGTTGCGCCGGCCGACGTCGTTCTTCAGCTGGCGGATGGCCTCGAGGAAGGGCAGCGACTCGATGTCGCCGACGGTGCCACCGACCTCGACGATGACCACGTCGGGCCGCGGTGCGGTCTCCTCGGCGACACGGCGAACCCTCTCCTTGATCTCGTTGGTGATGTGGGGGATGACCTGGACGGTGGCGCCGAGGTAGTCGCCGCGGCGCTCCTTGGCGATCACGCTCGCGTAGATCTTCCCGGTGGTGACGTTGCTCGCCTTGCTCAGCGAGATGTCGACGAAGCGCTCGTAGTGCCCGAGGTCGAGGTCGGTCTCGGCGCCGTCGTCGGTGACGAAGACCTCACCGTGCTGGTATGGCGACATCGTCCCCGGGTCGACGTTGAGGTAGGGGTCGAGCTTCTGCATGACGACGGTCAGCCCGCGCGCCTTGAGGATCGTCCCGATCGAGGCGGCGGTGATGCCCTTCCCGAGGGACGAGACCACTCCGCCGGTGACGAACACGAACCTTGCCATGCACGCTCTCCAGTGGAGGTTTTTCAAATGCTACCACCGGACAGGAGGCACGGCCTCCGACTGCGCGGTCAGGGGCCGGCGAGGGCCCTGGGCTCGAGGACGACGACGCGGGTCTCCTCGGTGGTGGGGAGCGAGCCGGTGAGGTTGAGCTTGGGCTGCGGCGCCCAGCCCTCGGCAAGGCCCATCTCCTTGGCGAAGCGGTCGACCGGGTCGTAGTCGCCGGTGAGGCCGGCGACCGCGTAGCGCACCGGGACCACGATCGCCGGCTCGAGCGCGTTGACGAGCCGGGCGGCTGCCTGAGCCTCGAGGGCGTCGCCGCCGCCGACGGGCACGGCGAGGACGTCGACATGGCCGAGCGCGTCGATCTCGTGCTCGGCGAGCTGGCGGCGGAGCCGGCCGAGGGCACAGACCCGGACGTCGTCGACCTCGACGCGCATGATCGTGGTGTCGCCTGCGGCGACGCCGAAGACGCTCACCCCGCGGAGCTCGTACTCGCCGGGCCCGCTGACCTCCTGGGGACGCCCCTCTCCGGGGCGGACCAGGGAGAGGTCGCCCTCGCCCTCGGTGCGTACGACGATGTCGGGGTTGACCCGTGGCGGCCGGCTGCTCACCCCCGGCGGGATCGGGTCGATGACCACCTCGACGTCACGGCCGCGCAGCCGCACGCAGGAGAGCCCGACGAAGGTCAGTTCCATGTGCGGCGATGGTAGCCAGCCGGCCGGGTCAGCCGCCGCCGACGACGACGCTGACGCTGCGCTCCGCCCCGGCGTGGACCACGGTGAGCACCACCCGCTGACCCTCGGTCAGGTTCAGAGTGACGGCGTCGAGAGGATGCTGGGCGTCGAGGGGGATGCCGTCGAGAGCGGTCACCACGTCACCGGCGACCAGCCCCGCGGCGTCGCTCGGCCCCCCGGGAACGACGGCGCGCACCAGCGCCCCGGAGCGCAGCCCGACCGCGACCGCGGTCGCGGGGTCGAGCACCACCGCGTCGACCCCGAGGGTGGGCCGGCGGGCGCTCCCGCCGCGCTCGATGGCGGCGACGAGGTCGGCGGCGCTGCGGCCGCTCAGCGCCAGGACCCCCGGCGGGGCCCCGTCGCCGCCGGCGAGGACGACCCCGATCACCCGGCCGGCGGCGTCGAGCACCGGGGCACCGTCCTCGGAGGGGTCGGCGGTGGCGTCGATGGTGGTGACGTCGACCACCGCCCCCCCGGCCGCCCCCGCGGCGGCGGCGGGCACGACCCGGCCGGTCGAGCTGATCTGGCCGGCGGTGACGCTGGTGGCGGCGAAGGGGGGTGATCCCACGGTGATCGCGAGGTCGCCGGGGCGGGGCGCCTGCGCCTCGGGGTCGGCGAAGCTGAGCGGCGGCAGCTGCCGGGAGTCCGCTGCGCGGAGCACGGCGATGCCGTGGACGAGGTCGGTCCCCGCCACCGAGGCGTCGACGGCGTGGCCGTCGGGGAAGGCGACCCGCAGGCGGGTGGCGCCGTTGAGCGCGTGGGCGCTCGTCACCACCAGCCCGTCGGCGCTGGCGACGAAGCCGACGGCGAAGCCGGTCGGCCGGCCCGCGAGGTCGGCGGCGCTGAGCGGGCGGGTGAGGACCTTCACTACCGAGGGCGCCGCAGACGCGGCGATGCTCTGGTACGAGGGGGTCACCGGGCCGCCAGGCCCCTGGGAGGGCTGGGTGGCGACGATGCGCTCGACCGGGCCCAGCCGCTGGTAGACGCCCCAGGCGGCGGCGGCGCCGCCGACCAGGCCGACGCTCGCGCTGAGGAGGACGATGGCGAGCGTCGGCGGCCGGCGCCGGGGCTCCGGGACGGGCAGGACCAGCGGCTGCGGTGGAGCGTCGTCCACCCCGCCGGGCAGCCCGTCCTCCACCATCGTCACCGCGGCGCCACCCCGCCCTCCTCCCGGGAGCGGCGCCGGGCGAGGTAGCGGGCGATCCCGGCGGCGTTGCTGTGGACGCCGTTGAGCAGCTCGAGCCGCGCCCGCACCTCCGGGGCGAGCTGGTCGGCGGGGGGCACGAAGGCGTCGGCGAAGGCGGCGGCGATCTCCTCGACCCCCGCGTCGGGGACGTCGCGGGTGACCTGCTCGGCGAGCTCCACCCAGCGGTGCAGCGCCTCCTCGGCCTCGGCGAGCCCGGCGGTGGCATCGGGGAGGGCGCCGTAATGGGTGAGGACGACGCGCTCGGGGCGGAGCCCGACATAGCGGTGGAGCGAGCCGACCGAGAGCTCGAGGTCGAAGTCCGGAGGCGGCACCGCCGGACGCAGCGCCGGGGCGCCGGGGATCAGCACCCCGACGGAGTCGCCGACCAGCAGGGTGCCCGACTGCTCGTCGAGCACCGCCTGGTGGTGCTTGGCGTGCCCGGGCGACTCGACCAGGGTGAGCTGGTGGCCGCCACCGAGGTCGATCCGCTCCCCGTCGCCCGCGGCCAGGATCCGCGCGGGGTCGACGGGGAGCATCCGCCCGTAGAGGGAGTCGAGGAGCTCGCCGTAGACCCGCCCGGCGCTGTCGACGAGACGGGTGGGGTCGACGAGGTGGGGGGCGCCCTTCTCGTGGACGACCACGGTCGCCGAGGGGAAGTCGGCGGCGAGATCGCCGACCGCACCGGCGTGGTCGAGGTGGACGTGGGTGAGGATGATCCAGGCGAGATCGTCGGCACCCATGCCGAGATCGTGGAGGCGGCGGCGCACCGTCTCGGTGCTCGTCCGGGCCCCGGTCTCGACGAGGGCGGGCCGCGGACCCTCGACGAGGAAGCCGGCGGTGAGGCAGTCCTGACCCCCGAGCAGGGTGTCGATCTGCCGGATCCGCGGGGCGATCAGGAGGGTGTCCGACATGAGCAGCCCAGGGTACCCAACCGGGCTCAGCGGGGGCTCGGGCTGGCTCCGGGGCTCGCCGAGGCGGACGGGCTGGGGATGACGGCGGCGCCGGGGCCGACGAGCTGCTGCAGCTTCTTGAGGTCGGCCTGGACCGCGTCCTGCTCCTTGCCGTAGGTGCTGTAGTCGCCGCGGGCGATCGCCTGCTGGGCGTTGGTGTTGTGGGTGATCAGGTCGTTCACGATCTGCAGGACGTTCGCCGGCAGGGGCACGCCGCCACCGCCGGGCTGCGGTGTGGGCGAGGCCCCCGGCGACGGCGCCGCGCTCGGCGACCCCAGGCCGGGGATGGGGATCGCCTGACCGAAGAGGTTCTGGAGTGCGTCGGGGAGCGACGTCCCCTGGGAGACCCGGTTCTGGGTGCCGGCGAAGACGTAGCGGAGCTGGGGGAAGAGACCGCCCGCGGCCTGGACGTAGAGAGGCCGGACGTAGACGAAGGAGTGACCGTTGAAGGGGAGCACGATGACGTTGCCGAGGAACACCTGCGAGCCGCCGCTGCTGAGCAGGGTGATCTCCGGGCTGATCACCGGGTCGGTGTTGATGTTGTTGTCGAACTGGAAGGGACCGAGCACGTTGTCGGCGTTGTTGAGGCGGATGGCGACGAGCTTCGGCTGGCCGCCGGTCGTGTAGTCGCAGCGCGCCGCCACCAGCGCGGTCATCACGTTGCTCGCCGCGCCGCCGCCGCTGCTCTGCGCCGGGGAGAACGCCTGGAGGAGGACGAAGGAGGCGGTCTTGTCGCCGGGGAGGGTGAGCTCGACGTAGTACGGCTGGGTGTCCTGGGGATTGCCGCTGATGACCTCCTGGGCGACGCGGAAGAGGTCGCTGCGGTTGAACAGGACGTTGGGGTCGGTGATGTGCACCGAGGCGTACGCCTGGGCCTGCGCCTTGAACAGGTCCTCGGGGTACCGCAGGTGGGTGCGCAGCGTCGCCGGCATGTCGCTGAGCGGCTTCATCAGCCCGGGATAGATGTCGTTGTAGGAGGCGGTCAGCGGCTCCGAGAGATCGACCGCGTAGAGCGTCGTCTTGCAGGTGCGGGCGTCGACCACGGCCTTCACCGCGTTGCGCATGTACGAGGTGCCGTCGGCCTGGTGGAACGCCTCGGGGAAGCGGTCGCTGGCGACGTAGGCGTCGGCGATCACCTGGAGGTGGCCGGTGTCGCGGTCGGCGACGACGTAGGGATCGCCGTCGAGGTGCAGGAAGGGCGCCAGCTCGTTGATCCGGTCGCGCACCTCGCGGTGGAGGAGGACGCGGCTGTCCGCATTCAGCGACGAGGTGAGGAAGAGGTCGAATCCCTTGAAGGCGCTGAGCGAGATCGCCAGCCGGTCGAGCGCGCCGGGGTTGCGGATGCCGCCGGGGACGTCGCCGAAGCGGCTGGTCTGGTCGCCGTTCTGGGAGGGATAGTCGAACTCCTGCTGGTTGGTGTTCACCACCACCGGCTGGGTGGTGGCGAGGCCGCAGTACAGCCGCGGGTCCTTCACCAGCAGGTCAGGGGGAGCGTCCGGCGCGACCAGGGCGAGCGGCTGCTGCCCGGCGAGGAGGTCGGGCTTGCCCTCGGCGCCGACCCGGTTCACCGACACCGCGGTGATCCCGTATCCGTGGGTGTAGATGAAGCTGCGGTTGACGAAGGAGCCGGCGGGGATGTCCGCCTCGGCGACCTCGCGCGAGGAGAGCATCACCTGGGTCTCGCCGTTGGCGCTCGGGTAGCGGTCGACGGTGATCGACGGGAACGTCTGGTAGCTGCGGCTGCGGTCGATCTGACTGAACGTCTCCTGGAGCACCCGGAAGTCCTGGATGCGGATGTTCTTGGTCGTCCCCGGGTCGGCGACCAGGTCGGCCACCGAGGGCGCCTGGGGCGAGGTCCCGGGCGGGGTGCCGAAGAGGGTGGTGACGACGTCGCGGTCGGCCTCCAGCTGCCAGGCGTAGCGGCTGGTGGTGAGGAAGTCGGCGATCGTCGAGCGCTGGGCGGTGAGCGCGTTCGGGTTCACCGACGTCCCCCGGTAGATCGCCGTCGGGACGCCCTGGGCGACGCCGGCGACGAGCAGCCAGCCGCCGAGCAGACCGCCGAAGACCGCCGCCGAGCGGTACGCGGAGGAGCGGCGGAGCAGCACCACGAGCACCCCGGTGACGACCGCCATGAGCAGCGCGATCCACTGCAGCGCGCCGAGCACCGGACGGAGCACATTGCGCTCGACCGCGTCGAGCCCGACGAAGTTGCCGTGGTCGCTGGTGGCGAGATGGAAGACGCCGTAGTGGGCGCCGAGCGCGGCGAGCACGAAGATCGCCGCCGGCACCATCCCGGCGTGACGCACCGCCGCCGTCATGCCGTCGCGCGGGGTGCGGCCGACCGGCGGGCGCAGCGGCATCGGCACCTCCTCCGGGGCGGTCTCGACCGCGACGCAGAGGCCGGCGAGGCCGATGGCGCCGAGCAGTCCGACGATGGCCGCGCCCCAGGCGATGCCCTGCAGGTCGTCGAGCACGGGCAGGGTGAAGAGGAAGAACGAGTAGTCGCGGTGGAAGACGGGATCTGTGCTGCCGAAGTCGTGGTGGTGCTGCCAGAGCAGCACGTCCTGCCACTGGCCGGCGAACCACGACCCGGCGATGATCCCCGACACCACCGCGAGCGCGATCCCCGCATACACCGCGACCCGCGCTCCGTTGCGGTCGAGCGCGCCGGCGGCGGCGGCGAAGCCCGGGATGTTGAGCGCCACCAGGACCCCGGCCAGAAGGAAGCCGATGATGAAAAGGACGATCTTGGCGACGAGCGGCGTCCAGAAGACGTTGGTGTGGTCGAGGTTGTCGAGGAAGAGGTACTGGACGCGGAGGTCGACGAGCGAGAAGGCGACGATCAGGACGATCACGATCACCGCGGCGATCGCCAGCAGGATCCGGCGCCGGCGGGGCAGCAGCGGGCCGCTCCTCACCACCCGGGGGCCACGGCGGCCCGGCTGCCGGCGGAAGAGGTCGGCGGGGTCGAAGCCGGGGAAGTTCTCGCTCATGCGATCAGCGGCGCAGTGTAGGACACGGCGACACGGGCGCGAACAGCGGCCCCGCCGGATGAGCCCTCAGCGGCGCTGGAGCAGCAGCCGGATGTCGAAGGGCTCGCGGCGGCGCCGGACGCGGCGTGAGGCGATCTCGGGCCGCACCTGGAGCATGTACGGCTCCTGGTGGCGGAGCACCTCCTCGATCGCCTCGGCGATGAGCATCCCCGAGTGGATGGTGGGCACGCGGTCGGAGACCATGTCCGCGATCTTCTCGTTGACCAGGGTCATGTCGAGCTCATGCGCCTGCTCGAGGACGTTGAGGCAGTCGTCCAGGCGGCGCAGGCGGATGCGCCGCTCACCGTCCTCCGGGCTGGTGGGCACGGGCTGATTCATGGCCGGAGAAGATACCGCTTCACGACCGCCGTCCAGGCCCCCTGTCGGTCACCCCTTCCCCTCGATGTTCGGAGCCCGGGCCTATGCCCGGGCAGGCTCCGTGGCGGCCCGCACGCCGATGAACTCGGCCTCCGCCTCGACCGCCGGCTCCTCGACGGCTCCGGCCAGGGCGCAGTGCGCCCAGAGCTCGACCTCGTCGGCGGCGGCGGTGGCGGTGTCGATCGGGCCGCCCGGCGAGACCCGCGTCTCGCCCCCGAGCAGCTCGGCGACCAGGATGAGAACCATGTCAGACGTCTCCCGGTGGCGACGCGAGGGCGCCCCGTGGCGGTCGGCGACCCTCCGATGATACCGGAGGTCGGGCCGGAACCCCCAGGGAATGTGCTAGACGGCGGCCGCCGCCGTCTCGGAGCCGCGCCGGCGGCGGGGAGTGGCCCGGGGCCGGGGGGCTGCCGCCGGGCGCGGTGGGAGCAGCGGCCGGAGGTGGAGCCCGGTGGCGCTGCGCGGCGACGCCGCCACCTCCTCGGGGGTGCCGGTGGCGATCACCTCACCGCCGCGGTCGCCGCCGAGGGGCCCCAGGTCGATGACCTGGTCGGCGGTCTTCACCACGTCGAGGTTGTGCTCGATGACGATCACCGTGTTGCCGGCGTCGACGAGGCGGTGGAGCACGCCGAGCAGCTTCTCGACGTCGGCGAAGTGGAGCCCGGTGGTGGGCTCGTCGAGGATGTACACGGTGCGCCCGGTGTCGCGGCGGCTCAGCTCGGTGCTGAGCTTCACCCGCTGCGCCTCGCCGCCGCTCAGCTGGGTCGCCGGCTGGCCGAGGCGGATGTAGCCGAGTCCGACGTCCTGCAGGGTGTGCAGCTTTCGTGCGATCCGGGGCTGGTTCTCGAAGAGCACCGCGGCCTCGTCGACGGTCATGTCGAGCACGTCGGCGATGCTCTTGCCACGGAAGCGCACCTCGAGCGCCTCGCGGTTGTAGCGGCGGCCCTTGCACACCTCGCAGGACACGTAGATGTCGGGGAGGAAGTGCATCTCGATCTTGATCATCCCGTCCCCCTCGCACGCCTCGCAGCGTCCGCCGCTGACGTTGAAGGAGAAGCGCCCCGGCTTGTAGCCACGGACCCGCGCCTCGGGCAGCTGCGCGAAGAGCTCACGGATGTAGGTGAACACCCCGACATACGTGGCCGGGTTGCTCCGCGGGGTGCGCCCGATCGGCGACTGGTCGACGTTGATCACCTTGTCGACCGCGTCGAGGCCGTCGATGCGCCCGTGCCGTCCGGGACGCTCGCGCGCGTGGTGGAGGTGCTGGGCGAGCTTGCGGTAGAGGATGTCGTT
>VBHE01000290.1:0-2202 GCA_005889515.1 Chloroflexota bacterium | reverse complement strand
GATGTTGCGCAGATTGTTCGCGCGCGCGCCGCGCACGGTGAGCGCCTTGCCGCTGCCGGCGCGGCGCCGCCGTGGGACCGCGATCGACCGCTCACCGCGGAGGAACTGCGCGGTGACGCTCTCCGGCGTCGCCAGCACCTCCTCCAGGGTGCCCGCCGCGACCACGTGGCCGCCGTGCTCACCGGCGCCGGGTCCGATGTCGACGACGAAGTCCGCGGCGCGGATGGTGTCCTCGTCGTGCTCGACGACGATCAGGGTGTTGCCGATGTCGCGAAGCGCGAGCAGGGTGTCGATGAGCTTGCGGTTGTCGCTGTGGTGCAGGCCGATGCTCGGCTCGTCGAGGACGTAGAGCACGCCCATCAGCTTGCTGCCGATCTGGGTCGCGAGGCGGATCCGCTGCGCCTCCCCGCCGCTCAGGGTCTGCGCGGCGCGGTCGAGGGTGAGGTAGTCGAGCCCGACGTCGTTGAGGAAGCCGAGCCGCTCACGGATCTCCTTGAGCACCTGGCGGGCGATGTATCCCTCGCGCTCGGTGAGGTGAAGTCGGCGATGCTCATCCCGTCGACGGTGACCGCGAGGAACTCGGGCTTCAACCGCCGTCCGCTGCACGCCGGGCAGGGACGCTGCATCATCAGCCGCTCGATCTCCTGCTTCACCCAGTCGGAGTCGGTCTCGCGGTAGCGGCGCTGGAGGTTGGGGATGACACCCTCGTAGTGCGCCTCGAAGTACCGCACCGTCCCCGAGTGCGAGACGTAGCGCATCCGCACCGTCTCGTCCTTGGGGAGGCCGTGGAGGATGACCCGGCGCTGGGCGTCGGTCAGGTCGCGCCAGGGCGCGTCGATCGGGATCTTGAAGCGCCGCGCCACCGCCTCGACCACCTCGGCGAGCCAGCGCTGCGACGGCCCCTTCGTCCAGCCCGCGAGCGCCCCGCCCATGATGCTCAGCGAGTCGTCGGGGACCACCGCGTCCTCGTCCACCTCCATCCGCAGCCCCAGCCCGGTGCACACCGTGCACGCGCCGTGCGGGCTGTTGAAGGAGAAGTTGCGGGGCGCCGGCTCCTCCATGGAGATGCCGTCGTAGACGCACGCATAGTCCTGGCTGAAGAGCATCTGGCTCAGGCCCGAGGACTCGTCGACCGGGATGAGCAGGATGATCCCGTCGGCGAGCTTCGCCGCCTGCTCGAGGGAGTCGTGGAGTCGCGAGCGCAGGTCGGGGCCGATCACGACTCGGTCGACGACGATCTCGATGTCGTGCTTGTACTTCTTGTCGAGGCTGATCGTCTCGGACAGGTCCCGCAGCTCGCCGTCGACGCGGGCGCGGACGTAGCCGCCGCGGCGCGCCTCCTCGAACACCTCGCGGTGCTCGCCCTTGCGGCCCTGGACCATCGGCGCGGTGATCATCAGCCGCGTCCCCGCGGGCAGCGCCAGCACCTGGTCGGCGATCTGCTCGATGCTCTGCTTGCTGATCTCCCGGCCGCACTTCGGGCAGTGGGGATGGCCGATGCGCGCCCAGAGCAGGCGCATGTAGTCGTAGATCTCGGTGACCGTCCCCACCGTCGACCGGGGGTTGCGGCTCGACCCCTTCTGGTCGATGCTGATCGCCGGGCTCAGCCCGTCGATGTGGTCGACGTCGGGCTTCTCCATCTGCCCGAGGAACTGGCGCGCGTAGGCGCTCAGCGACTCCACGTAGCGGCGCTGCCCCTCGGCGTAGATGGTGTCGAACGCCAGGCTCGACTTCCCGCTGCCGCTGAGGCCGGTGATGACGATCATCTTGTCCCGCGGCAGCGTGAGGTCGATCCCCTTGAGGTTGTGCTCCCGGGCACCGGTGATGACGATCGACTCATGCGGCATGGCTCGCCCCTAGCCTACCCAGTTGGCGGCCCTTCGCAGCGGGGCGCGGCGCGCGAGTCGACCTTCGGTGTGGACGCGGGGGGCCGGGCGACAGCGCTCAGGGGGGACGCCGGCGACCGCTTCGCGCTCGCTCGGCTCGGATCTCGCCGCGGGGGTGTACGGCTCGATACGCCCCCCTGATCGCCGTCGCCCGTCCCCCCGCTGCCGGAGAGCGACACGCCGCGGATCGGCACGGGGGCCTCCTGGGTCGGCAGGCGAGCAGACCGCGGGTCTCAGGCGAGACGAAGCCGAACCGGCCGAGCGCCGACGGCGGGCGCCGACATCGCTTTTCTCACACCAAGGGCCTGATACGGAG
>VBHE01000289.1:6197-15361 GCA_005889515.1 Chloroflexota bacterium | reverse complement strand
ATTGGGAGCCTGCTGCGCCTCGTGGAACCGCTCGGCATCAGCGAGCGCCTGGTCCGCACCTCGCTGCACCGCCTCGTCGCCGAGGGTCTCCTCGTGACCCGCCGTCACGGACGGCACAGCTTCTACTCGATCGCCCCGTCGGCGCACCGCAGGTTCTCGGAGGCGGAGCGCCGCATCTACCACCCGCGCGTCGCCGCCCCCTGGGATCGGCGTTGGACCGTCGTGGTGGAGAACAACGGCGTCGCTCCGCCGCTGCGAACGGCGCTACGCCAGCAGCTGACGAGCCTCGGCTTCGGATCGCTCGGCCCCCCCGTGCATGTCTCGCCCTTCGACCGGACGGAGGAGCTGCGGGCGCTGCTTCACGACCTCCGGCTCTCCGGACAGGTCATCGTCCTCCGGGGAGAGATCCCCGCGAGCCTCGGCGGTTCGGATCGCGAGCTCACCCGTGCGGTCTCGGGAGAGTTGGAGGCACTCGAGCCATCGTGGAGGGCGTTCGTGCGCCGCTTTCGTCCCATTGCCGAGGCCATCGTCGAGGAGGGTGGGGAGGTCGACGGGCAGAGCGCCCTCCTGACCCGCACGCTTCTCGTCCACGCCTACCGGCGCCTCGTCCTGCGCGAGCCGCAGCTGCCCGCCGCCCTGTGGCCGCCCTCCTGGCCGGGCGAGGCTGCCTACGAGGTGGCGGCCCGCTGCTACCACGCCGTCGTCGCGCGCGCCGAGATGCACCTGGCAGCGGCGTGCGAGGCCAGCGGGGAGCCGCTGCCCCCCCTCGAGCCCGGCTACGGAGATCGCTACCCGAATCGCCGCTTGACCTGACACAGGGAGCGCGTATGATACGCGAATCCTGCAATAGATCCATCATCGTGTATCACAGCGGCGGTGGAGGAGGCGGTGGGATGGCGGAGATCGGCCGCAGGCAGCTGCTGAAGCTGTTCGGAGTGGGCGCCGTCGGGCTCGGCGGAGCACGGATGGCTCGGGGGCTCGCCGGGGACGCGGAGGCGGCGGCCCCCTCCCCACCTCCGCCGGCCGCGACGCTCCAGACCCGCCTCACCGAGAGGTATGGCATCGCCTACCCCATCGTCCAGGCGGGCATGGCGTTCTACGCCACCCCCGCCCTCGCCGCCGCGGTGACCAACGCCGGGGGACTCGGCGTGTTGGGTCCCGTTCCCGAGGCTCCCGAGGGCACCCGCCGCCAGATCCAGGAGACCCGCCGCCTCACCTCCGGCCCCTTCGGCGTGGACTTCGTCTACTTCCCGTTCTTCGACAGGAGTGTCTCAGACCCCGGCTCGCAGCCGGACCCGGAGCACCGCACCCGCAACGCAAGCTGGTCGATCACCGACGCCCACGTCGACGTCCTCGTCGAGGAGAAGGTCGACTTCGTGGTCTGGTACTGGACGGCTCCTGAGGCGCGCTGGGCGAAGCGGCTGAAGGATGCACGGATCCGACAGTGGGCGCAGGTCGGGAGCGTGCAGGGGGCGCTCGAGGCCGTCGGTTACGGAGCCGAGGTGATCATCGCCCAGGGCAAACAGGGTGGCGGCCACGTCCGCGGCTTCCAGGACGGCAACCCGCTCCACCGCTCCGAGCTGGTGCCGCTGGTGCGCAGAGCCGTCCCCCCGGAGGTGCTGGTGCTGGGGTCCGGAGGGATCGCCGACGGTCGGACGCTGGTCAACGTCCTCGTCGAGGGAGCCGACGGCGGCTGGGTCGGCACCCGCTTCGCGGTGTGCGCGGAGTCGTACGCGCACGAGGAGTACATGCGCCGGGTGATCGCCGTCAAGGACGGGTGGGCGCAGACGGCCCCCACCACCCTCTTCGGTCCGGAGTTCCCGCAGGTCTACACCCGGTCCATCGTCAATCGGGTGCTCGCGGAGTGGAAGGGGAAGGAGGACCGGGTCCCCACCCCGCCTCCGCCACCCGCGGTGGTCGGGACCGCGCGTCTGCGGCCGTGGAGCGTCCCCGGAGGGGTCCCCTATGCCATGCCGAAGTTCAGCGTGATCATCCCGACGAAGGACTCCACCGGCGACTTCGACGAGATGTGCCTGCGCGCCGGCGCGGAGAGCGCGCCGCTCATCACCTCGGTCAAGGCGGCGGGCCAGATCGTCGCCGAGATGGCGGCCGAAGCTGCGGCCATCCTCGGCCGAAAGCATTGATTCACGAGCTCCTCCTTGGTGGGGAGGTGCCGGTTCGGGGGCACACTACGCAGGTCCCCCGATCACCGCCTGCGCTTCCTGGGCGAGCGCCTCGACGAGCTCGGCGGCACCGAGGGAACGGGCGAGCGCGGCGGCCTGACCGGCGAGCAGGAACATCAGGTCGCCGTCGCCCTTGTCCGCGGCAGCGTAATGGACGGGACCCGTCCATCCGTACTGCAGCGGGAAGTCGAGCGGCGCCGGGAGCCGGGCCTCCAGGTCGGCGATGAACGTCGTGCGCACCGCTCGTGCCGGACGACCGGAGTACACCGCGGTCACGCAGGTGTCGGTATCGGCCGAGCGCCGGAGTGCGGCCTTGTGCAGGGGGTGGGCGGTGCTCTCGGCACAGGCGAGGAAGGCGGTCCCCAGCTGGGCACCTTGAGCCCCGAGGGCGAGGGCGGCGGCGATCCCCCGCCCATCCATGATCCCGCCGGCGGCGACCACCGGGAGCCGGACCCGGTCGACGATCTGGGGGATCAGAGCCAGGCCCCCGATCATCGATTCCTCGAAGGCTGCGACAAAGCTGCCGCGGTGGCCACCCGCCTCGGCGCCCTGCGCCACCACCAGGTCCACACCGGCTTCCTCGAGGGCGGCCGCTTCCGCCACGGTCGTGGCCGTGCCCGCGATGACAGCCCCGGTGCGTTGCACCTCGGCGAGGGGTGGGATGCCGAAGGCGAAGCTGAATACCGGGACCGTCTCCTCGCACACCACCGCCAACTGCTGCTCGAGCAACGCGCGCGGGGACGGCGGCAGGGGCAGGACGGCATCCTCGGGGACACCCACTCGGCTCCGAAAGGGAGCCAGCGCCGCCCGAACCGCCGCGAGAGCGGCGGGCTCCGGTTCGGCAGGATCGTGCCAGACAAACAGGTTCACGTTGAAGGGTCGGTCGGTGCGGCGGCGGATGTCGCGGATGGCCTGGCGCAGAGCGTCCGGGGACATGAGGGCCCCGCCGAGGGAACCCAGCCCGCCGGCATTCGACACCGCGGCCACCAGCTCAGGCGACGTGGCCCCCGCCATCGGCGCCTGCACGATGGGATAGCGGAGGCCGAGGCGTTGGGTCAGCTGCGTCGCGGGCCAGTGCATGAGCGCTCTCCCGTCGGGCCGGAGAAGGACGAGGAGGTAGTCTTCCCTACGCCCGCACCCTGAGACAAGGTGCCGAGGTCGCCGAGCCGGCCGCGGTGGCAGGGGGCGACGCCGCGGCTCGCAGCGTCCGGGCCTGCGATTCGCGGGAGGGTCACGTCGGCGTCGACATCCGTCGACAGCCACCGTCGGCGCGGTCGTCGCGTCGTAGGGTGGGCCTCCGATGCACCCCGAACCCTCGATCTGGCCGCCGGCAGCGTCGGAGCCCCCGCCGCCTCCGGGCTACCCTCCGTCGACTCCCGGCTTCTCGCCTCATCCCACCTACCCACCGCCGGGGTATGGGCAAGGGTATGGGTACGGATACGGATATCCGGCGCCCCCGATGTACGCGTATCAGACCCGGCCCCCACGCCCCGGTCCGGCGCCGGGATACGAGTACGCGGGCGTCGGCATCCGGACCGCCGCGCACCTGGTCGACTCGCTGCTGATGGTGGTGATCGGGTTCCTCCTGCTGCTCGTGGTGGGCGGAGCCGCGCTGGGATTCGGGATCCAGGACAGTGACCAGACCGGGACTGCCGTGATCGGCGCGACGTTCCTGCTCGGCTGGCCGCTGCTATCGACCCTGTACCTCGTCAGCCTCTGGGCGACGACCGGGCGCACGCTGGGGATGATGGCGTTCCACCTGAGGGTGGGTCGGTTGAGAGACGGACGTCCCCTGGGCTGGGGCCACGCCATGTTGCGCGCCCTCGGCCTCGTCGTCGCCTGCATGCCCCTCGGCGCCGGTCTATTCGCGGCGGGCTGGGACGCGCGCAGGCAGGGCTGGCACGACCGAATCGCCGGCACTCTGGTGGTGCGCGAGCTCGTCTGACGGATCGATCTCGTAGGTGGCATGATTCACTCCCTGCCCCTACCGCGGACGACGTCGAGGTCCTCATGACACGGACGCGAGTAGCTCCGGTGCTCGTCACCGGAGCGACCGGCCGGGTTGGGCGCGTCGTGGTCGACCTGCTGATCGACGCGGGCGTGCCGGTCCGCGCCCTCACGCATCGCTCCGAGGCGGCGGCGACGCTGCCGGCGAACGTCGAAGTCGTCACCGGCGACCTCACCGTGCCCGAATCGCTCGACGCAGGACTGCGAGGTGTCGGTACCGTCTTCCTCGTCTGGACCGCCCCGCCGACGACTGCTCCGGCGGTTGTCGGGCGTCTCGCAACCTACGCGCGGCGTGTCGTCTTTCTCTCATCACCGCACCAGACCCCGCACCCTTTCTTCCAGCAACCGAATCCAATGGCGGTGCTCCACGCCGATATTGAGCGGCTCATCGCGGCCGCCGGGCTCGAGTCGACGATCATCCGGCCGGGGATGTTCGCGTCGAACCCGTTGTTCTGGTGGGCGGCCGCGATTCGCGCCGACGGTGTCGTCCGGTGGCCGTACGGAGCTGCCGAGACGGCACCCGTCGATGACCGCGACGTGGCCGCCGTCGCGGCGCGGACCCTGCATCAGGACGGACATGCTGGAGGCGACTACGTCCTCACGGGCCCCGAGTCACTGAGTCAGGCAGAGCAGGTGAGCATCATCGGTGACGTCGTGGGGCGTGCGATCAGATTTCAGGAGCTGTCGCCGGAGGAGTTTCGAAGCGAGACGGAGGGAAGCTGGCCCCGCCCGGTCGTGGACATGCTGCTCGCCGCGTGGGGCGCAACGATTGGAAGGCCGGCGTTCATCACCTCCACGGTGTTCGACATCCTCGGATCGGCGCCGCGATCGTTTCGCCAGTGGGTCGCCGATCACGCCACCGCGTTCATGGAAGGTCCAACCCCATCGAGTTGACCTCCGCCACGGTCAGGATCAGGCTCCGTCCGCGCCGCGCTGGAGCACCAGCGGGTAGACCGGACCGGCACCCGCCTCACGCAGCTGCGCGGCGAGCACCGTGAGCGTCCAGCCGGACTGTACGAGGTCGTCGACGAGCAGCAGCGGTCCCTGCGGCGGCGGCGCGCCGACGTGGAAGGCGCCGAGCGCGCTGCGGCAGAGATGGGCGCTGTTCGCCATCTCCTCCTGGCGCGGGCCGTCCGGTGAGAGGCGTTCGAGAATCCGCAGCACCGGCAGCCGTCCGACGGCGCTGAGACGATCGGCGATCGCGTCGACGAGCGGCGCTCGCCGCCGGGAGGGCGCGGGGACGATCGCGACCGGCCGCCCCGCCGGCCACGCCCACCGCTGGAGCATCGCGACCAGCCCGTCGACCAGCTCGTCGTCGAGCGGTGCGTGCGGGTCGTCGAGCGCAGCGCGCACCAGCCGAGCGTACCCCGTGTCGTGCGGCTCGCAGAGCGCGCGCCCCTGCTCCGCCTGGAGCTGGGCGGCGATCCTGCCCCGGCGCTCCTCGAGCCCGGACGGCCACATCCGCCGCGGCTCGATGACGATGTCGCCGTCGCGTGCGAGACGCTCCGCCGCCGCGACCAGCGCGACCGGGACCGCCGACGGGTACGGCCGCCCGGTACAGCGATCGCAGCGGCCGCAGCGGGTCGCAGGGCCGACGCTGGGGTCGTCGAGCGCGGCGCGGAGGAAGGCCATCCGGCAGCGATCGGTCAGGGCGTAGGAGAGCATCTCCCGGGCGTCGGCCTCACGCGCGGCCAGCACCCGCGCATAGCGCTCCGCGGGATACGTCCAGGCCCGGTCGGTGCGCACCCACCCTCCGCCCCGTCGGGCCTGCACCCGCTCCACCGCCCCCTCGACATCGAGGACGCGGAGCATCGTCGACAGCCGCGATCGGCGGATGTCGACGAGCGCCTCGATCGCCGCCTCACCCAGCGGCCGCCCCGACTCCTCCAGCACGGTGACCACGCGCTCGGCGAGGGCCCGCGGGGGGAACGCCGTGCTCTCGAAGTACCGCCACACCGCGACGTCGTCGGGCGCCGGCAGCAGCACGGCATCCGCCCTGCCGATCGCGCGGCCGGCGCGGCCGACCATCTGGTAGTAGGCGACGATCGAGCTCGGGGAGCCGAGGTGGACCACGAAGGCGAGGTCGGGCTTGTCGTAGCCCATGCCGAGCGCAGTGGTGGCGACCACGACGCGGACGCGGTTCTCGCGCAGCGCCTCCTCGATCGCGAGCCTCTCCTCAGGATCGGTCTGGCCTGTGTAGGCGCGCGCGTCGACACCGGTCGAGCGGAGGAATGCGGCAAGCCGCTCCGCCTCGCCGATGGTCAGCGTGTAGACGATCCCCGCCCCCGCAAAGGAGGGGAGGTGGGCGGCGATCCACGCGTACCGCTCGGCGGCGTGGTCGAGGTGCACGACGCCGAGATGGAGGCTCTCGCGATCGAGGTCGCCGCGCAGGATGAGCGGGTCGACCCCGAGCTGCGCGGCGATGTCGTCGACCACGCTCTGGGTCGCGGTGGCGGTGGTGGCGAGCACCGGCGTGCCGGGCGGCAGCAGTGGCAGCACGGTGCGCACCCGCGAGTAGTCAGGGCGGAAGTCGTGACCCCACTGGCTGATGCAGTGCGCCTCGTCGATGACCAGCATCCCGGCGCCGCCCGCGAGCCCGGGGAGAAGCTCGTCGCGGAACGCCGCGTTGTTCAGGCGCTCCGGGCTGACGAGAAGGAGGTCGACGAGCCCGGCGCGGAGGTCGTCGCGGATCTCCTCCCAGTCGTCGCGGTTGCTGGAGTTGAGCGTCACCGCGCGCACACCGAGCCGCGCCGCCATCGCCACCTGGTCGCGCATCAGCGCCAGCAGCGGGCTGACGAGCAGCACCGGGCCGCAGCCACGCTCGCGGAGAAGGCGGGTGGCGAGCATGTAGACGGCGGACTTTCCCCAGCCGGTGCGCTGCACGACGAGCACTCGCCCACGTCCATCGACCAGCGCCGAGATCGCCGCTCCCTGGTCGGGGCGGAGAGTCGCGCCCGGGAGGACGTCGTCGAGCAGTTGGGCGGCGCGTTCCTCGGTGGCGGTGGTGGCAGCGGCCGTGGCGGCATCCTCGACGTTGCGGCGGCCGGCGCTCGAGTGGCCCACCTCCGCGTCCGCGGACAGGAGAGTGCATCGTACGCCTGTTCGGCGGCGGTGTGGCGCTCGTCGTCAGCTCGCCTCCAGGCTGGTGAGGCCGACGCGGGTCTTCTGCGGTGGAGGTGCCATCCCCACCCGACCGTCCCGCAACTCGACGACGCGATCGGCGAGGTCGAGGAGTGCGGGGCGGTGCGTGACCATGAGGACAGTCCGTCCGCGCATCAGCCGGCGGAGCGCGCGGAGCACCCCCTGCTCGGCTGCGGCGTCGAGCTCCGAGGTGACCTCATCGAGGAGGACGATCGGCGCGTCACGGAGCAGCCCACGGGCGATGGAGATGCGCTGGCGCTGTCCCCCCGACAGCCCGGCGCCGCGGTCGCCGAGACGGTGCTCGAGCCCGCCGGGAAGGTCGGCGGTGAACTCGGTGACGAGCGCGTGCGTCGCCGCTGCGACCACCTCCTCGGTCGACGCTCCGGGCCGGCCAAGACGGATGTTCTCGAGGATCGATCCCGAGAACAGCACCGTCTCCTGGGGCACCACCGCGATCTGCTCGCGCAGCCACGCGACGGAGAGGTCGCCGATCGGGATGCCGTCGACGAGGACGGCTCCCCGCGTCGGCGGGTAGAGGCCACTGACGAGCCCGAGCACGGAGGACTTGCCGCTGCCATTTGCACCCGTCAGCGCGACGCACTCCCCCGGTTGCACCGAGAGCGACAGTCCACGCAGCGCGCTGCCCCGTCCGTAGTCGAGGGCGACGTCGCGGAGCTCGACGGCGCCGTGTGCACGGATGCATGCGAGCGGCCCATCGGCAGGCGCGTGGTCGCCGTCCGGCAGCGGTTCGCCGAGGATCGCGCCGAGCCGCTCCGCCGCCGCTCCTCCGCCGCTCAGCGAGCGGGAGAGCCCGGACAGGGAGCGGATCGGCTTGAGCATGTTGCGTACATAGGTGATGACCACGAGCATCACGCCGAGGGTCCAGGCCCCGTGGAGGACGCCCCACGCTCCGAGCCAGAGCAGCGCCCCGGTGCCGAGCCCCGAGACGACCTCGACGAGCGGGGTGAGGCGGGCGACGACGTCGACGGAGCGCAGGGCCGCGGCGAGGCTGCGGGCGTTGACCCTTGCGAACGCCGTCTCGTGGACCGCGTGGCTGCCGAGCAGGTGCACCGTGCGGATGCCGGCGAGGACCTCGGTCACCCTCGCCGCGAGCGAGCCCTCGCGCGCCCGCTGGGCGCGCGACGCCTCGCGCGCCACCCGTGCATAGCGGAGGACGACGACGGCGACGAGCCCCCCGGTGACCGCGGGGACGAGCCCCAGCTCCCAGTTCACCATGAGGACGGCGATCAGCAGCCCGGCGACGCTGAGGACGCCCGGGATCAGGGTGGAGAAGATGTCGACCAGGGCGTCCTGGATGCGGTCGGTGTCGATGGTGAGCCGGCTGGTGAGGTCGCCGAGTGACCGCCGGTCGTGGAACGACATTGGAAGTCGCTCGAGATGGGCGAAGACGTCGCCGCGCAGCTCCGCGGTCATCCGCTGTCCCGCTCCGTTCATGACCCGATCGCCGAGATAGTCGAAGAGCGCGCTCGCGCCGGAGAGCACGACCGAGCCGGCGACCGCGACGGTGAGCAGGACGACGGGCGAGCCACGGACCGCCGACAGGACCGCTCCGAGCGGGCCGCCGGGTCGCCGGCCCCCGATCACCGCGTCGACGACGATCGCGAGCGGCCAGGGCTGGCCGAGATCGGCGAGCAGCTCACCGATGCGCAGGCCGATGCCCGCGATCAGCGCCCCGAGATGGGGCCGGGCGTAGCTGCGGAAGCTCCACAGGCCGCCGGCGGTCATCCTCGGCACCCGGCCGGCAGCGGCAGCTTCGCCCTGGCGCGCTCGCGCAGCTCGTCGTTGTCGTACCCGGTCACGATGCCGCGACCG
>VBHE01000289.1:5631-6186 GCA_005889515.1 Chloroflexota bacterium | reverse complement strand
CGATGCGCCCGGCCGGGCTTCGGTCCTCGTCGAGGAGGGTCTGCAGGGCGTGCCCGAACTGGCGCCGGCGTTCGAGCTCCGCTCCCCGGGTACGGTCGCCCTGGGAACCCCCGAGGCGGACCAGCGCGCGCACCACCAGCCGATCGAACTCCTCGGTTGCCACTCCCTCCTCCTGTAGCTCCGAACGCGCTGCCCAGAGCGCCGATGCCCAGATCGTCCCGTCGGAGTGGGGGTCGTCGGAGCGCTCACCGCCGTATGCGGTCATCGTCCAGGGGCCGTCGAGCCGCCGCCTCCGCAGCGAGGTGGCGGGCTCGCGCTGGCGATGCCAGCCGAAGATGTCGGGCGTCTCGAGCAGGATTGCGGCGAGGTAGTCGCTGGTGCCCTCGTCGAGCGCGATCTTGCGGTTGGCCTGGGCGTCCGCACGCCGGCCCACGTTGACTCGGAAGTCGGCGGTGTGCCGCGTGAGGTGGTGACCGAGCTCGTGATAGACGATGGCGGCGTTGTGCGCGGGCGCATTGAAGTAGGGCCTGCCGTCGAGGGGCACAAACCTTCCTC
>VBHE01000289.1:0-5547 GCA_005889515.1 Chloroflexota bacterium | reverse complement strand
CCCGCCCCACCGCGGCGCCTGCGCGTCGTGGACCCCGATCCTGACCACCAGCGGTGGCAGTGGGCGACCCAGCAGCGCGCCGATACGGTCGAGGCCGCGCCGCGCATGGAAGACGACGTTGACGGCACCGAAGGCTCGCGCCTCCCGGCGCTGCTCGGGGGTGCAGAACGGTCCACCGCCGTCGCGCGGGTCGAAGCGCAGGTCGTCGGTGGTGAACAACCGCTCGGCGCCGGCGTCGACGACGCTGACACCCGGGAGGGCGAGGTCACTGCCGCCGATGCGCACGTCGCGGAGGGTCTCCTCGACGAGCTCTCCCGGGAGCGGCGTCCCGAACGGCAGTCGGACGCGTGCGCGGATCATGCCGCGGTGTTCGTCGACGGCCCGAGCAGGTCGAGGGCGGCGGAGGCGGCGAGGGCCTTCGGCGTGAACACCGGCAACCCCGTGATCTCGGTGGCCTCCCGGGTCGCGAGCGGGCTGCGGCTCACGAGACCGCTCAGCACGTGCACCGGCAGCCCGAGACCGCGCAGGATCTCCACGCCGCTGCGCGCCGACAGCGCGTCGACCGCGGCGAGGACCACGGAGTCCGCGATGCCGCCCAGTCGCTCGAGGAGTCCCGAGGTCTCCGGCATCAACAGCCCGTCGGCGATCTCGAGGACGACGACGTCGGCGCCCTCGGCCGCGAGGGCGTCACGGATGGCGACCATGGTGTCCGCGAGTCGCTCGAGCGGGTATCCGAACGTCGAGGGCATCCCGAAGTCGAGGAAGTCCGCGACCGAGTGAGCGCCGGAGTCGATGTAGGACCAGCGATCCTTGCCGCTCCCCGACCCGGTCACCTTACCGGCGCCGACGCGAAGCCCTGCCTGAGCGCATCCGCGCACGATCGCCGCCGCCGTCGTCGTCTTGCCCGCGTTCATCCCCGATCCGACGACGGCGATGGTGGCGTGCCGCGGACGAGCCGGCGGTGGCGTGGGCGCGGCGAAGTCCTCGGTCGAGAGCGGGCGCATCTCGTCATCGACGACGGCGCCGATCACCTCGAGCTCGGTGGGGACCACGTGCGCGTCGTGCGCGGCGAGGACGTCGCCGATCAGCCCACCGGCGGTGAGCAGGTGGGTGCGGGAGCCGCGAGGGACGTATCCCTCGTAGAAGTCGGTGGCGTAGCGGTTGCCCAGGGCGCCGACCAGGAGGTCACCAGGCCACAGCCGCACGTGCCTGCCCCAGCGGTCCTCACAGTGATCGTGCTCGCCGATGCGCGTGACCCGGCAGACCACGAGGTCGCCCGACCGAGGGTCGTTCACCCGTGGACCCACCAGGGTCGACACGCCCGGCATGACCCTTCTGGTCACATACGACCACTTCATGCCGTGCGGATGTGCCCGGCCGCTCGAGCGCCGGTCCGCCAACACCGCCGCCAGGCTCAGCGGCTCTCCACTGGTACTCATGATCTTCTCCCGCCATCTTCTCGGGCCCCGGTCGCACCCGACGATTGCCTCCGCCCGGTGTTGGAGCCTCTACCCATCCGTACGCCCGGGGTAACACGCGTCCGCGCCATGCGCCCTCTCTCCGTCGTCGGTCCGCCACATCTACTGGCGTAGACTTGAGTGACTAGTCTACACTTGTAGACATGACACCGCAACCGAACCCTCCGGACCCCGACCCGGCACCCTCCGCCCGGACGCGCAACGCCGCCGCGACGCGGGAGGCCATCCTCCAGTCGGCGCTGGTGGCCTTCACCCAGCACGGCTACAACGGCGTCGGCGTCCGCGAGATCGCGCGGGCTGCGGGGGTGACCGCGATGCTCGTCAACCGCTACTTCGGGTCGAAGGAGCAGCTCTTCGCCGAGGTCGTCGACGTCGTCTTCAGCGGGAGCACCCTCATCACCGACGACCTCCCGTCCCTCGGCCGCTTCGCCGCGCGCGGGCTGGTCGCCTCCGAACCTCGCTCCGTGGACGGGTTCGTGTTGATGCTGCGCTCGATCGCCGATCCGCGGGCAACGGAGATCCTGCGCAGGGCGATTGACGAGCGCCAGCGGCAACTCGAGGCGATGCTGTCCGGGGCCCACGCCCACGAGCGCGCAGCGCTCTTCCTCGCCCTGCTCCTCGGGATCCGCGCGATGCAGCACATGCTCGCCAGCCCGACGCTCGCCGGCGCCGGGGAGGTGGTCACCGATCACCTCGAAGCGCTGTTCGACGTGCTGGTCGAGCGTCGGTGACGCGACGCTTTCTGCAGCTGCGCGCCGTCAGCCGAGGGCACGGTCGAGGGTGAAGGCGGCGCTGATCAGCGACAGGTGGGTGAACGCCTGGGGGAAGTTGCCCTGCTGGTCCCGGTCGTGCCGACCAGCGCCACGGTGCGCAGATCGCCGATCAGCCCGTGCTCGCCGATGGGGAGGTACCGTGGGCGGTGGCGGTCAGTGCGGTTCCGCCCGGACCTCCCCGGTCTCGAGGTCGCCGGGTCCACGGCTACCCTCGACCCTACGCCGCAGAGCGGTCGAGGGACCGTTCGGCGGCCAGCACGTGGCCCTCCAGCTCTCGCCTCTCGTCGGCCTGCGCGAGCTCCCGTCGTCCCGGCACCAGCTCGTTGAAGAGCGCGTCCTGCCAGATCAGCAGCGCATCGTAGAGGCGCACGGTGTGCCGCACCGCGAGGATGTGCGCAGGAATCGACAGGCCGCCCGGCTTCTCCAGATGGTCTCGCCACCGCGGAAGCAGTCCCACGTCAGGCGGCCCTGCGGCCGACCTCCAGCAGTGAGCGGCCTCAGGGCGTCTCCACGCCAGGGCCGACCCCGCTGACCCGCTCGGGGGTGATGCGCAGCACGTAGCCGCCCGGCGCGCCGGGCGGCGGGAAGGTCACGTCGGGCCCGAGGTAGACATGCGCGAGCCGCTGGAGCAGCTCGGGGGCGCCGCCCTCGGTGACCCGCGCGGTCCCGCGGATGACGAGGTAGTGGTCGAGGCCGTTGGTGCGGCCACCGCTCTCCACCGAGACCACCGCGCGGGGATCGCGCCGGACGTTGCGCAACTTGAGGTGGTCGCCGAGATGCCCGCTGACGATCTCGTCGCCCTCGAGGCCGATCCAGACCAGCGTCACCTGCGGGCTTCCGTCGGGGTTGATGGTGGCCAGGTGGGCGAGGTGCCCCGACTCGAGCACCTCGCGGGCGACGTCGGACAGCGCGGCCACGGCTCACTCCTGTTACGCTACAGACCGGTCTGTAGCATACTGGATGCCGGAGGTCGAGAGCGAGTGCGGGCCGAGGTGCGGTCAGGGCGGGAGAGCCTTCTCGCCGCCGCCGACGCGCTGTTCTACGAGCGCGGCTTCCACGCGGTCGGCGTCGACCTGATCGTGGCGCGTGCAGGGGTCGCGAAGACCACGATGTACCGGCACTTCTCGTCGAAGGAGGACCTCATCGTCGCCTACCTCGACCGCGCCGATGAGCGGTTCTGGGCGTGGTTCGACGCGTCGCTGGACCCGCACGCGCCGCCTGACCAGCGCTTGGCTGGCCTCTTCGACGCCTTGGCGAACCTGGCTGCGAGCCCTTCGTGTCTGGGCTGTGCCTTCCAGGCCACCGCGGCCGAGTTCCCCGAGCCGTCCGGCGCCGGGCATGCCACCGCGCTGGCGCACAAGGAGGCCGTCCGCGCACGCTTGCGGCAGCAGGCCGCCGACGCCGGCGCCGCCGACCCCACCTTGCTCGGCGACGCCCTACTCGTGCTCCTGGACGGCGCCTTCGCCCTCGCCCGCATGTATGGCCCCGACAACCCCGCCGCCGGCGTCGGCGCTGCAGCTCGGTCGCTGATCGACGCGTCCCTCTCACCCGCGCCCCGGCGTCGAGCACGGCGGTGACTCGGACCGGTACCGGCCCCACAGGCGACGCGGGCCGCGATGGCGTGAAGGGAGGGAGTTGGGGTCCGGTGACGCTCCACGTCCGGCCCAAGGGGACCGTCGCGGTACCCTGAGGCAATCGGCGATCGCATCGGATGCCTTGGGGTCAGAAAGATGCCACTCGAACCCGCGGTCCCGGCCCGGGCCAATGTTTACGAGGGCAACGGCCAGTTGAGCGTCGCCATGCCGATCCCGGGTGCTCACCCGGATCACGTGCGGGTGAGCCTCGGTCCGAAACTGCTGCGCGTGCAGGCTGACTGCAAGTATCCGCAGGAGAGCCAGCGCTACCATCGACGCGACTGGCAGGTCGGCTCCTGGCAGGCCGAGGTCGCGCTCCCGCGGGCTGTCGACCCGGCGTCCGCACGGGCGACCCTCAACCTCGGCGTCCTCGTCGTCATGGCACCGTTGTCGGAGATCGGCGTCGGGGAACAGGAGGTCACCGTGGAGTAGTCCGGGGGGCACTCCGACCCTGCGCCGAATCTGAAGACCTTCTCACCTCCCACCCGTCGGTTTCGTCAGCTAGCGTCGTCCCTCCACGACGATGCGCTCGCCGAGGTCGACGCGCGCCGCACAGCCCCCGGCGTTGCAATTGCCGACACGGCGAGGTCTCGTCAGGAGCCCAGCACCGGGCTGACCATCACGCCGGCGGGGACGTCCCCGATGTGGGCGACCACCTCGAACTGCTCCACGGATACGACGGACGCACCCACCTGCGCGGTCGCCTGCGCACGCAATTTGGCGGCGGCCTCCTCGCTTGCTCGCAATGCCTCCGGGCTTTCGAAGAACGTGAGGCTGCCCCCTCTGCCGGTGGCACGGTCAACGAACCAGTAGCCTCCCTTCAACCCCGGAATCTCAGTAACGCGCGGAATGACCTCCTCCTTCATCACCGAGACGGTCTCGTCCACTCTCTCGGTCGGCGCCTGAACGATGGTAAGTCGCGCGAACATGGCCTGCCCTCCTCGTCCGACTTCGCCAGCCGCATGGGGGTACCACTGGCGGAGCGGCGCGTCAAGCGAACAGACGCTCAGCAGCAGCTCGGCGCGGTGAGCCCTGAGGGTGCGCCGCATCGATTGTCCAGGACGGATAGCCCATTCGCCGAATCTCTATCCAGGACGGGGTGCCGCGTACGCCGGTTATCTCTGTTGGATAGTGCCCGCCCGGATCGCCACCTGGAAGATGCCCACGAGGCTCAGCTCAGCCACGCCCGAAGGCCGAACCCGTGGGTGCACGATCGGTGAGCGACCGGCGCATCTGCTGCGATGGGCTGTTGTCGTCCGCGAGGGAGTGGGTGACGACGCAAAGACGGTGGAGGCGCAAGCTGTCACCATCCTGGCCGAGCGGGCGGAGGAGGTACTGAACGGTACTCGGGTCGTACTCGGGCGACCCTGGGCGAAGGACCTCGCATCGCGCTCGCCTTTGTGCCCATCCAGCCGTCAGCGTCGATGGCGCCGGCCGAGGCCTCGGGCGGCAGTGGCGAGGAAAAGGCCGACCCGCCGGCCCGCGTGCCGGCAGCTGGTCGCGAGCGTCTGTGCGACGAACTCGGTACTGTCGAAGTACTCACGCCAGTGGACGACCTGGTCGTGTTGGAATTGGAGCACGCCGGCGACGGGGGCTGCCGCGATCAGACTGCCATCCGCACGGCGGAGCCGATCGATCCGCGCGACGTGCACGACGTCTCCG
>VBHE01000164.1 GCA_005889515.1 Chloroflexota bacterium | reverse complement strand
AGAAGGTCTTGTGCTTGTTCGGGAAGATGGGCAGCGAGATCTTGAAGTGGAGCTTGCTGTTCGGGTCGACACCCTGCGGGAGGCCGGCCTTCAGGTCCTTGATCGTGATGGTCGCGACCGACTGTGTGCCGGCCGTGTCGGCGTCATAGGTCCAGTTTCCGTTGTAGGCGACACCGGAGCCGCTCGGGTCGATCAGGTCGATCTCGAAGGTGCCCGTGGTGCCGTTGATGTCGGAGCCCCAGAGGGTGATGTCCGCGCAGTCGAGGTGCGGATCCTCGGCCTTGGGGTCGGTGCCGGCGTTCTGCACCCAGAAGTCGCCGTGGTTGGAGTCGGCGTGGACGGCGACGATCGCGGCGCCGGGACCGCCGACGGCGAGGCTGCCGCCGAGGAGGAGGGCGCCGCATGCCAGCAGCGCGCTGCCGAGCGCCCGGAGGCGGAGCCGGAGGAATCGATGGTTCAGGGTTCGCAGGATGTTCACGGCAATTGCTCACATGGGGGCGCGAGGGCGCAGTCGGATGCAGACGGGACTGCACACCGAGAAGGTCGGTGTGCCGGGGCAGAGGGGTCGGGTCAGGGACGATCGGGTCGCAGCGCGGTGGGGCTGCGATGCCAATTGTTGTGGCGGCCCATGTGGGTTCCGAGAAGTCGTGTGAAGATCCGCGAAGACGCGCGCGGGCTCAGTGGAAGTCGTGGGAGGAGGGTGCCTGCAGGTCGGCGGCGGCAGCGGCGGGAGGGGTGTGGCCGTGCTGCGAGCGCGGCGCCGCCGGGTCGGCGCCCCCTCCGAGCGCGGCGACGCGGTCGTCGAGAACCCGGCCCTCGGCGTCGAGGGCGCGGATCCGCTCGACGATCAGGTTGAGCCGTCCCGCCTCCGACTGGAGCCGCCCGTCGGCGAGCAGCAGGGGATGGAAGTTGGCGATGCTGCGGGTGCGCCGCACCACCGGGGGGCGGAGGATGAGGTCGAGGTGACCGCCCTCGTCGGCGAGGGTGAAGAAGCGGAAGCCCTTCGCGGTCATCGGCGCCTGGCGCGCGATCACCAGGCCGCCGACGCGCAGCGGGGTGCCGTCGGCGAGCCGTCCGACCTCGCCGAGCGGGGTGCAGCCGAGGGCGTGCAGCCGCTCCCGGAGGAAGGCGACGAGGTGGGGACCGGTGCTCAGCTCGCTGATGCGGTACTCCGCCGCGGTCCGGTCGCGCCCGTCCATCGGCGGCAGCGGCGGGGCGGGGGCGGGGGCGACGATCAGCGGCGGCGGGGGTGGCTCGGGCGGAGCGGTCCGGGGGGGATCGCCGGGGCGCTGTCCGGCGATGGCGCCGCGGCCGCGGGGGGGACCGGTGGTGGTGAGCGGCCCGGTGCCCGCCGCCACGGCCTTCCGGCGCGGGCGCCGCGAGACGCCGTCCTCGTCCGCGCGCAGCTCCCAGAGCAGGGCGCGACGCGGCCGGCAAGGCGCCGACCATGACCAGGTTCTCCATCGCCGGGCGGGGGATGCCGGTGCGCCGCCAGAACTCCTCCACCGAGCTCACCCCGGCGACCGCCGCCTCCTCGCAGCGCGCCCGCGCCTCGGGGCCGAGGGCGCGGACGTAGGCGAAGCCGAGCCGCACCGCCCAGTCCGACAGCCCGCCGCCGCCGATGCGGGGCTTCCGGCGGGTGGCGACGGCGGCGCATTCAGCGGCGGTGAGGGGCGCTGCGCCGTCACCGATCCACTCCAGGGTGCAGCGCGCCCGGCTGCGGCGCGCGTCGACGGGCAGGGTGCAGACGCCGTGCCGCTTGCCGTCCTCGACGAGAACCGAGGGGTGGTAGAAGCCCATCGGCTGGGCGTTGAGGAGCGCGCAGAGCCAGGCGGCGGGGTGGTGGAGGCGCAGCCAGGCGGTCTCGTAGGCGGTGCGCGCGAAGGCGGCGGCGTGGCTCTTGCAGAAGCCGTAGACGGCGAAGCCCGCCACCGCCTTGAAGATCTCCCCGGAGACCTCGGGGCCGATTCCCCGGGCGGTGCACCGCGTGATGAACTCGTCGTGGAGCTCGGCCATCTCCACCCGTGAGCGGTGGCGGTTCATCGCCCGGCGGAAGCGATCGGCCTCGCCCGCGCTGTAGCCGGCCACCTCCATGACGATGCGCAGGATCTGCTCCTGGTAGAGCACCACCCCATGGGTTTCGGCCAGCATCGGCTCCAACGACGGGTGCAGGTAGGTGACCGGCTCCAGCCCCTGGCGGCGGCGCAGGTAGGGGTTGACGGCGTTGCCCTGGATGGGTCCCGGCCGGATGATCGCCACCTGGACGATGAGGTCGTTGAACACCCGCGGCTGCGACTGGTGGAGCGACTGCTGCTGGGCGCGGGACTCGATCTGGAAGAGCCCGATGGTGTCGGCGGCGCAGATCACGTCGTAGACGCGGGGGTCGTCGAGGGGCAGGGCGTCGAGGTCGGGGCGCCCGCCGGTCGCCGCCTCGACGTGGTCGAGGCACTCCTTGATCGCGCTCAGGGTGCGCAGCCCGAGCAGGTCCATCTTGATGAGGCCGAGGTCCTCGACGTCGTCCTTGTTGAACTGCATCACCACCCGTCCCGGCATGGTGGCCCGCTCCACCGGGGCGACGTCGACGAGCGGCGCCCCGGTGACGAGCATCCCGCCGACGTGGATGCCGAGATGGCGGGGGCAGCCCTCGATGCGCTGCAGCAGGTCGAGGAAGTGGGTCCACGGCAGCGAGCCGGAGACCTCTCCGGGGTCGAGCCCGGCGGCCTCCAAGGCATCGGTGACACTATCCATGAACCAGGCACGGACCGACTTGGCGAGACGGTCGATCACCGGCTCGGGGACGTCGAGCGCCGCGCCCACCTGGCGCACCGCCATCCGCGGCCGGAAGGTGACGATGTTCGCGACCATCCCGGTGCGCTCCGCGCCGTAGCGCTCGTAGACGTACTGGATCACCTCCTCGCGGTGCTCGGTGGAGAAGTCGATGTCGATGTCGGGCGTGCCCTGGTGGTCCTCGTGGAGGAAGCGCTCGAAGAGCAGGTCGTGCTCCACCGGGTCGACGCGGGTGATGCCGAGCAGGTAGGCGACGATGCTGTCGGCGGCGCTTCCCCGCCCCTGTCCGGGAATGCCGCGCTCGCGGGCGAACCGCATGATGTCCCAGGTGATGAGGAAGAACTCGGCGAGCCCGGTGGTCTCGATGACCCCGAGCTCGCGACGCAGCCGCGCCCGCACCGCGTCGGTCACCGGGCGGTAGCGGCGGAGCAGCCCCTCCTCGCAGAGCCCGCGCAGCACCGAGAGCGGCGTCTCACCCTCGGGGACGGCGAACCCGGGGAAGCGCACGTCGCTGAAGTCGAGGGCGACGCTGCACTGCGACGCCAGGTGGACGGCGTGGTCGAAGGCCTCGGGGTGGTCGGCGAGAAGGGCGCGCAGCTCCGCCTCGGACTTGACGCGGTGCTCGGCGTTGGGCAGCAGCAGCCCGTGGGCGGCGGCGCGGTCGAGGGTGGTGCGGTGGCGGATGGCGGTGAGCACGTCGAGCAGCGGCTTGTCCGCCGCGGTCGCGTGGACGGGGGTGTTCGACGCCACCGCCGCCAGCCCGCAGCGCCGAGCGAGCGCCGCCGTCTCCGCCACCAGCCAGCCGTCCGCGGGATGGAGGTGGTGGGTGAGGAGCAGCACCACCCGGTCGCGCCCGAAGGCCTCGCGGAGCCGCTCGACGGCATGGGCCGCGGCGCGCCGGTCGCCGCGGAGCAGGGCGGCGGTGATCTCCGACTCCGGCCCGCCGGCGAGCACGGTGCAGCCGTCGAGCTCGGCGGGGTCGATCACCGCCGCGGGGCCGGAGGCGGGGCGGCGGGTGGAGGGCAGCGATGGCCAGCCCTGGGGGAAGGGCCCGGCGGTGGTGCGCAGCGCCGCGGGACGCTCCGGTGGCGGCAGGTGACGAGGCGGCGGGGGCTCGGGCCCGGTGATCCCGGCGATCCCGAGGCGAGGCTGGCCCTTCTCGCCGGCGAGCTGGGCGGCGCTCACCGCGCGGCAGAGCTGGCGGTATCCGCGCGTGCCGCGGGCGATCAGCCGCAGCCGGGTGCCGTCGGTGAGGTCGAGCTCGGTCCCGATGACGGGGTGGAGGCCGGCCCGGCGGGCGGCATGGGCGAGGGCGACGGCGCCGTAGAGGCCGTTGCGGTCGCAGATCCCGAGCGCTCCCAGCCCCGCGACGGCGGCGGCCTCGACGAGGGCGCGGGCGGAGGAGGAGCCCTCCAGGAAGGAGTGGTGGGAGCGGGCGGCGAGCTCGGCGAAGCCCGTTGACATCACCACTTTTCTGTGTATACTCCTACTCAGTCGTTTCGCCGTCGAACGCACCGCGGAGAGGCCCGGCCGGACACCCATGTCCACACCCCCCATCCCCTGCACCCCCGTCCCGGTCCGCCGAGGGCCCGAGAGGGGCCGGACCGCCGCTCCGCAGGCCGTCGCCGGCACACGACCGGCCGTGTCCCGGCCGCCCATGCCCACCGGCCCCTCCCCGGCGGGCCTCCTGGGCGGTCCGGGGCGCGGTCCCGCGCTGTCAGTCATAGCGGCGCACCACCGACCAGCGCGGGGAGTCGAGCTCGCGGCAGAGCTCCAGGCAGTCGCCGCCGGCGACCAGGCAGCGGCGGTACTCGCGACGCACCGGCGCCCGCCACCAGTCGGTCTCCACGACCCAGCGGTTGACGGTACGGGTGACCTCCCGCCACCCCCCGCCGGTCCGCACCGCGGCCGGGCCGCCATCGGGGCCGGCGCGCACCTCCCCCTCCCCCGAGTCGAGCAGCTCGGTCAACGTCGTCCACCCACGGTCACGGCCGGCCGCGGGGTCGCCGGCTCCCAGGCGAACCGGCGCTCGGGCATGTCGCCGGGGTCGAGGGTCAGCC
>VBHE01000163.1:2922-5451 GCA_005889515.1 Chloroflexota bacterium | reverse complement strand
GTTCTTGGTCGCCTGGCGCTGGGCATCGTTGAAGTAGGCGGGGACGGTGATGACCGCGTCGGTGACCTTCTCGCCCAGGTACGCCTCGGCGTCGGTCTTGAGCTTCTGCAGGATCATCGCCGAGATCTGCTCGGGGGTGTGGCGCTGGCCGCCCGCCTCGACCTCGACGCGGCCGGCGTTGCCGGCGATGACCTTGTAGGGGACCTGCTTGGCCTCGGTGGTCACCTCGGAGAGCAGCCGGCCCATGAAGCGCTTGATCGAGTAGACGGTGTTCTCGGGGTTGACGGCGGCCTGGCGCCGGGCCAGGGTCCCCACCAGCCGCTCGCCGGTGCGGGTGAAGGCGACGACGGACGGGGTGGTGCGACCGCCTTCGGCGTTGGCGATGACGACGGGCTCGCCGCCCTCCATCACTGCCACCACGCTGTTGGTGGTGCCGAGATCGATGCCGACGGTCTTTGCCATGAGATCGGGTGCCTCCGGGAGTGATGACGAATGTGGCATGAGGCGGGGCCACGGGCCTGTGCTCCCTGAGTACCGCGGCCGGCGCCCACTCTAAACGTGGAAGGACCGGGTTTGGAGTCCCCGCCGGCCGTTCGAAGGGGCAGGAGGCGTAGGCTGGGAGGGAATGGCGGACCACGCGCCCGACCTCAGCGTCGATTCCCAGCTGCGGGACCTGCGGCATCGCGCCGACGAGGACTTCGTCGCGCCCCCGGTCGCCCACGAGACCGGCCGCCACACCCTCGAGCTCGAGGAGATGGGGATGCGGGTGAGCATCACCCGCGCGCGGTACCCCAACCGGGCCGACGGGGTCGACCAGTACGCGGTCACCATCTCCCAACTCCGCCTCGAGCATGCGCCGGAGGAGGCGCAGACCTGGCGGATCCTCATGGCCGCCTTCGGCGAGGCCGCGGCCCAGGCGCGCGAGCGCCCCGGCGGCCCCGCGGTCCGGATGTTCCGCGTTCCCGCGGGCTGAGCGGCCCCAGCCGACCCCGTGTGCACCATCCTGATCGCCTGGCGGTGCCTGCCCGGCGCCCCGCTGGTCCTCGCGGCCAACCGTGACGAGTTCATCGGCCGACCCGCGGCCGCCCCCGGCATCCTCGTCGACCATCCACGGATCGCCGGCGGCCGCGACCTGCTCGCCGGCGGCACCTGGATGGCGGTGGCGGCGGACGGCCGGGTCGCGGCGGTGACCAATCGCCGCTCGGAGATGCGCGACCCCAGCCGGCGCTCCCGGGGAGAGCTTCCCCTGGCCACCCTCGCCGCCGGCGACGACGCCGGGATGCGGCGCCTTGTCGAGGGCCTGGATCCCGCCGCCTACAACCCCTTCAACCTCCTCGTCGTCTCCCCGACCGAGGCGCTGGTGGCCCACGGCGGCGACCGGCTCGAGGTGGTCGAGCTCCAGCCCGGGCCGCATGTGCTCGGCGTCCACGACCTCGACCAGGCCGGGGAGCCGAGGGTCGAGCACCTCCTCACGCGGCTCGACGAAGCGGCGGCCACGGCCGGCGGGCCCGACGAGCTGCTCGCCGCGATGGAGCGGCTGCTCTGCGACCCCGAGTGGGCGTGCGTCCACGGCGACCTCTACGGCACCGTCTCCTCCTCCTCGGTGATCGTTCGCGACCGCGGCGAGGTCACCTACCGCCACGCTCCGGGCCGCCCCTGCGAGGTCGCCCACGAGGACGTCGGCGCCCTGCTCCGACCGGGTCAGGACTCGAGGTAGCCCTCGCGGCCGACCAGGGGGACGAAGCGGCAGGGCCCCAGGTCCTCCATCTCGCAGTGGCCGGCCTCGCGGCGGACTCGGAGCAGCCGCTCGCCCTCCTCGCCGACGGTGACGGGCACCACCAGCCGGCCTCCGTTGCTGAGCGCGCGGATCAGCGAGAGCGGCGGACGCGGGGCGGCGGCGCCTGCCGTCGCCGGCGACCACCTCGACGTCGATCCCCATCCGCTCGAGGCGGGCGCGGGCGCTCCAGGCGAGCTCGTCGATCCGCTCCACGCTCACCACCCGGCCGCCGCAGGCGGCGATCACCGCGGCCTGGTAGCCGGAGCCGGTGCCGACGTCGAGGACCCGCTCCCCCGGCTTCAGCTGGAGCGCCTGGACGATGACCGCGACCATGAGCGGCTGGGAGATCGTCTGCCCGTGGCCGATGGCCAGGGCGCGGTCGGCGTAGGCCTCGAGCTCGTCGCCCTCGATGACGAAGGCCTCGCGGGGGACCGTCTCCATCGCCGCGAGCACCGCGGGGTCGCGGATCCCGCCCCGGCGCAGCCGCTCGAGCATCTCCGCGCGCTGCGACTGGGGGTCGCCCGCGCCTCCACCCCAGAGGCGGCCGAGGAAGTCCGCCGCGTGTCCCATCGGACAGTCGTACCACCGGTTGAGCCGGAGGGGAAGCGTCAGGACCCCGGGGGTGAATCCGGCTCGTCGACGTACACACGGGCCCCGGTGGAGGGGTTCATGTGCACCCGCTGGCGGCGGCCGGTCACCGGGTCGACGAGGACCTCGTCGGTGGGGACCGTGGGCCCGGCGTCCCGGGGGCG
>VBHE01000163.1:0-2885 GCA_005889515.1 Chloroflexota bacterium | reverse complement strand
ACCGCCATCAGACAGGCTCGGCGACCACGGCGGTGCCGTAGGCGACGATCTCGGACATCGTCTTGCCGATCGCGGAGCCGTCGAAGCGCATCATCACCACCGCGTTCCCGCCGGCCGCGGTCACCGACTCCACGAGCCGGTCGACCGCCTGGCGGCGGGAGTCCTCGAGCAGCTTCGTGTAGGAGAGGACCTCGCCGCCGGCGAGGCTCCGGAAGCCGGCGGCGATGTTGCCGCCGAGGCCGCGAGTGCGCACGGTGAGGCCGAAGGTCTGGCCGATGACGCGGGTGACGCGGTATCCGGGCAGGTTCTCGGTGGTCGCGACGATCACGGGCTCTCTCCAGTCAGGGACGGGGCCCCCAGCGTAGCCTGCACACATGCGCATCGAGCGGCTCGCGGCGGCGGAGGACGTCGAGGTGCATGCGATGCTCACCGAGCTCGCCCTCGACGAGCAGGAGCGCTACGACCATCCCCGCCAGACCCCCGAGGAGGTGGCCCGGAGCACCGCCGTCCCCCGGCCGCACTTCACCGGCGAGAACCACGTCCTCGTCGCCCGCGACGACCGCGGCGAGGCCACGGGACTCTGCTGGTGCGTCCTCTTCGACCCCGGGACCGGGCTCGAAGGTGAGGTCGCCGAGCTCTACGTCCGCCCGGAGTCGCGCGGCCGGGGGGTGGCGAGAGCCCTCCTTGGCGAGGCGATGGCGCTCTTCCGGCTGCGCCACGTGACCTTCGCCTGCGTCTGGACCCGCGACGACAACCCCGCGGCGATGGCCGCCTACCGCTCCGCCGGCTTCACCCCCACCGAGCAGACCGTCCTCACCTGGCTCCCGCTGCCCGGTCGATAATGCCTGCCCATGCCCCTCACCCCCGACGAGGTCGCCCACGTCGCCATGCTCGCCCGCCTCGGTCTCACCGAGGAGGAGCGGGCGCGGCTGGCGGTCGAGCTCGGCGCCATCATCGACCACGTCTCCGCGCTGAACCGGGTCGACACCTCCCACGTCGCCGAGACCGCCCAGGTCGGCGGCCTCGTCAACGTCTGGCGCGAGGACGAGGAGCGGCCGCCGCTCGGCCGCAGGGCGGCGCTCGCCAACGCCCCCGACCACGACGACGAGTTCTTCCGGGTGGGGGCGATCCAGGAGCAATGAGCGCCGCCCCCGAGACCCTGGCGGAGTGCGCCGCCGCGCTGAGGGCGGGAGCGGTGACCGCCGTCGAGCTGCTCGAGCGGTCGCGCGCCCGCATCGCCGCCCTCGACCCGCAGGTGAACGCCTTCCTCAGCCGCACCGACGACCTCGCGGACCGTGCCGCCGTCGAGGCCGACCGCCTTCTCTCCGCGGGGACGCCGGGCCTGCCCGCCCTCTGCGGGGTGCCGGTCGCGGTCAAGGACGTGCTCTGCGTCGAGGGTGCCGAGACCACCGCGGGGTCGCTGATCCTCCGCGGCTTCCGGCCCCCGTACACCGCAACTGCGGTGCAGCGCCTGCTCGACGCGGGTGCGGTGCTCGTCGGCAAGACCAACTGCGACGAGTTCGCCATGGGGTCCTCGAACGAGAACTCCGCCTACGGGCCGGTGCGCAACCCCTGGGACCTCGGCCGCGTCCCCGGGGGCAGCAGCGGCGGCAGCGCCGCCGCGGTCGCCGCGCGGATGGTGCCGCTCAGCCTCGGCACCGACACCGGCGGGTCGATCCGCCAGCCCGCGGCGCTCTGCGGCGTTGTCGGGTTCAAGCCGACCTACGGGCGGGTCTCGCGCTACGGACTGATCGCCTTCGCATCCTCGCTGGACCAGGTCGGGCCCTTCGCGCTCAGCGTCGAGGACGCCGCCACCTGCTTCGCCGCGGTCGCCGGGCACGACCCGCTCGACGGCACCTCCTCGCCGACCTCCGTCGAGGATCCGCTCGGCGGCCTGCGTGAGGGGGTGGACGGGCTGCGCCTGGGGGTGCCCCACGAGTACTTCGGCGAGGGTCTCGACCCCGGGGTCCGCGCCGCGGTGGAGGGTGCGCTCGAGGTGCTGCGCTCGCTCGGCGCCACCCTCGAGGAGGTCTCGCTGCCCACCACCGACGCCGCCCTCTCCACCTATTACGTGATCGCGCCGGCGGAGTGCTCCTCCAACCTCGCCCGCTACGACGGCATCCGCTTCGGGATGCGGGAGGACCGCGGCAGCCTGCTGGAGACCTACCTGCGGACCCGCGACGCGGGCTTCGGCGCGGAGGTGAAGCGGCGCATCATGCTCGGCACCTACGCGCTGAGCAGCGGCTACTACGACGCCTACTACCGCAAGGCGCAGAAGGTGCGCACCCTCATCGCCGACGAGTTCTCCCGCGTCTTCGAGCGCGTCGACGCCATCGTCAGCCCCACCTCGCCGGTGCCGGCCTTCCCCCTCGGCGCCCACTCCGACCCGCTCTCCATGTATCTCCTCGACGTGCTCACCGTCCCGGTCAACCTCGCCGGGCTCCCCGGCGTTTCGGTGCCCTGCGGGCTCGTGGACGGGCTCCCGGTCGGCCTCCAGGTGGTCGCGCCGCGCTTCCTCGACGCGCGCGCGCTGCGCATCGCCCACGCGTACGAGCAGGCGACCGGCTGGCGCACGCTGCGGCCGGCGTCGGTCGAGGCGGTGGCCCCATGACCGAGACGCTCCGGGGCGCACCGGCGATGGTCGACCACGAGGCGGTCATCGGCCTCGAGGTCCACGCCCAGCTGCTCACCCGAAGCAAGATGTTCTGTGGCTGCCCGGCGGGCTACGTCGGCGCCGCCCCCAACGAGAACACCTGCCCGGTCTGCCTCGGGCTGCCGGGGACGCTGCCGGTCATCAACCGTCGCGCGGTCGAGCACACCGTGCGCACCGCGCTGGCGCTGAACTGCGAGATCCCCCACTTCACCAAGTTCGACCGCAAGAACTA
>VBHE01000162.1:4887-7416 GCA_005889515.1 Chloroflexota bacterium | reverse complement strand
TTCGGGTAGTAGTGCTCGACCGTCTGCTTGTAGAGCCGGTAGCCCGCGCTCGCCGCCGAGGGGCCCTGCGGATCGTCGGGGATCCAGTCGATGGCGGCGATGGTGCCCACCGCGGTGGGTCCGGTGAAGCTCGGCGTCACCTGGAAGTAGAGCGCCGCGTTCCCGGAGTAGCCGTGTGGGGGCTTGTAGCCCTGGGCGGCGGCCTCGCGCACCATGCGCGCGAAGATGCCCGGGTCGACCATGGTGGTGATGGTGTCGACGTTGTTGACCCGGCACTGCGCGAGGAACGTCGAGGTTCCCGGGTCGTCGAAGTTGGCGGCCTGGGCCACCGCCATCTGGCCGCCGCTCGCCTCGAGGATCTTCTTGTAGGCGTCGGCGTAGGCCTGCCCGGTGGTGTTGTTGAGGTAGAGGACGCCGACCTTGCGGGTGCCGTGCGCGACCTGGTAGTCGGCCAGGTTCTGGGCCTGGTTCACCGCCGAGGCGCCGACCGGGAAGCTCCAGGCGCCGCCGTACTGCGCCTCGCCCCAGCCGTCGTTGCCGACATTGGGCACCTTCTGCTGGTCGAGGTAGGGGGTGATGGCGTCGTTGGTCGGCACCGACTGGGTGCACGCCATCGCGAACACGTTCTGGCGCTCGACCAGGTCGCGGACCGCGGCGCTGCCCTTGGTCGCGTCCCATGCGTCGTCACGCACCAGCACGTCGTACTTGCGGCCGTTGATCCCGCCGGTGTCGTTGGCCGTCTGCAGGGTCGCCCGGCAGGCGTAGGAGAGGTTGGCGCCGAAGGAGCCCACCGGCCCGGAGTAGATGCCGATGTGGCCGAGCTTGATGGAGGACGCGGTCACCCCGGTGTCGGTGGCGCCGCCGCCTCCGGGCTGGGGGACCACCCCGCCGGGCTTGGGGGGCGCGGGGACGGTGCCGCCGGGCTTGGTGCCCGCGGCGGGAGCGGGAGCGCTGCCGGCCCCCTGGGCCGGAGCCGCGGCGCCGCCGGCTGCCGATCCCGACTGGGCGGCGCTGCTCGACTGGGCCGAGCTCCCCGAGCCCGGGAGCGCCGGGTTCGAGTTGGTGGCGCCGGTGCCGTTGCTGTTCGCGTTGCCCTGGGCGTTCTCCGCTCCGGAGGCGCCCTGCTGCTGCCCGGCCCGCTGCAGGGCGGCCTGCTGGGCGGTCGACGCCCCCCCGCAGGCGGCCATCAGAAGGACGATGGCGGGCGCTGCGAGTAGTGGACGTGATCGGATCACATCTTCTCCTCCATGCTCGGCGTACCGCAGCCCATCGTGCGCCCGGGGAGGGGCGGTGTCGTCCGTAGGGGCTACCGATTGCCCTACGTATCCGAATCGGTAGCGCCTACCGACGACGCGGTCCCGCGGCGAGGGTACCGTCGGGCCCAAGCCGCCGGCCCAAGGGAGAAGACCGTGGAGGAACTGCTCCAGACCCTGATCATCGCCGTGATCGCGGGCTCCTTCTACTCCCTGATCGCTCTCGGGATGGTCCTCGTCTACCGGACGACCGGGGTCCTCAACATCGCCCACGGCGGGATCGGGGTGCTCTGCGGCTTCGTCGCGTGGGACCTCATCACCCTCCGCCACGTTCCCTACTACCTCGGGGTGCTCACCGGGATCGTTGTCGCGGTGCTCCTCGGCCTCGGCTTCGAGCGCATCGTCATCCGCCGCCTCGCCGGGCGGCCGGACCTGCAGACGATCTCCACCCTCGCCCTCTTCATCCTCGCCGAGGGGTTCGTCTTCATCGTCCCCTGGTGGGGCAACACCTGGGGCCAGCTCTTCCCCTCCCCACTTCTGGACAAGACGGTGCGGATCCCGCTGGCGAACTACTCGGTGACCTACGACCAGGTCGTGCTGCTCGTCGCCACCGCCGCGGTCTTCGCCGGCCTCGCCTTCCTGCTCCGCCGCACCCGCCTGGGGATGGCGATGCGGGCGATCTCCGACGACGGCACCGCCGCCCGGCTCATGGGGGTGCGCTCGCGGCTGATCTCCCCGGTCGTCTGGGGGCTGGCCTTCGGGCTCTCCGGCCTCACCACCATGCTGCTCGCCCCGATCCTCTTCCTCGACAACCAGTCGCTCACCGGCCTCACCCTCAAGGCGCTCACGGTGACCTTCATCGGCGGCCTGGTGTCGCTGCCGCTCACCGTCGCCGGGGCGATGACCCTGGCCACGCTGGAGGCGATCAGCCAGGTGTACTTCCCCGGCGCCAAGGGCCTCGCCGATGCCTGGCCCTTCATCCTCCTCGTGCTCGTGCTCGCGGCGCGGTACGCGCGTCATCGCAGCTCGTTCGAGGACCACGCGGTGGTCCGGGCATGAGCACCGTCACCGAGGTCCGCCCCGCGACCCTCGAGGCCACCCCCGCCGGCGCGGCCACACCCTCGGCGCTGCTCCCCATCCCCGGCCGGCCCAGCATTCGCGCGCTGGGCGTCCGCCTCGTCGGCCTGGCCGTGCTGCTCCCATTCCTGCTCACCATGCCCTACGCGCTGAAGTGGGCGGGCCCCGCCTACGCCCTCGACTTCGGCCTGGTGGTCGC
>VBHE01000162.1:1251-4824 GCA_005889515.1 Chloroflexota bacterium | reverse complement strand
GCTCTACTTCCTCCAGCAGCGCGGGGTGCCCTTCGCCCTGATCCTGCCGATCATGGTCGTGGCATCGGTGCCCGTCTCCCTGGTCATCGGCGTCTTCGCGCTCCGGCTCCGCGGTGTGTACTTCGCCATCGCCACCCTGGCCTTCGCCTACCTCGCCCAGAAGACCTTCTTCCAGACCTATCTGGGCGGCCAGGGTGGCTTCGACCAGATCATCCACCGCCCCGACTACGCCTCCGACGACTACCGCCTCTACTACCTGATCGTGGCGTCGCTGCTCGCGATCGCGGGGATCTGCGCGCTGGTCCGCCGCTCCTGGATCGGGACGCGAATCACCGCGCTGCGCGACTCCGAGATGGCCTTCGCGGTGCTCGGCCACTCCCCCGCCCGCTGCAAGCTCTTCACGGTATGCCTCGCCGGTGCCATCGCCACCGTCGCCGGCATCTACTACGGCCTCCTCCAGCAGGTCGTCCCCGCCAACTACTTCAGCCCGATCCTCGCCGTCCTCTACTTCGCCTACGCGGTCGTCGGCGGCTTCGGGTCGATCGGGGGGGCGATCGCCGCGGGGATCGTCTTCGGCACCCTGCCGAAGTACTTCGACTCCCTCTCCGAGGGCCGCTTCGTCGGCTACGACCAGTTCTTCGCAGGCTTCCTCGCCCTGCTCATCATCCTCACCACGCGAGGCGGGATGAACGGCAACGGCAACCGCCCCCGCGGCATCACCGCCGATCCGGACAAGCTCGCCCGCATCCAGACCGCGCGCCGGCGCATCGCCGCGCGTCTGCCGGCGGCGACCGAGGCGCTCCGCCCCGATCCCATGAAGCTCGCCCGCTTCCTGCCGGCCCGCGAGCGCCTCGCCACCCGGATGGCCCCGGGCTCCCCCTGGTTCGTGGAGCGGCGCGTCCACGGCGAGGAGATCCTCACCGTGCACGGCCTGTCGATCCGGTTCGGCGGCCTCCAGGCCCTCGACCAGGTCGCGGTGGTGGCGCGTACCGGCGAGGTCACCGGCGTCATCGGCCCCAACGGCGCGGGGAAGACGACGTTCTTCAACTGCGTCTCCGGGCTCTACAGCCCCGACAGCGGCGACATCACCTACGAGGGCCGGCCTCTGCGCGGCTCCGTCGTCGCCCGCGGCCGGCTGGGCCTGGGACGGACCTTCCAGACCCCGCGGCTCTTCGCCAGCCTGTCGGTGCTCGACAACCTGCTGCTCGGCTGCGCGGTCGCGACGGCGACCGGCCGCGGCTATTCGTTCGAGCCCAGCCTCTCCCGACTGCGTTCGGACGAGCGGGTGGAGCGCATCGCCCGCATCGTCGGCTTCCGCGGCGACCTCGCGATGCCCGCGGGTGCGCTCTCCTTCGGCGACCTGCGGGTCGTCGAGTTCGCCCGTGCGCTCTGCGCCGCGCCCCGGCTGCTGATGCTCGACGAGCCCGCGTCGGGGCTCGACACCGAGCGCGCCGGCGACCTGGTGGCGCTGCTCCGCCGCCTCGCCGACCTCGGGCTCGCCATCCTCCTCATCGAGCACGACATGACCTTCGTGATGGGGCTCTGCGACACCATCACCGTCCTCGACTTCGGCACCGTCCTCGCCCAGGGCACCCCCGCGGAGGTGCAGACCAACGACGCGGTGATCGAGGCCTACCTCGGGAGGAGCGCCTGATGCTCGAGGTACGCGGCCTCGCCGTCTCCTACGGTCCCGTCCGGGTGCTCCAGGGGATCGACCTCTCCGTCGGCGACGGAGAGATCGTCGCCCTGATCGGGCCCAACGGCGCGGGCAAGACGACCACCCTCAACGCCATCGCCGGCCTGCTGCCGCGTCAGGGCGATGTGCGCCTCGACGGCGAGCCGCTCGAGCCGGTCGCCGAGGAGGCCGTCCGCCGCGGGGTCGCCCTGGTGCCCCAGGGCCGCCGCATCTTCCCCACGATGACCGTGGAGGAGAACCTGTTCATGGGGGCGTACGCCAAGGGCGGGGGCTGGAAGGGCTCCGCGCAGCGCTTCGCGCCGGTGTACGAGATCTTCCCCCGTCTCGCCGAGCGCCGCCGCCAGACGGCGCGCAGCCTGAGCGGCGGCGAGCAGCAGATGCTGGTGATCGGCCGCGCCCTGCTCTCCGAGCCCCGGGTCATGCTCATCGACGAGCTCTCGCTCGGGCTGGCGCCGAAGATGGTGCTCACCCTGCTCGACACCATCAAGCGTCTGAACGTCGAGCGTGGCACCGCCTGCCTGATCGTCGAGCAGGCGGCGACCGCCGCCCTCTCCATCGCGCGATCCGCATATCTGCTCCGCAAGGGGGAGGTGGTGTTCCGGGGCTCCGCCGAGCAACTCCGCTCGGAGGTCGACGTGCTCCACGGCGCCTACCTCGGCAAGGCACGTGCACCGGCGCAGCCGGTGCTGCGGTGACGAGCGGAACCGGCCAATGACGGACACATCAACACGGTGGAGACAACGATGGACAAGAACCTTCAGCGACTGGCACGGGAGCACAGCCGGCAGGTCATCGGCGGAGCGCTGATCATCGCCGCCGGGATCGCGCTCGTGGCCGGCTACATCAGCATCCGTGACGAGATCTACGTCGCCGTCCAGATGCCGTACATCCTCATCGGCGGCGTCGGTGCACTGCTCCTCGCCGGGCTGGGGATGGTGGTGATCCGCTCCCAGGACGACAAGGCGGTGCTCGACCGGCTCGCCGAGGTGGAGTCGACCAGCCACCAGCTCAAGGACCGCGTCGACTACCTGGCCCAGCTGCTCGAGGCGGCGCTGCTCCCCGACGAGTCCGCCGAGGTGCGCGGGGTGGCCTCGCCGGTCCGCGCGGAGGTGCGGTAGGGGTCGGGCGGGGCGAGGAGTGCGACGATGCTCACCACCATCCGGTGCGGCGCCACCATCGGAGCGCCCCTCGACGACGCGGCGCGCTGGTGCCGCTCGGCCGAGGCGCGGCTCTGCTTCCCGGGCGCGCGCAACGTGCGCGGTGACGGCAGCGGGCTCTTCTTCGAGGTCGGGATCCGTGCTCCCGGCGCGGCCCCGGCGACGGTCTCGGTCGACGAGTACCTGAAGGACTACCGTCGCGAGCGCGGCGGGCTGTGGTTCGAGACCTCGCAGGTCTGGACCTGGCCGAACCGCGAGTGCGGCACCGCGTGGCACGCCTACCGCCTCGTCGCGCAGGACGGCTCCACCACCCTGGAGTTCACCTGGCGCTACATCCTCCCCGGCCTCGCCGGCGCCCAGGTCTTCAACGCGCTGCGCTTCAGCCGCTCGATCGAACGCGCCGGACAGATCTACGTCGACCGCCTCGCGCGTCGTGTGGGGCAGGTCGCCGTCACCGCCTGAATCGTCATGAGAGCCACCGCCAGCCACCTCGACACCGCGGTCCTGAGCCGGGTCGTGCAGGCCGAGGCGGAACGCGACCCGGACCGGCTCGTCTTCGTCTTCGAGAACGGCCCCCATCCCGCCGAGGCGGTGACCGCGGGCCAGCTCGCAGTGCGCGGCAACCAGATCGCCGCCCAGCTGCGCGGCGCCGGGCTGCGCCGCGGCGACCGGGTCGCGATCATGCTCCGCAACAACCCCGAGTTCGTCTACGCGCTGGTG
>VBHE01000162.1:0-1225 GCA_005889515.1 Chloroflexota bacterium | reverse complement strand
TACCTTCGCTTCGCCGGCTGCGCCGGGCTCATCACCGCGGACTACGTCGTCGCCGACGACGACGTCGCCGGTGTGATCCGGGCGAGCGGGGTGCGCACCTGGGTGGTGTCGACGCCGGAGGGGCAGGCCATGGGCATCGACCCGCCCCGCCGCTGGCCGCTCGTCAACGAGGCGCTCGCGGGACCCGAGGCGCCATCGACCGGCGAGCACGTCGTCGACCTCTCCGAGCCGTGGCTGCTCGTCTACACGGCGGGGAGGGGCGACCCCGACGCCATCGAGATCGGCCACGACCGGATGCTGCTCTACCGGCGGGTTCCCGAGCTCTTCGGCTACCGCTCCGACGACGTTCCGTACACCGGGCTCTCGTTGACGCACGGCAATGCGCTGATCGCCACCATGATGCCGGCGATCTGGGGGGTGGTCGATCACACCGTGCTCTCGCGCTGGTTCACCCGGCGCCGGCTCTGGGACGTCTGCATCGAGCACGGCGTGACGACGTGGTCCAACCTCGGCGAGCTCGCCACCGCGGTGTACAGCGAGCCGACCTCGGACCGCGACCGGGCGCACTCGGTGCGGCTGGTGGTGAGCGCGGGGATGCCGCGGGAGATCTGGCGGCCCTTCGAGGAGCGCTTCGGGGTGCGGGTGCTGGAGTGGTACGTCACCATGGCGGGCGGCTTCGCCTGCAACCCCGTGGGCGTGGGGCCGGTCGGATCCATCGGGAAGCCGCCGGAGGGGTTGCTGGAGATGGACGTCGTCGACGTGGAGGGCCGGTCGGTCGCGGTCGGGCAGGTGGGCGAGCTGGTGCTGCGGCCGGTCGGAGGCGAGGCGCGGCTGACCTACTGGCGCAATCCCGAGGCGGCGGCGCGGCGGGTGCGGAACGGGTGGCTGCTGACCGGGGACATGGCGGCCCGTGATGCGGAGGGGTGGCTGTACCTGGCGCAGCCGCGGGGTGGGGATGGATTGCGGCGCGTGTCCGACCCGATCCCGGAGAGTGCGCCCGGGTCGCCCGACGAGGACCTCGAGATGGCGGACGCGCAGGTGTTCGGGATTCCGTAGAGGGGCGCACCGGGGCCTGCGTCGCGGTGATCACGGACCCGCCCTGGTCCTGGGCCGCTTCCAGTGATCTCCGGTGGCGGTGCCGATGAGCGTCCCGTCGCGTCTCAGGAACCGCAGGTCGCCGCCGAGGGTCCGGCGGATGTCGAACTCGCCCTCGTGGTGGCGGTTG
>VBHE01000161.1 GCA_005889515.1 Chloroflexota bacterium | reverse complement strand
AAGGTCGGCCTGGTGGCGGTGATGGTGGTGGTCGGCCTGCTCGCGTCCCTGCTGCGGACGCGCAGCCGCAGCCTGCGCGCCGTCGAGGCGGCGGTGGCGGTGGCGGTGCTGACCACCGCGGGGGTGCTCGCCCAGACCCCGAACCCGGTCTCCTTCCCCTATCCCTCCCAGCTCGACGCCCGCCCCGCGGGGACACCGCTGCTCTCCGCATCGAACGGCCGCAACCTCGTGCCCATCGCGGTCACCCCCGGGGTGGTCGGAGCCAACCGGGTGATCGTGGGCGTCGACCGGACCGACGACAACGACCTGCCCGTCCCGGTCGACGGGGTGGACGCCCTCGAGGTCACCGCGACCTGCGGATGCGCCGCCGGGACCCTGCGGGTGACGATGAGCCGGGTCCCGGGCAGCCCCTGGTTCGCCGGGGACGCGACCCTCGGCGCCGCCGGCGACTGGACGCTGACGGCCCGCGCCCGGGTCGCCGGGGTGCTGATCTCTCCGGGCCCGCCGGACAGGCGTGCCAGGACGGGGTCATCGGCCTCCAGGCCGCCGCCGTCGAGGCCAACCAGCAGGCGGCGGTCGGCGGCGACACGCTCCGGGTCCTGGCCGTCGACAGCGTCGCCGGCGGCCCCGCCGCGGCGGTCGAGCGGCTGCGCGGGCTCCACGTCGCCGCCCTCGCCGTGCCCTGCGGCGACACCGCGACCACCGCCGCGATCGTGGCTGCGGGGCAGCGCGCCGGCCTGCCCCTGGTCGGGGTCCCCGAGGAGCTCGCCGCGGCGCCCTGGGCCTGGACGACCGGGCTCGGCGCCACCGGCGAGGGGGTGGCGCTCGCCGACCAGGCCGCGTCGCACAACATCCTGAGCGCCCTGGTGCTCGCCGGGCACGACCGGCACGACACCCGTGAGGCCGACGCCGCCGCCGCCCGGCTCGACGCCCTCGGCATCCCCGTCCGCCGCCTCGCCGTCGACGCCGACCCACCGGCGGCCCTCGCCGAGCGGGTCCGGGCGCTGAACCCGGGGACGGTGATGATCGTCGCGTCCCAGGGCGCGGCGCTTCCGGTCATCCAGGCGCTCGGCGCCCTCCAGCCCTCCTGGTCGCCGATCGCCGGCGCGCTCGCCGCGTCGGAGCTGATGTCGAACTCCCTGGCGAGCGCCGGCGGCGAGTGGATCTACAAGGGGCGGATCAACTTCGCGAGCGAGGTCGACCCCGACGACACCGCAGCGATCGTCTACGCGAGCCGCCTCGAGCAGTGGTACGGCGGTCGCCGGCCGTCCATCGACGGGGTGCGCGGCTACGTCGCCGGGTGGGTGATGAACAACGTGCTCCGCGACGCCGGCGACGACCGCTCCCCGCAGCGCCTGGTCTCGGCCATCGAGACCCGCTTCGGCGACTTCGACTTCGGCTCCTCGTACCGGCTGCGCTGGACCGGCGGCCACGGCGGAGCGGGCCAGCTCGCCTTCTTCACGACCGTGTTCATCAACCCCCTCACCCAGCTCGGCGCGCCGGCGGCGACGAGCCACGCCGGCATCTTCCTCAAGGCGGGCGCCTACGTCCGTCTCAGCCCCTACGCACAGGTGACGACGTGACCCGACCGGCCCCGCTGACGCTGCTCGCCCTCGTGCTCCTGGCCGGCTGCGGCGGCGCCGCGACGGTCCCGACCCCGAGCGCCACCGCGGCGCCGACGGCGGCACCGGCGCACGCGTGCACCGCCGCCTCCCTCCCCCAGAGCGGCTTCATCCCCGACCCCGCCCACGGCGGGCCGCTCACGGTGGGGAAATACAGCCCGAACGGCGACATGCAGGCGGCGCTCGTCTACTTCCACTTCCGGGACGGCGAGCGCCTCGTCTACACCAACCTCGCCCCCGAGCCCGCCACCGCCGCGCCCGGCGGCGCGGCGGGCCCCTCGACTCCCGGCCACGACCAGCTGGTGAGCTGCGACGCCATCGACTTCCCCACCTCCGAGGACGCCCAGGGTTTCCTCGGCGCCTTCCGCCAGCTGCGGATCGACGCCAAGCAGAGGGAGGTCGCGGCACCGGCGGTCGGCGACAAGCGCAACGCCTTCACCGACCAGGGCCAGGACTTCACCGGCTACCCGATCCACGGCGCCAACGGCGCCGAGATCGCGGCGACCCGTGGCGCCCGCTTCTACTCGGTCTCGGTCTTCGGCCCCTCCCCCACCCTGCAGTCCGCCACGACCATCATCCAGAGCATGCTGGGCCAGCCCTCGTGATCCGCGCCGCCGCAGGCGCCCTGGCCGCTGGCGCGCTGCTCGGCGGCTGCGGCGGCGGCGACCAGCCCCCCTCCTCGCCGGCGGCGGTGGCGTCCGGATCGCCCTCCGCCTCCGCGTCCGCGAGCCCCTCCGGGCCGGCGCCGACCCCGGGCATCAACACCCGACCGCCGGGCGAGCTCGACGCCGCCGCGTGCCGGGCGCTGATCGTCGACTTCGACCAGCGGCTCTCCCAGGCCTACGCCGCCGGCGACCCCAGCCGCCTCGGCGACTTCCTCGCCGGGGTGGAGCTCAGCGGCCACGAGGCCACCATCCGCCAGCTCAACGCCAAGCACCTGCGGAACATCTTCCACGTGGTCTTCGACTCGCTCTCGATCATCTCGAACACCCCGCAGCGGGTGGTGTTCAACCTCGCCGACCACACCACCGACAACCACTTCGTCGACACCATCACCAACCAGGTGGTGAACCAGGGGTTCCCCGGGCCGGCGACGCAGTCGTTCCAGATCTTCTTCGACTACAACCCGCAGAACCAGACCTGGTACTGGACCAGCGGCACCCAGAACAAGTGACCCGGATCGCCCCGCCGCTCGTCGCCGCGATCCTGCTGGCCGCCTGCGGCTCGGAGCCCGCCACCCCGGCCAGCACCGCCTCGCCCACCGCGACGGCGACAACGGCGCCGGCGCCGCACCGGGTCGTGCCCCGCCCCAACGCCCGGCTCTACGGCTCGCTCGCCACCGACTCCGCCCACCACGACGTCCTCCTCTTCGGTGGCGCCACCCAGGCGGGCGACCTCGACGACACCTGGACCTGGGCCGGCGGAACGTGGACCCAGTCCGACGCCTTCCCGGTGCCGCCGCCACGCGGCCTCGCCGGGATGGCCGAGGACGGCGCCGGCCACGTCGTCCTCTTCGGCGGCGAGCAGGCGGGCGCCCGCACCCTCGACGACACCTGGAGCTGGGACGGCGCCGCCTGGACCGCGGTCGCCGGGGCCGGACCCTCGCGGCGGAGCGCCGTGGCGATGGCCTACGACGCCGGCTCCGGGCAGGTGGTGCTCTTCGGCGGCGCCGGGGTGGAGGGCCGCACCGCCGACACCTGGCTCTTCGGCGGCGGCCACTGGACAAAGGCACAACCGATGGCGTCGCCGCAGCTCCTGCTCTTCGGCGGAGCGGGTCCGAGCAGCGACCTCGGCGACACCTGGGCGTGGGAGTCGGGGACGTGGCGGCAGCTCCATCCCCCGCGGTCCCCGAGCGCGCGCAACGGTGCAGCGATGGCCTGGGACGCCGGCGGCGGCCGGATGGTGCTCGTCGGCGGGGTCGCCGGCGGACAGCCGCAGTCGGACACCTGGACCTGGGACGGCACCACCTGGACGGCCGCTGCTCCCGCCGCCTCCCCGCCGGCGCGCGCGTTCCCCGGGCTCGCCGCCGACCCCGGCGGGGCGGTCCTCCTCTTCGGCGGCCAGGGCCCGGGCGGCGCGCTCGGGGACACCTGGACCTGGCGTTCGGACAATTGGACGGTGACACCGACCTGAGACATGCCTCAGAATCTCGCAGTGCAGCCAGCGCTCTGAGGCATTTCCCCTCCACTGCCCTGCGGTGCTGCCCGTCAGGCGGTCGAGACCAGCTCCCACGGGTCCCACAGGCGGAGGGCACCGGCATGGCCAGGGGATGGATCGTTTTCGCGGCCCCGTTGACGGTGCTCGCGCTGTCTGCGGCGGCGGGCCCCATGACCGCGTCGGCGGCGACGCTCGCCCCCCCGGTCGCCGCGCCGGACACCTCCGGGCTCTCGCCGTGGACCGTCGTCCCCGTGACGGTCGCCCCCGCGGTCCGTGCCGCAGCTGACCGCAACCCCACCGGACTCCACCCCCAGCCGACGGCGCGCCAGGGCAGCACCTCGCCCCCCGCCGAGACCCGCTTCGGCAGCGGCGACGGGGTCAACGCCGATCCCCTCGGCACCTGCATCAGCTGCACCAACGCGAGCGCGGGGAACAACTCCTCCTCGTCGGAGTCGCGCGAGCTCAAGGTCGCCGACGAGTCCCTGGCCGAGGGCCAGGGCCCGACCAACGGCTACAACGGCGGGAACGCCTTCGTGATCCCGCCGAACTCGGTCCTCGGCCTCGCCCTCGGCTACTTCCAGATGGACAGCCACGCCGACCGCACCTCGTCCGAGGCCCACTCCCGAGGCAGCTTCGTGGCGATGCACCTCGGCGACGGGCAGATGGCGACCGTGACCGTCCTCGAGTCGCGCAGCGACGCGACCTACAGCACGTCCCGGGGGGTGCACCGCTACGGCAGCTCGAGCGGGGTCGCCGCCAGCGTGATGGGCGGCCAGCTGGCGATCGTGGCGCTCCACTCCGACTCCGAGACCGGCAGCCCCGGGCACGTCTACCTCGTCCACGTCAACGACCGCGACGTCGCCTCCGCCGAGCAGCTCGGCAGCGTCGCCCCGCTCACCGTCGCCAAGGTCGCGAGCATCAGCGTCCTCCACGTCGGCCCCGACGGCGCCATCGTCGGGGGCGTCCAGGACGGCAGCTCCAACCAGGCGGCCGGGATCGTGGCGAGCTCGGCGGATTCCCCGGGAGCGACCCGCTAGGAGGCGCCGGCCCTCTCCCTCCGAGGGGACAGGGGAGCCTTGGTTAGCATCAGGGTGTGAACACCCGGAGCACTCTGGTGCTCACCTTCGTCGCCGGGCTGGTGATGATCATCGCCGCGGTGGGCACGCGGCGGCTGCTCACCCTGACGGTGGCGCTCTGCGGGCTCCTCGGCGCCGTGGTCCTGCCGATCAGCGCGCCCGACACCTGGGTCGAGCCGGCGGCGCTGAGCGTCGCCTTCGCGATCGCCGGGCTCGGGGTGGTGGTGCTCAGCGGCTGGGCGGGCGAGCTCTTCCTGGCGCCGCTGGCGATCACCGGGCTCGCCGCCTACGCGACCGCCTGGTTCGCCGGCGACCAGGGGCAGCCGGCGGTCATCGCCGTCACCTACGCGCTCGCGCTGGCGATCATCCTCGGCGTGATCGCCGGGGCGATCTGCGCGGTGCAGCGCAGCGGCGCGGTGGTCGCGGTGATCGGCATCGGTGTCGCCGCAGTGCTCTCCGACGCCGTGTTCCGCAGCCACGCGATCGGCGGCGTGCGCCACCTCAGCCCGGCGCTCGCCCATCCCCTGCGGACGGGCGGCTACGAGGTCGCCGCCGATGTGGTGCTCTACTACGCGCTGCTCCTGGTGCTGGTCGTCTGCGTGCTCACCGTGCTGGTGCTCCGCGAGTCGCGGCTCGCCGCCACCCTGCGGGCCTCGCTGCTCGGTGGGGTGGCGGGCTGCGGCGTCGCGCTGGACATCGGGCGGGTCGCGCCGGAGCAGTTCTCACCGCTGCGGTCGCTGCTGCTCGTCGGCTCGGTGCTGCTGTTCGGGCGGACCCGGGTGGTCGCCGGGCTCGCCGCCGGGGTGGTGGTCGGGGCGGTGCCGGAGGTGATGACCCGGTACCACCCGCTCGCCCGGTACAACGCGACCGACGTGGACCTCGCAGTGGGGGCGCTGCTCCTCCTCGCGGTGGTGGCCGGGGAGGTGCTGCGCGGGGCTCGGGCCCGGGGGCTGCTGCGGCGGCTGCCGCTGCCACGGGTGCCGGGACGGGGGCGGCGGGATGCGGCTGCCACCGCGGCGCTGACCCATGGCGATCGCTGAGCGGGGCGTGCACGGGGGTTCTGAGCACCTCGCTACGCGATGTGGTCCCTTGGCTCGACGAGGGGGAGGGGTTGGGGCGCGCGGTGGTGGAGCTGGTTCGCGTCGCGTGATCTGCGGGTGCGCGCGGCGGTGATCACGGACCCGCCCTGGTCCTGGGCCGCTTCCAGTGACCG
>VBHE01000288.1 GCA_005889515.1 Chloroflexota bacterium | reverse complement strand
TGCTGAGCGGGAGCACCGCGGCGGCGAGCAGCGAGGCGCCGAGCAGGCCGACGGCGAAGAGCTGGGAGGCGTGCTCGCCGGCAAGCGGCTTGAGCGCCCTGGCGGCGTCGCTGGCGCTGCCCAGGTCGTGGCCGGCGAAGGCGGGGCTCTGGAAGAGGGTGTAGGCGGTGGTGATGACGATGCAGGCCGCCACCGCCATCGCGAAGGTCGAGCCACTGATGACGTCGGCGCGCGCGTAGCTCAGCTCCTTCTCCGAGGTGCCCTTGTCGACGATCGAGGACTGGAGGAAGAGCTGCATGTAGGGCGTGATCGAGGTGCCGACCAGGGTGATGAGGTCGGTGGTGTACGCGGTCGCGCCCGGCGCGATCGGGTGGTGGGCCAGGGTCGGGAGCAGGGCCTGGGCGATCTCTCCCCCGCGCGGATGCACCATGAAGGTGGTGACGATGTAGCTGACGAAGGTCAGCCCCATCGCCAGGAACACCCGCTCGACGAGGCGGCGGTTGGCGCGCAGCACCAGGATGCCGAGCATCAGCGCCGCCCCGAGAACGGCGATCGGCAGGGGCACGCCGAGCAGGCCGAGCGCGCCGCCGATGCCGGCGAACTCGGCGAGCACGGTGCCGCCGTTGGCGACGATGACCACCACCGAGGCGAAGAGCGTCCAGCGCACCCCGAAGCGCTCCCGGATCAGGTCCATCAGCCCCTTGCCGGTGACGCTTCCCAGCCGGGCCACCATCTCCTGGGTGACGATCAGGGCGAGCAGGATCGGGAGGAAGGTCCAGAGCAGGTTGAGGCCGTACTTCGACCCGGTGTTGCTGTAGGTGAAGATGCCACCGGCGTCGTTTCCGGCGTTGGCGACGATCAGGCCCGGGCCGATGATCGCGAGGTAGCGGCGCACCCCAGCGAAGCGGCGGGGCCGGGCCGCGCGGCGCTCACGGCGAGCGGCGATCGCCTCCTCGGCCCGGCGGCGGAGCGCGGTGCTCTGAGGGGGCGTCTTCAGCGCGGCGCCTCCTCACAGGGCCCTCGCCCGCCGCTTGAGCCCGGCGGGCATCACCGTGTCGAGGGCGTCGTCGATGGTGACGATCCCCTGGATCCGGTCATCGTCGTCCACAACCGGGATGGCGAGGAGGTTGTACTTGGCGATCACCGCGGCGACGTCCTCGGGCCGGGCGTCGAGGGGCACGGCGATGACCCGCTTGATCATCAGCTCGGCGATCGGGGTGGTCGGCTTGGCCACGATGAGGTCGCGCAGGCTGAGCACCCCGAGCAGCCGTTCGCCGTCGTCGATGACGTACACGTAGTAGATCGACTCGGCGTCGGGCTCGAGCTCGCGGAGGCGGTCGATCGCCTGCTCGGCGGTGAGACTGGCGGGGATGGCGACGTACTCGGTCGTCATCAGGCCGCCGGCGGTGTCCTCGCCATAGGAGAGGAGCTCCTCGACGTCCTCGGCCTCGTCCGCCTCCATCTTGGCGATGAGCTGCTCGCGGCGCTCCTCGGGGAGGTCGGCGAGGAGGTCGGCGGCCTCGTCGGGGGACATCGCCTCGAGGATGTCGGCGGCGCGCTCGTCGTCGAGCCGGGCGAGGATCTGGGCCTGCACCTCCTCGCTCGACTCCTCGAGGGTGTCGGCCGCGGTCTCGTCGTCGAGGCTGGCGAAGATGGCCTCGCGGTCGCGACCCCCGAGCGAGAGCTTGCGGTGGCTGATGCGCAGCTTCACCGAGCGCTCGTCGCTGTGCAGGGTGTCGACCGCGTCCCAGCTGATCACCCGCTGGGTGAGGTCGCCGCCGGTGAGCCGGCGCAGCCGCCGCCCCACGTGCTCGGCGTTGAGCCGGCGGAGCAGGCCGCGGGTGCCGATGTCCACGCCGACGAGGAGCATCGAGCCGTTGCTCGCCTGGAGCTGGAGGTCGTTGACCCGCACCACCCGGCGGCCGTCGGTGTCGACGATCTGTTTGTCGAGGATGTCGCGGCTGAGCCAGACCTCCTCGGGGATCGGGGTGTGGGGCACGAGGTCGGCGGCGGCGACGTTGAGGCTGATCTCCCGGGCTTCCCAGGCGCGGACCACGCTCCAGTCGATGGTCGGCGGTGCCGAGTGACCACGCAGCGCCAGGGCGATCACCACGGGGTAGGGGTCGCCCATCCGGACGATCAGGTCACGGACCTTCCCGACCGTCCTCTGGTGGACGTCGACCACGTCGGCGCGCAGGAAATCGCTGAGGAAGATCACGACAGCGACGCCATGGTGGCTCGGACGGGCTCACGACAACCTCCACGTCAGCGCACGCCCAGCGCCATGCGTGGTGCGACCGCGGGGTCAATGGTAGCGCTCCCCCGCGGTAGGACGCCGCGGCGCGCTTCAGCCTCCCGGCGTCGCCGCCCCGGTCGTGGCGGCCGGCGAGCCGCCGAGGTCGGCGGGCGGGGCGTCGCTGCCCGAGCCGAAATCGACGTACCACCGGCCGCCGATGCGGATGCAGGAGATCTGGTCCGACCCCGCCGTCTGGGCGAACTTCGAGAACGGATAGCAGGTGTTGAGGGCGGAGTCGCCGGAGCCGCCGTTGACGCAGGCGGAGGCCTGGCCCTTGAGGGCCACCATCGCCTGGTCGGGGTTGTCACGGTTGATGGTCGCGGCGCCGACGTCGACGTGCTGCACGGTGAAGCTGACCTTCACCCCCAGCGCGCCGTTGAGCAGGTCGGACGCGGCCTTGCGCTGCTTGGGCGGGATCCAGTTGAGCGCGTCCTTGACGTCGTTGCCGGCGACGGCGTCGAGGAAGCCGCGCACCGCCCCCTCGGGGCTGTCGTGGCTCCCCGGGCCGCCGGCGGGGGTGTCGGCGCCACAGGAGGCCAGGAGCGCCAGCGACATCGCCGTGCCGAGGAGGGCACCGAGGACGAGGCGGAGCCGCCGCACCTTCTCGCCCTGGTCAGACCAGGATCGAGGTCACCGGGATGGATGGGGGCGGCAGCGTCAGCGAACCGACACAGACATCCACCTCGGCGTCGCCGGCCTTGGCGAGCGGGAACACGACCTCCTCGTCGTCGAGCTCGGGAAGATGCCGGGTGTAGGCGCCGAGGACCTCGCCGGCGCGGAGCAGGATCACCCCGGCGTCGTCCGCGGTGGTGACCCGGACCGCGCCGTTGGCCTTCTCGCGGCGGAGGAAGGAGAGCAGCGCCGGCAGGTCGACGAACGACCCGTGCATCCGGTCGAAGCGCTCCGGGGTGTTCACGAGCTGGGCCAGCGCGAGGGTCACCTCGGGGCGGTAGGTGAGGACGGTGAGCTGGTGCTCGTCGCCGCTCCCCGGCGCCGGAAGGCTGAGCGCCTCGACCCGCCGGGTGGCGCCCTCGCCGACCGCGACCAGCCCGACCGCCGCGCCCTCGTACAGGAGAGCGACCTGGACTCGGTTGCGCCCGGCGTCGACGATGGCCCCGGTGTGGCGGCGCTCGCCGAGGAACGAGACCAGGCGCGGGCCGTCGACGAACGCCGACGTGAGCTCGCCGAAGATCACCGCACCGGAGGGGATCGGACAGGCGCGGATGATCCCCGCCGGGCCCAGCCCGCTGCCGGAGCGCGCCGCGCTCGGAGCGGCGGGCGGGGCCTGCTCGGCGACGCCGCCGTCCTTGACCTGAGGGGCCGCCTTCGCGTCGCTCATCGCCGTCTCCTCCGCTCCCTGGCTGGCCGCCGTCTCGGTCTCGGCCGGCTCCGCCGCGGTCTCCTCCACAGGCTGCTCGTCACTGCGGCTGGCGAAGCTGCGCACACGGTCGAGGATGTCATCGGCCATCGAAGGTGTCCCTGTGGGGTTGGCGGGGATCCACCCCGGAACCGGCATGCTAGCAGCCCGACGGCTCAACCGAAGCGCACTCCCGCTAGGCGGCGCGGTGGCCGGCGGCGGCCCCGTAGGCGAGCACGGCGGCGATCACGTAGAGCGCCAGCGCGACCGCTCCGTGGCCGAGCACCCAGTCCGACAGGGGACGGAGGCCCGCGGTCGTGCCGCTCGGCTCGACGTACGTCCCCGCCCACCACCGGCCCGCGACCGCGGCGGTCACGCAGAGCCCGGCGGCGATCGCCCCGGCGGTGCGCGAGACCCCGCCGAGGAGGAGCCGGACGCAGAGGCCGATCACCGCTGCGCAGAGCAGCACCGAGACCGCGGGGTCGAGGCCGAGCCCCCGCTCGAGCTCGGCGCAGACCGCGGCGGCGGCGAAGACGGTCCCGGCCGCGCCGACCAGGGGGACGAGGAGCCGCAGCGGGCCCTCGCGCAGGATGACCGGGTCGCCGCGCTCGGAGTGCATGGCGATGCCCGCCCGGCGCAGGGCGATCCGCGAGCGGCGTCGCTCTCGCGCCATCGCCACCTCGTCCTCGAGGCGCTCCGCGCACTGGGGACAGACGCCGCTGCCGGTGCGGCACGCGGCGCAGACGCCGTGGCCACAGGCGGGGCAGAGGGCGACCGCGTCGCGGTAGTGGAGCCTGCAGAGATCGGGACTCACAGTGCCGACGATTCTCCGTCGCGGCGCGCGCGCCGAATCGGCGGCGGCCGACCCGTGACGGGGATGCCATCGAATCCGCGGAGGGGGGAAGTGGCACGGGGGATGCCCCCCGCCGGTGGGCGCGTGAGCGCCCGAAGTATGATCCCGCTGCCATGCCGCCCCGAGCCCGCCAGCGCCGCGACATCGGCACCCCGATCGACCGCAATCTCGCCCTCGAGCTCGTCCGTGTGACCGAGGGCGCCGCGATCGCCGCGTCCCGCTTCATGGGGCGCGACCTGCTCGACGACGCCGAGCAGGCGGCGGTCGACGCGATGCGGCGCAGCCTCTCCTACGTCGACATGGACGGGGTGGTGGTGATCGGCGAGGGCGAGAAGGACGACAACCCCATGCTCTACAGCGGGGAGACCGTCGGCAACGGCAACCCTCCGATGGTGGACGTGGCGGTCGATCCCATCGACAGCGCCCGGCTGGTGGCGGGCGGCCTCCCCGGCGCCCTCTCCACCGTCGCCCTCGCCGAGCGCGGCTCGCTCTTCCACACCCACTGCTACTACATGGAGAAGCTGATCGTCGGTCCCCGCGCGCGCAAGGTGATCGACATCACCGACACGGTGGCCGCCAACCTGAAGCGGGTCGCCCGGGCCGAGGGGCGCGACGTCGAGGACCTCACCGTGGTGGTGCTCAACCGCCCCCGCCACCAACGGCTGCTGCGCGAGATCCGCGCCGCCGGGGCCCGGGTCAAGCTCATCCCCGATGGCGACATCTCCGCCGGGCTGTGGGCGGCGATGGAGCAGCGCACCGGCATCGACGTGCTCTGGGGCATCGGCGGCGCCCCCGAGGGCGTGCTCGCCGCCTGCGCGGTCAAGGCGGTCGGCGGGGGCATGCAGGCCCGGCTGGCACCGCGCGACGAGGGCGAGCGCGCGGTGATGCGGGCGGAGGGCAAGGACACCGCCGTGCTCACCCTCGACGACCTCTGTGGCGGCGAGAACGTCTTCTTCGCCGCCACCGGTGTCACCGAGGGCCAGCTCCTCCAGGGGGTGCGGATCGCCGGGCGCGGGCTGGTGAGCACCAACAGCGTGGTGATGCGCTCCTACTCGGGCACGGTCCGCTACATCGAGGCGACCCACGACATCGCCCGCCTCCAGGCCCGTGCCCCGATCGCCCCCGCCGGGGGCGGTCTCTGAGCATGCGCGCCCGCCTCGAGCGGCCGCCGCACGACCAGACGAGCGCGCCGGACGCGAGCGTTCCCGAGGTCGCCCTGGCCGACGTGGCGGCGATCGCGGGCCCCGAGGCGGCGGCGTGGGACAATCGGGCCTCGATGCCCGAGATCCCTCCGCGGCCCGAGGGGATGGTGCGGTGGTTCACCCCCGGGCTGAACGTGAAGCGGTGGCTGCTCCTCCTCTTCGCGGCCATCGTCCTGCTCAGCCTCGCCTTCGGATACGCCCTCAAGGACGCGTACACGACCATCTCCTTCCCCCGCTTCGTCGGGCCTCTGACCCTCCAGTTCCTCCCCCGCTGGTCACGGGCGGTGCTCTTCCTCGGCCTCGGCGTCGCCCTCGCGGGTCTCGCCTTCTACCGCCTCGGCCGATCGGTGCTCGGGCCCTTCCTGCCGATGGCGTCGTCGAGCGGCAGCGGGGTGGTGGAGCAGATCTACACCCACCGCCTGCTCGCCAAGGGCCCGCGGCTGGTGGCGATCGGCGGCGGCACCGGGATGAGCTCGATGCTTCGCGGGATCAAGAAGTACACGGGGAACATCTCGGCGATCGTCACCGTCGCCGACGACGGCGGCTCGAGCGGCCGGCTGCGCACCGAGTACCAGGTGCTGCCGCCGGGCGACTTCCGCCAGTGCCTCACCGCCCTCGCCGAGACCGAGCCGCTGATGACGAGCCTCTTCTCCCACCGCTTCACCGGCGAGGGCTCGCTCAGCGGTCACTCCTTCGGCAACCTCTTCATCATGGCCATGGCCGAGATCACCGGCGACTTCGAGCACGCGCTCCAGGCCTCCGGGCGGGTTCTGCGCGTGCGTGGCCAGATCATGCCGAGCACCCTCCAGGACGTCGTCCTCTGCGCCAACGCCGGCGGCGAGATCCGCATCGGCGAGTCGCGGATCCCCCAGGGGACGGGGCCGATCGACCGGGTCTTCCTCGACCCGCCGTCGCCCCAGATCAACCCCGAGGCCGAGCTCGCCATCCTCGACGCCGAGCTGATCGTCGTCGGTCCCGGCTCGCTCTACACCTCGATCCTCCCCAATCTGCTCGTCGACGGCCTGGTGGAGGCGCTCCGAGCCTCGCCGGCGGTGAAGGTCTACGTCTGCAACGTCGCCACCCAGCCCGGCGAGACCACCGGGTTCACCGTCAGCGAGCACCTCGACGCCATCGAGAAGCACGTCGGCGGCAACCTCTTCGACTACGTCATCTGCAACAGCAATCACAGCCTTCCGCTGCCACCCTCGGCGGTCGAGGCGGGGATCACGAGGGTCGCCTTCGACCGGGAGCGGGCCTCGAAGCGCCCGGTGCACTTCATCCTCGCCGACGTGGTCTCGCCGCGAATCTCCTCGCACCACGACCCCGAAAAGCTCGCCCGGGTGATCATGAAGCGAGTGTGGCGCTAGCGGAGGGCTGGCGCGGGAGGGGGAGAGTTGTTGAAAATGCCTTGCGGTGCTTACAATTCGGCGCCGTCCCATCAGCCAACGGAGACATCAGAATATGAGTGTCATCACGCGCGACGTGCTCGCCGAGCGGCTGGCCGACTGGGTGCGCTCCAACGACGGTGAGATGTCGATGGTGGCGGCCCGGGACGAGGTCAAGTGGTTCTTCGACACCCTCGCGTCCTCGCTCGCGGGCGGCGACGAGGTCCGCATCCACGGCTTCGGCACCTTCAAGACCGCGCAGCGGGCCGCGCGGGTCGGCCGCAACCCGCGCACCGGCGAGACCGTCCAGGTGGCCGCCCGCCGGGTGGCGCGCTTCACGCCGAGCACCACCCTCGCCGCCTCGCTGAAGGAGACCAAGGCGGCGGCCAGGAAGGCCAAGGCGAAGAAGGGCTAGGCCGGTCAGTGATCCGGGCCGCCGGCCTCGTGGTGGCGCACCGCCTGGTGCGCCGCCGCGTCGCCGGCGGGGTCGAGGTGGACCACCACCTCGACCAGCCCCTCGACGCGGTGGAACAGCTCGTGGCGCACCTGCTCGCCGAGCGCGTGCGCCCGTGACACGGTCTCGTCGGGGGCGACCGCCAGGACCAGCTCGGCGCGCATCCGCCGGCCGGTCCACCGCGCCCTGACCTCGGAGACCTCGATCACGCCGGGGGCCGCGGCGGCGACCTCCTCGATGGTCGCGAGCAGCGAGGCGTCGGCCTCGTCGAGCAGCCGGGCGGTGACGTTGCGCGCGGTGTCGAACGCGACCACGCCGATCACCGCGGTGAGCAGCAGCCCGGCGATGGGGTCGAGCTGGGGAACCCCCGCCCATGCGCCGGCGACCCCCGCCGCGGCGCCGAGCGAGGCGAGCCCGTCGATGCGCGAGTGCTGCCCGTCGGCGATCAGGGAGAGGCTGCGCAACCGCCGGCCCATCACCGTCTTGTAGCGGGCCACCGTCTCGTTCCCCGCGAAGCCGACCAGCGCGGCGGCGAGGGCGACCTCGGGGTGGGAGAGGCTGCTGCGGTGGAGCAGGTGCTCGACCGAGGTCACGCCCGAGGCGATGGCGCTGCCGACGATGAGCAGGAGGACGACCACCCCCGCGAGGTCCTCACCGCGGTGATATCCGTACGGGAATCGGCGGGTCGGCGCCCGGTTGCTGAGCAGGAAGGCGCCCGCCAGCGCCACCGTGGTGAAGACGTCGCCGAGGTTGTGGAGGCCGTCGGCGAGCACCGCCGCGCTTCCCGAGAGCGCGGAGATGACGAGCTCGGTCGCGGAGACCAGCGCGAGACCCACCGACGCGATCCCGAGGGTGCGCAGCGCGCCGGGCCCGGTCGCGGGCCGGCCGTGGACGTGGCCGTGACCACCGCCGTGGCGATCCCCGCCGGCGTGGTCGTCGTGGTCGTGACCGTGATCCTGGTCGTGATCGTGGGGGTGCTCCTGCACGGCGCCATACTACGGGTCGCCGCCGTGAGGCCCTCCCCCCTCGTCGCCGCGCTCGGCGCGGTCGCGCTCGCCGCCGCCGTCACCACCGCCACCGTGCGCGTCACCGCGGCGGTGCCCCCGTCCCGCGCCGACGTCCACACCGCGGGCACGCTCATCGTCCCCGGCGACCCGCCGCCGCCGCTCGACCTCCCCGGAGGCGGCAGCCTGGTCCTCGAGGCGGCGTCCGGTGACGGGGCGGCCTCCCGTCTCGCCTCCCTCGCGCCGGCGGTCGTGCGGCCGGTCGGGTCGGTGGCGAAGACGATGACGGCGCTCGTGGTTCTCCAGGCGCATCCGCTCGCGGTGGGCGAGGAGGGTCCGATGCTCACCATGACGAGCGCGGACGTCGCCCTCTTCGAGAGCGCGCTCGCGGTCGACGGGTCCTCGCTGCCGGTGCACGCGGGTGAGCGGCTCAGCGAGCGCGCGCTCCTGCTCGGGCTGATGCTGCCGTCGGCGAACAACCTCGCCGAGACCCTGGCACGGTGGGTGTCCGGGAGCCACGACACCTTCGTCGCCCTCCTCAACGCCACCGCGCGGAGGCTGGGCATGTCCGCCACCCATTTCGACGATCCCAGCGGCTTCAGCCCGCAGACGGTCTCCACCGCCGCCGACCTCGTCCGCCTCGGCCGTGCCGCGCTGGCCGTCCCGGCGCTCGCGGCGATCGTCGCCACCGCCCAGGCGCCCTTCCCCGACGGCACCACCCTCCACAACCTCGACAGCATGCTCGGCGCCGTTCCCGGCTGGCTGGGGATCAAGACCGGGGAGACGCCCACGGCCGGCGGCTGCCTGCTCTTCGCCGCCCGGCGGGCGGTCGGCGACGCCGCCGGCCAGGTCACGGTGGTCGGGGCCGTGCTCGGCCAGCCCCACCTCGCCCAGGCCCTCTTCGCCGCCCGGGACGCGGTGGAGAGCGCCTACGCCGGGTACGCCGCGACCCGCCTCGCCGGGGTCGATCCCCCAGTGACCGGGACCGTCGTCGCACCCTGGGGGGACACCTCCCCGGTGGTGCTCGGCGCCGCCGACGGCGACAGCGTCGCCCTGCGCCCCGGCGACCGGGTCGACCTGGTCACGGTCGGGGTGCCGCTCGGCGACCACCTGATCGCGGGGGACACGGTGGCCCGGCTCGAGGCCAGGTCGGGCTCGGTGGTGCTCGCGCGCTGGCGGGTGATCACCTCGACCGGCCTCGGCCCGGCGCCGTTTCTCTGGCGGCTCTTCGAGCGCCGCTGACGGGGGATCGTGCGGGGGATTTCGGGGCAACGGCGGGCGCCATCCGGTACCGTTGGCGCCCGCGATCGGGTCGGGACGAGCAGGCGGAGGTCAGCAGATGCGGGTCGGCATTCTCACCGGCGGGGGCGACGCCCCCGGTCTCAACGCCGCCATCCGCGCCGTCGGCACGATGACCCACGCCCGCGGGGGAAGCGTGGTGCAGGTGCGCGACGGCTGGAAGGGCCTGCTCGGCGACGGCGACCTCGCCGACCTCGACCAGAGCGCCTTCGAGGGCATCCTCCACGTCGGCGGGACCATCCTCGGCAGCTCGCGCACCAACCCGATGAAGATCGACGGCGGCGTCGAGCAGTGCCTGCGCACCATCGAGCACGCCGGCCTCGACGCGCTCGTCGCCATCGGTGGTGACGACACCCTGAGCGTCGCCCGGCGGCTCGCCGCCGAGGGAGCGCCCGTGGTCGGCTGCCCCAAGACCATGGACAACGACCTCTCCGTGACCGAGTACTGCATCGGCTTCGACACCGCGGTCGGGATCGTCGCCGAATCGCTCGACCGGATCCGCACCACCGCCGCCTCGCACCACCGCGCCGTGGTCGTCGAGGTGATGGGACGCGACACCGGCTGGGTGGCGCTCGACGGCGGGATCGCGGGCGGCGCCGACCTCATCGTCGTCCCCGAGTTCCCGCCCCACCTCGACGAGCTCGTCGAGCACGTGCAGGGGAGGTGGTCGTCGGGCCATCGCTACAGCATCGTCGTCGTCGCCGAGGGCGTCGAGATGCCCGAGCTCGGCGGCCGCGAGGACGCCGGGGGGGAGCGCGACGCCTTCGGCCACGTCCGCCTCTCCAAGCGCGGCGTCGGCGAGCGGCTCGCCGAGGCGATCGAAGAGCGCACCGGGAAGGAGACCCGCTCGGTGTCGCCCAGCTACATCCAGCGCGGCGGCACCCCGTCCGCCTACGACCGCATCTGGGCGACCCGCTGCGGCACCGTCTCCTTCGCCCTGGCGGAGAAGGGCGCCTTCGGCATGACCTCCGGGGCTTCGCCCCTGCGGTCGCCTGTGGAACTCGCCGCTGGAGGACGTCCCCCATCCCCCCGCTGCTGCGAGTGACTCACCGCGCCAAGGCGGTCGTTGGCGACCAGCAGGCCGTCTCTTAGAGCCGAGAACCCCTGTGGGGGGCGGGACGAATGGCGGGTGGCGCGGCTTCGTCGGTGGCGGGGGTATCCTGCCGTCTCCATGTGCCGGGTGTGCCTGAAGCGGCCGGAGATCCCCGACGAGCGGCACGGCCGCTGTGAGCAGTGTGCCAAGGCCGGCCGGGTCGCGTACCGCCTGCGCCTGGGCCCGGGCCGGGGCGGCGTGGGCTACGCCGTGAAGGCCGGCGAGCTGGCCCCGCGCCTGCTCCGCCAGCGCTTTCGCGAGCAGCTCGAGAAGTACTCCGGCCAGCCCGCGGTGCGGCCCCACCTCGGCCTCCACGAGGTCGAGCTCATCGCCGCCAAGGACCGCCTCGAGACGCTGCGCATCGCCGGTGACCTGAAGGACCACGCCGCGGATGCGGTGGCCGCCCTCCGCGCCGCCGCGGAGCGCACCGACGCGGCCTGGTAGAGGTCCCGAGCGGCCGTGTCCTCGCATTGACAAACATACTCCTGCGTCTTAGGATGTTCCACATGAATGTCGAGGTTCGCGCCGTGGGTCTCCGGGGCATGCGAGAGAGGCACGGACTCACCCAGCGTGAGCTGGCCCGCCGTCTCGGGGTGACCCAGAACTACATCCCCGCCCTCGAGGCGGGCACTCGAAACCCGGGTCCGAAGCTCCGTCAGTCGCTGATGCAGCTCTTCCAATGTGACTTCGAGGACCTGTTCCAGGTCGTGATGGTCAATCCGGTCGACAAGAAGGAGCAGGTGCTCCGGCCCGAGGGCAGGGTCAGGACGGGCTGAGCCCCACGGGCCCCTGCCTACAATCGGCCGCCATGAGCTGCGACCGGCTCCTCCTCGAGGGGATGGAGTTCTACGGGTACCACGGCGACATCGAGGCGGAGCGTGCCCTCGGTGGCCGCTATCGGGTCGACGTCGAGGTGCGTGCCGACCTCTCCGCCGCCGGGCGCAGCGACGCCCTCGAGGACACTCTCGACTACGTCCGTTGCTTCCAGCTGATCCGCGACATCGTCGAGAACCGGCAGTACCACCTCCTCGAGGCTCTCGCCGAGGCGATCGCCGGCGTCCTCCTCGACCAGCGCCACGCCCAGGGGGTCCGGGTCCGGGTGGCGAAAACCCCGCCGGTGCGGGGCGGCTTCGACCGCTTCGCCGTTGTCATCGAGCGCGAGCGCGCGCCGGGGTGAGCGGCACCTGCGTCCACTTCGACTGCAGCGCGGGCGCCGGCGGGGACATGCTCCTGGCGGCGCTCCTCGATGCCGGCTGCCCGCTCGAGCCGGTGCGCGCGGCGGTGCGGGCGTGCGGGGTCACCGAGGCGGAGATCGGGGTCACCGAGACGCTGCGGGCCGGGCTCCGCGGCCTCCTCCTCGACGTCGAGGTCCGCGGCCGTCCCCGCCACCGTCCGCTCCCCGAGTGCCTGGCGGCGATCGCGGGCGCGGGGCTGCCCGCGCGAGTGGAGGCCTGGGCGACCACCACCCTGCGACGCCTCGGCGAGTGCGAGGCGCGGCTCCACGGCATCCCCGTCGAGCGGGTCGAGCTCCACGAGCTCGGAGCCGTCGACACCCTCGTCGACGTCGTCGGCGTGTGCACCGCCCTCCACCACCTCGGGGCCACCACCGTGCTCTGCTCGCCGCTTCCCGCAGCCTCCGGCAGCGTGGCCACGGAGCACGGCGTCCTCCCCCTCCCCGCCCCGGCGACCCTCGCACTGCTCGCCGAGGCACGGGCGCCGCTGCGCCCCGGGATCCCCGGGGTCGAGCAGGTCACCCCCACCGCCGCGGCGCTGCTCACCTCCATCGCCCGCTTCGCCACCCCGGCGATGCGGCTGCGCTCGGTGGGCCACGGCGCCGGCAGCCGAGACGATCCGCGCCGTCCCAACCTGGTGCGCTGCTGGGTGGGGGACGCCGACGAGGGCGACCTCGCCGCCCCGGCGGGCTTCGACGACGCCTGCGTCGAGCTGCGCACCAACCTCGACGACGCCGCTCCGGCGGTGGTCGCCGACCTCGCCGAGCGGGTGCTCGCCGCGGGCGCGCTCGACGCCTGGGTGGTCGCGGCGACGATGAAGAAGGGCCGCCCCGGCCACGTCCTCCACGCCCTGGTCCCGCCCGCCGCCGCGGCCGCGGTCGCGGCGCTGCTCCTCGTCGAGGGTCCGACCCTGGGCGTGCGGTGCACCGACGCGCCGCGGATGGTCGCCGAGCGCGACGTGCGGCCCTTCGCCTCGCCCCTCGGCGAGGTGCGGGTGAAGCGCAAGCTCGTCGGCGGACGGGTGGTCGACGCCCGGCCCGAGCTCGACGACTGCCGCCGCCTCGCCGCCGCCACCGGCCGGCCGCTCCACCAGGTCATCGACACCGTGAGCGCCGCCGCGCGGGCGGAGCTGCTGCCGTGAGCCCATGAGCTTGCTCATCAGGTGGGGCAGGGTGAGCGAAGGCGGCTCTGCCGCCGCAGCGAGGGGGGGGACACCCCTCGTGACCCCATGAGCGCGACGATCATCGACGGGCGCGCCGTCGCCGACGCCATCGAGGAGGAGGTTCGCGAGCGGGTCTCGGCGATGGTCGCCGCCGGGGCGCCGCCGCCGGGTCTCGAGGTGGTGCTCGTCGGCGACGACCCGGGCTCGGCGACGTATGTCGCCGGCAAGGCGCGCGCCAGCGCCCGGGTGGGCATCCGCTCGGCGGTGCACTCCCCGCCGGCGTCGAGCACCACCGAGGACCTGCTCGACCTCGTCCACCGGCTCGACGACGACGAGGCGGTCGACGCCATCCTCGTCCAGCTGCCCCTCCCCGCCCACGTCGACGCCCCGCGCATCCTCGACGCGGTGGCGCCGGAGAAGGACGTCGACGGCTTCCATCCCCGCAACCTCGGGCTGCTCGCCGAGGGCCGGCCGAGGATCGCCCCCTGCACCCCGTCGGGATGCATGGAGCTCCTCCGCCGCTACGACGTGCCGGTGCGCGG
>VBHE01000083.1 GCA_005889515.1 Chloroflexota bacterium | reverse complement strand
CCGCACCCAGGAGGAGTACGTCGGCGCAACCCCCGCGGTGGCCCTGCTCCCCTGGTTCTTCGCCGGGTCGCTCTACCCGATCTCCGCCCTGCCCGCGGGGCTGACGGGGGTCGCCAAGGTCTTCCCGCTCACCCACGCGCTCGCGGTGATGCGCTACGGCCTGCTCGACCGCCGCGGCGCCGGGCTGCACGACATCTGGGGGATGCGCGACCCCGGCGTCGAGGCCCTGCTCAGCCTGGCGGTGGTGGCGGTCTTCGCGGTGGCGCTGACCGCGCTGAGCATCCGTGTCTTCAACCGCGCGGCGGTGCGCTGAGATGGCGGCGGACGTCGATCTCAGCCGGGTGCGCGCCGTGGTGGCGGGCGAGCGCGGTCTCGCGGTCGCGTCGACGCAGCGCGCGGACGGGTCGGTGCACAACGCGATCGTCAACGCCGGCGTCACCACCCATCCGCTGACCGGCGACGAGGTGGTGGGCTACGTGGCCCTCGGTCGGGCGCTGAAGCTCCGGCACCTCCGCAGCCGGCCGCGGATGACGATGACCTGGCGGGTCGGCTTCCGCTGGCAGAGCGTCGAGGGGGCGGTCACCCTCATCGGCCCCGACGACCCCCTGGACGGCTTCGACCCGGCCCGCCTGCCCCAGCTGCTCCGCGACGTCTTCCTCTGCACCGGCGCCACCCACGACGACTGGCCGACCTACGACCGGGTCATGGTGGAGGAGCGCCGCTGCGTGGTGCTGCTGAGCCCCGAGCGGGTCTACGGCGTGGGCTGATCGGACGCGCGTCCGAGAGCGGGGCCCAACGGCGGCGCGGCCCGGTTCGTTCGTGGCGTCTGATGCCCGATTCTCGAAGGTGTGTCACCGTGGGCGGATGACCGAAGCCATCTTCGCCCTCGCCAGCCCGCCCGGCGCGCCGGCGCGCGACACCGCACGCGTGAACGAGCTCCTCGCGGCGCTCCGGCGCCTCGCCGTCGATCAGCCGATGCTGGAGCTCCGCCTCGGCGAGCTCAGCTCCCTGCTCGACGAGATGCTGGGCTAGGGGTTCAGCCGGCTCGACCGACGCCTGCGACGGTGACCGGCCACGCAGAGCGCCGCACACGCGGCGAGTGAGAGCGCCACCTCCACACCGACGGGCACGTCGGGGCCGGGGAACCGGTAGGGGTGGGTGCCGCGCCGCCCCTCACGCTGCCAGTGCGAGGGGAAGAGCAGGAAGCCGGTCGAACGCCGGCGCAGCTTCATCAGTGCGATCTCCGAGTCGGGGAGGATGCCGGCGAGGCCGCCGGCCGTCACCGCCGACCCGGGTCCCCAGGTCAGGGCCAGGGCTGCGACTCCCACGGCGACGAGCGCCGCCTGGCCGCGAAAGCCGATGGTCACGTCGTCGTGGCCGATGCCGTCGAGCAGGGCGTGGGACACAACGCCGGCGAGGGCGCCGCGACGGCGATCCTCGCCGGCGCTCCCCAGGGCTGCGCCGACGACGAGGTGGGTGAGAGCGAGCACGGGGCCATTCTCGACGCGTTCCGAGCGGCCTCCGGGACGGGTTACCGAGCCGTCACCGAGGAGGGACCGCGCGATGGCGCCGGCGGATCATCGCGCGATGAAGTCGGCGACCACCGCCGCGAGCCGCTCGCCCCGGTCCTCCTGGAGGAAGTGCCCAGCGCCCTCGATCACGATGTGCGGCTGTCCCTCCGCGCCGGGGATGAGCTTGCGGAGGATGCGATCGCCGCCGCGGGTGATCGGGTCCTGGTCGCTGAAGGCGCAGAGGAACGGCCGCGTCCAGCGCCTCAGCTCCTCCCAGGCGGCGCGGTTCGGCTCTGCGGCGGGATCGTCGGGCGTCACCGGCACGAGCATGGGGAACTGCCGTGCGCCGGCCATGTAGCGGTCGTCGGGGAACGGCGCGTCGTAGGCGGCGATCACCTCGGGGCTCAGATCGCTCACGCAGCCGCCCTTGACGATGCCCCCGGCGTGGAAGCGCGGCGTCTCCTGGGAGAACCTCCGCCACGCGTGGAACGCCGGCCCGGGATCGCGGTCCCCGGTCGGCAGGAAGGTGTTCGCGGCGACGACCCGGGCGAAACGGTCGGGCATCTCCGCGACCAGACGGAGCCCGATCAGGCCGCCCCAGTCCTGGCACACCAGGGTGATGTCGCGAAGGTCGAGCGCCTCGACGGTGGCGTGCATCCAGTCGACGTGGCGCTGGTAGGTGTAGTCCTCACGGCGGGCCGGCTTGTCGCTGCGCCCGAAGCCGACGAGGTCGGGCGCGACCGCGCGGTGCCCCGCGGCGGTGAGCACCGGGACCATCCTCCGGTAGAGGTACGACCAGGACGGCTCGCCGTGGAGCATGAGCACCGGCGAGGCGTCGCGCGGACCCTCGTCGACGGTGTGGACGCGCAGCCCGTCGACGTCGACGTAGTGGGGCTCGAACGGGTGGCCGGGGAGGCCGGCGAAGCGCTCGTCGGGCGTGCGGAGGACGACGTCGATGCTCAGCAGCCCGTGCCCCCACCGACCACGACCGGCTGCGAGCTGGCCCGCGCCGGGCTGGTGGTGACCGCGAGGATCTGCGGCGACCGCCAGGCGGGCACGGTGACCTGGTTGGTGGAGAGCACGAATCGATACGACGCGGGCGCGGGGATGCCGGTGACCGCCGTCTCGGCGTGCCGGCCGGTGCAGCGGTCCACGACGACCAGCGTCCAGGCCACCAGGGTGTCGCCGTGGGGATCGAGGTCGACGCGCACGGTGACGCTGCAGCCGCCCCCGGCGGCGCACGCGCCCCCGGGGGTGACGGTGACCGCGGCGACGCCGCCCGCCGCCGCGGGCTCGGACCTCTCGGTGCGTGGCCTCGCCGGAGCGGGCGACGCCCCCCCGGGGAGCGCGCCGCTGCGCGGAGGCTGCAGGACGGGCGCCTCGCCGGTGACGGGGAGGTGGCTGCCCCCGCTG
>VBHE01000082.1 GCA_005889515.1 Chloroflexota bacterium | reverse complement strand
CGCGTCGCCGATCTCCGGGAGCTCGCGGGCGGCCTGACCGGCCGCCAGCAGCGCCTTGGCGTTGTGGGGGCTGTAGCCGAGGGTGCAGCTCACCCAGTCCACGCAGTCGCGCCGCCCGTCGCCGCGCCATCCGTCGAGCTCGTCGAGGAGCGCCAGGTCGCGCGCCTGCTCCGCGGTCAACGTCTGGATGAGCACATTCCGCTCATGGATTCGCTCCTTGAGCGCATGCACATCGATGTCGGTTTGGCGGGCTATCACACACAGAAGTATAAGCGAGCATCTGTGCGTGTGTCAACCCAAATCCCAGTCCCCACAAGGAAATCAGCCAATCACCACTGCGCGCCGCGCCTCGCCCCATAGCGCAAACGCAAACACTCTTCCCCTTGTCGAACTAAGTCAACACAGCAACCGCGGTGCACAGCCCGTGTGGCAAAGGCGCGCCGGACGTGGTCGGCCGGCGACCCCTACTCCCCGTCCAACGAGCTCCGCAGCGTCGGCACCTCGAGGATCCGCAACGCCAGATCCGCGCGGAACCGATCCTCGTTGTGCCGCAGATCCAGGCTCGTCAGCTCCTGGATCCGGTCGATCCGGTACCGCAGCGTCTTGTGGTGCACAAAGAGCTTGTGCGCGGCGATGCTCAATGAGCAGTCGGACTCGAGGTACGCCCGCAGCGTCTTGATCAGCGACGTGCCCCGCCTCTGGTCATACTCGAGCACCGGTCCCAGCACCTCGTCGACGTACTCGGCGAGGTCCGGCTGGTCACTTGGCGCCAGCAGCAGCCGCACCACGCCGAGCTCGTCGAAGATCGACGTCCGGTTCTGCCCGCCGAGCCGGCTCGCCGCCTGGAGCGCGATCGACGCCTCCTTGTACGCGACCCGGTACTCGAACGGAGAATCGTGCGGCCTGCTCACCCCCCACAGCGTCACCAGCCCCGGCAGCAACGCCGTCATCTGCGCGGTCGCCGCATCGGCGAGAGCCCGCGCGGACGCAGGATCGACAGCCGGCGCGACCGCCACGATGTCGTTCCCCCGCAGGCTCACCAGATCCGGGCTGCCGCTCTCCGCGCACACCCGCTGCACGACCCCGCGCACCTCGTAGCGGAGCCGGTCCATCCGCGCGGTGTCCATGCCCTCGAGACGGGCGATCGCCTCGATCCGCTGCAGCTGGCAGCAGAACACGCGGTGCGGGCGCCGCAGGTCGATGTGCATCCGCTCGGCCCGGCTCGCCGCGGCCCGCTGGTACTCGTTCGACCCGTGCAGCAGGTCCCAGACGATCTCGTCCCGGGCGTCCGCGCGAGCCTCGTCGGCGGCACGCTGCTCCAGCTGGTGGAGCGCCCCGACCAGGGCCGCCTGGCCGACCGCGATCTCCAGCGCATCCCCCGGCGGATCGTCGCTGATCAGGCAGACATACCCGAAGGACTCCCCGGCCGCCTGGATGCTCTGCACCGACAGCCAGCAGTTGTCGTCGCGCAGCTTGAGGGTGGTGAGGCCGGAGCTGTTGCGCTCCCGCTTCACCCGGCGCAGCTCGGCGCGCACCGACGTCAGATCCAGGTCGTGGGGATGGCTGGCGAGCGTGTCCAGCGTCGTGGAGACGATCGCCACCCGGCCGCCGGTGAGGGTCGACACCGTGCGGGCGATGGCGGGCAGGCCCTCGCCCTCGAGCAGCAGCTGGATGAGCACGCGCTGGGTCATGGTCGACTGGCGCAGCGTGTCCACCTGGCGCTCGAGCGAGGCGTAGGCGGCCTCGAGGTGACGCATGCTCGTCACCTGGGCATCGTTCAGCCGGGCGTTCTCGATGGCGATGGTGACCAGGCTCGCCATCGCCACCAGGCGGCGCACCTCGTGGGGGGTGAACACCGAGCGCCGGCGCCGCCAGACCTCGAGCACGCCGATGATCTCGCCACGCACGGTGAGCGGGGCGCCGAGCGCGGAGCGCACCGACTCGAGCTGGGCGAGCGGGATGAAGTCGCCGCTGATCACCTCGGCGTGGACGTAGTCGTCGACCTGGACCGGCTCTCCGGTCTGGAGGACCCGCCCCGCGAGCCCCTGGCCGCGGGTCATGCGCAGCCGCGCGGTCTCGATGCGGCGGTTGCCGACACAGCTCTGCATCACCATCTCGTCGTCCTCGCGGAGGAAGACGCCGGCGATGTCGGCGTTGAGCAGCCGGTGGGCGGTGTGGGTGATGGAGAGCAGCACCTCGGCGCTGTCGCGCACCGAGAGGATCTCGGTCGCCACCTGCTGGAGCGCCGACACCTCCTCACGGGTGCGGGACACCACCTCGCGCTGCTCGATCGCCTGGAGCATGAGGTCGATGGCGAGGGTCAGGACGCCGACGCTGCCGTCGAGCCCGGGGAGCTTCCCGTCGAGGCCGGTCACGAGGAGCATCATCTTGCCCGGCCGGACCGGGAGCAGGAGCGCGTGGCCGCCGTCGAACCACTGGGTGGTGTCGCCGGTGACGCTGTCGAGCAGGCGGGGCGCCGGGCAGGTGCCGTTGGCCGGGGCGCGACGCGCGCCCTCGAGCGGGCACCAGCCGCGCGAGCTCCGGGTCAGGATCACCGCGGCCGTGGCCTCGAGGGCGGGCGGGGTGAGCTCGGCGACGATGGCGGCGAGCTCGCCCTGGCTGGCCGGGGCGGCCTCGCGCAGCCGGGCGACCACCTCGAGGACGCGGTCGGCCGGGCCGCTGAAGGTCGGAGCTGAGTGGCCGTTTGAGGCCGACTCCCCGCCTCCGGGTCGGCGCATCGTTATCACACTTTCAGTCATCGCGGATTGGCTCCAGAGGACGCGAAATGCGTGACACGGGCTCCACAATCCGGACAGTAGCGCGCGAGGGTGTCGCTGTGCATCCACCCCTTTGCACTATTACGTGATGAAAAGCCGTC
>VBHE01000081.1 GCA_005889515.1 Chloroflexota bacterium | reverse complement strand
GGACCGACGGATCCGTGGCGCGCCTCAGGAGCGGGTGGCGGCGGCCAGGGCGAGGCTCAGCGGCACCACCCGGTCGCTGATGATGATCTGGACTCCGCAGCGGAGGACCTGGCGGGCCAGGCCGATCCGGTTCACCGTCCATGCCGCCATCTGCAGGCCGAGCCGTTCCGCGGCGGCACAGAGGGCGGGGGTGACGGCGCCGTGGGCGACGGCCAGCCCGGCGGGGGCGACCTCGGCGATGAGCCGGGGCAGCTGGCCGGGCAGCCAGCGGCGGGTGGGGATGACGGCGAGGTGGAGGAGGTCCTCACGGCAGAGCGGGCGGTCGCGGGCCAGCACCCCCAGGTCGGTGAGCGGCGGCACCAGGCCGCGCAGGCCGCGACGCTGGGCGAGCACCTCGACGACCGCCCCGGCCCACTCCGGCCGGGAGCAGGGCACCGCGGGCAGGCTCCACCAGCGGGGCACCGCCGGGGCCCGGCGGCGGATCTCCACGAGGACCTCGCGGTCGTCCGAGCAGACCCCGAGCACATCGAGGCCGCGACGCCGGCGCAGCCACTGCCCGAGCGGGGCGGCGGTCTCGCGGCTCTTCACGTCGACGAGCAGCGGCACCCGGCCTCCGACGACCTCGACCGCCTCGTCGAGGGTGAGCTGCTCGTGGTCGCGGCGGCGGAGCTCGTCGAGGGGGACGGACGACAGCCGCCGCCCGCCGGCGAGCCGGGCGTCGTGGCGGAGGACCAGGGCGCCGTCGCGGGTGACGCAGACGTCGAGCTCGACGCAGTCGACCCCGGCGCGGAGGACCTCGGCGAGGGTCTCGCGGGTGGGGGCGCCCCCGGGACGGGCGGAGGCGAGCCCGGCGTGCGCCACCCAGCGGGTGGCCGCGCCCACCGCCGCCGCCCGCGGGACGGCGCGGGCGGGCTCGCGCTCGGTCTCGAGCGCGCGGGGATGCTCGGCGCCGCAGCGCAGGCAGCTGTCGCGCACTGCGCCGCCGCGACACTCGTCGAGGGTGCGCCGCCTGCTGCCGCACCACGGACACGCGGAGAGGCGCAGCCGGAGCGGCTCTGAGGCGGTGTGCGCCACCCCCACGTCGATCCGGGGCGCGAGCGCAGAGGTCACATTCGCATGCTGGCACGCACCCGCCCAAGGAGGGGCGAAGGGGCCTTTAAGATCGTGCGGCGATGTGCCGAAACCCCTCACGCACCGGTGGGGGAGTGAGCGCCTAGGTGCGCGGCATCTGGTCGAGTCGGTATCCCACGGCGAACACCGTGGTGATGCGGAAGGGGATGGACTCGAAACGCTCGAACTTCTCGCGCAGCCAGCGCACGTGCACGTCGACGGTCTTGCGATCACCGTAGAAGTTGCTGCCCCACACCTGCTGGATGAGGCTCTCGCGCGAGTGCACGCGGTTGGGATGGGCGAGCATGTAGGAGAGCAGGTCGAACTCCTTGGGGGCGAGCCGCACCTCCTCCTCGCCGACGTGCACGGTGCGCGCGCCGCGATCGAGGCGGAAACCGTCGAGCTGCTCGACGTCGGAGGGCTGTCCGCTGCGCTGCCTACTCGGGGAACGTTCTGATGGAGAACCGCAACGGGCTGATCGTCGACCTGGATCTTCTCGAGGCCACCGGCTTCGCAGAACGCGAGGCAGGCTTGGATCTGCTCCGCCGTCAGCGACGCCGAGGTCGGCGGCGGCGGCTCACCGTCGCCGGGGATCGTGGCTACGACACTCGCGGGTTCGTGGCCGGATGCGGCGGGCCTCGTTGAGCGCCTCCGGCCCGGTGCCCGCCTCGCTGACCTCGTATCCCTCCTTGACGAGGTTGTAGCGCAGCGTCTGCCGGATGTTGGCCTCGTCCTCGACGACGAGGATCCGCTTGGGCATCAGCGAGTGCTCGCCTGCGTCGCCGCGATGCCGGTGGTCACTGCCTGCATGGTGCGGTGCGCCGAGCCATGGTCGGGTTATCCGCGACTTAAGGGTCGGTTAACCCAGGCGGCGACGCCGGCGTTGCGCGAGACGTCCCCTCGTATACTCGAAGTCGATGAGCGCGCCGCACGGCGGACCGATGTCGACGATTCCGCCGCTGCTGCTCGAGCGGCTCGTCGAGAGCCTGCACGACGGGGTGCTCGTCGTCGACTCCGATCACCGGATCCTCCACGCCAACCCCCCGGCGCGGACTCTCCTGCTGCTTCCCGAGGAGCCCGTGGGCCTGCGCATGGAGGAGAGCGTCGCCGACTACCGGGTGTCCCTTCTCGTCGACGGCTGCCTGTCCTCGGGCACCGCCGCCGAGCGCGAGCTCAGTGATCCGCTCGACGTCCGCCACATCCTCGCCCAGGCGGTGCCGGTCGTCGACCCGGTCACCTCGTCGGCGGTCGAGGTGCTGGTGATCCTCCGCGACGAGACCCGGGTGCGCCGGCTGGAGACGGTGCGCCGCGACTTCGTCGCCAACGTCTCCCACGAGCTGCGCACCCCGGTGGCCGCCATCCAGCTGCTGGTCGAGACCCTGCTCGGCGGCGCGCTCGACGAGCGCGCCGTCGCCCACGAGTTCGTCTCCAGGATCGGGCTCGAGGTGGCGCACATGGGGCAGATGGTCGCCGAGCTCATCGAGCTGAGCACCATCGAGTCCGGGCGGCTGTCGATGCGCATGGAGCCGACCCCGGTCACCGAGCTCGTCGCCGCCGCGGAGCGGCTTCGGCCGCTCGCCGACGAGCGCCGCCTGCAGCTGCGCTACGAGGTCGACCCCACCACCCCGCACGTCTTCGGCGACGGCACCCGGCTCGGCCAGGTGGTGCGCAACCTCGTGCACAACGCGATCAAGTTCACCCAGCCGGGCGGCTCGATCACGGTGTCGGCGCGCAGGGCCGAGGACGACGGCGACATGGTGGAGCTGACCGTCACCGACACCGGCTGCGGCATCGCCGCCGACGACCTCCGCCGCGTCTTCGAGCGCTTCTACAAGGCCGATCGCTCGCGGCGGCGCGAGGGCGAGGGCAGCGGGCTGGGGCTGGCGATCGCCCGCCACACCGTCGAGGCGCACGGCGGCAGGATCGCGGTGGAGTCGACCCCCGGCCGGGGCGCGAGCTTCGTGGTCCTCCTCCCCGCGTTCAGGGGCGCGGGGACGATGACGACGGGACGCCGGCGGGGCTGAGGCCGCCGCCGACCGCGGCCGTCAACTGACCCTCGAGGCGATCGAGGCGGTAGCCGGCGCGGGTGACGGTGGTGATCCGCAGGGGGACGCCCTCGAACTGGCCCAGCTTCTCGCGCAGCCAGCGCACGTGGACGTTGACGGTGCGGCGGTCGCCGAGGGCGTTGCCCCACACCTGCTCGAGGATGCGCTCACGCGACTGCACCCGGCCGGCGTGGGCGAGCAGGAAGGAGAGCAGGTCGAACTCCTTGAGGGTCAGCTCGACCTCCGCCCCGGCGACGTGCACGGTGCGCGCCGCGCGGTCGAGGCGGAAGTCGCCGAGGTGCTCGACCTCGGCGCCACCCTGGCCGCGGCCGTTGCTGAGGTCGACGCGGCGGATCAGCGCCAGCACCCGCGCCTGCACCTCGCGGAGCGAGTACGGCCGGGTGACGCAGACGTCGGCGCCGGCGCGCAGGCAGCCGAGCTGCTCGGCGGAGTCGTCCTCCCCGGTCAGCACCAGGATGGGAGCGGTCGTCTCCTGGCGGAGCGCGGCCACCAGCTCGGGTGCGGTCGTGTCCGCGAAGCGGCCGTCGAGGACGAGCGCGTCGGGCTGGAGGCGGTGGGCGACGTCGACCGTCTCGGCGCCGCTCGACGCCTCGGCGACGGCGTAGCCCTCCTCCGAGAGCGCGGCGCGCAGGGCCCCGCGCCCGCCGTCGTCGGCGATCGCGACCAGGACCCGTTTGGCCATCGCGCCCCACCTCCCCTGCCACCGACCGGACCTGCCAAGGGCTCCGAACCATCCTGCCGTCCGGACGGTGAACGACGGTCGATCCGTTCGTTAAGGATCGATTAGGAAGAAGGGTTGGGCCGTCGATTCCCCCCGGATCTTAAACCAGTGGACGCCCGCCGTTCGCCGCGGATCGGGCACTCTGAAACCCGCGCGGGCACCCCTCCGCGGACTGCCCGACCCGGTGAAGAACCAGGGTGCCCGGGAGTGGCCGGCCTCGCCACGTCCGTCGCCGTTCCCGAACCCTCCCCCCTGGGCCCGGACCACTCGCAGGTCCGGGCCTTCCGGGAGGCCCACCGCGAGCCGGTGTGTTTTCGAGTGACAAGTGCGTCAGCTATACTGCCTACCCCAATCGATCGACGCGGGAATCGCGCGGGGTGGCGCACACTGCAGCGTGTGGCGCCGATGCCTGCGCGGACTCGCGGATTCAGCGACGAGCAGAACAGCACGAGGATGTCACCGTGGCGAAGCTCAAGGATCGAATCGAGGCCCTCGAGCGCCGGGTGGGCAGGAAGCGCGCCGCTCACGAGAAGCTCGCGGCGCGCGCCGAGCGCGCTCAGCGCCGGGTGCGCGAGCTCGCCGCCGCGCTCCACGAG
>VBHE01000080.1:3947-5608 GCA_005889515.1 Chloroflexota bacterium | reverse complement strand
TACTCCTCGGCCTTCCAGAAGGTCGACGCCGGGGTGATCTCGGTCACGATCGGCCGCTCGAAGCGCGCCTGCGCCCTCTCCCTCGAGGCCGTCGCGGCGGCCTCCTGCTCGGGGGCGTCGACGAAGATCGCCGATCGGTACTGGGTCCCGACGTCGGGACCCTGGCGGTTGAGGGTGGTGGGGTCGTGGGACTCCCAGAAGACGTCGAGTAGCCGCTCGTACGACACCTTCTCGGGGTCGTAGTCGACCTCGACGGTCTCGGCGTGCCCGGTCCTGCCCGAGCAGACCTGCTGATAGGTCGGGTTCTCCGTCGTCCCACCGGAGTAGCCGACGGCGGTCGCCGTCACGTCGTCGATCGCGCGGAAGTCCGCCTCGACGCCCCAGAAGCACCCCGCTGCGAACAGCGCCTTCTCCACGCTCGCCTCCTCATCCATGGCCGCGCCCACCACCGTACCCGTGCAGAGTGCGGGCACAAACATGAAGAGGATGTTGCGAAGGGCAGCGGAAAGAAGGGCCGCCCACCGAGGAGGATTGGTGGGCGGCCCAGGAAGTGGTGTCGACCCAGTAGCGGGAACCGCCTCTTCAAACGGGGTTGGGTCCTGAACCTTGTGGTGCCTTTGGGGCGAGCGTGGTGGCTCAGCCGTCGCGCCCGTCGCGCCCGCCGAGGAGCTCGCGGAGCTCGCCCTTTCGGACCTTCCCCGAGGAGGTGCGGGGCAGGCTGTCGAGCACGTGCCAGAGCCGCGGGCGCTTGTACGACGCCAGCTCGTCGGAGCACAGCCGCTCGAGCTCCGCGACCACGTCCCCGGGGGCGCGGGGGCGGAGCACGAGCGCGGCCGCCACCTCCTCGCCGAGCTCGGGGTCGGGCATCCCCAGCACCGCCGCCTCGGCCACCGCGGGATGGGTCTCGAGCAGGCGCTCGACCTCGCGGGCGGCGACGTTGTTGCCCCCGCGGACGATGACCTCCTTGATCCGCCCGGTGACCGTCACCCGCCCGCCGGCGCCGACCCGGCCGAGGTCGCCGGTGCGCATCAGGCCGTCGCGGAGCACCTCGGCGGTCGCGCCCTCGTCGCCGTCGTAGCCGAGGAACATCGACGGCGCCGCCACCTCGAGCTCTCCCTCGTCGCCACCGCCGGCGACGCGCACCACCACCCCGCGCATCGGGGTCCCCACGTCCCCCGGCTCGCCGCCGCCGGGCGGCACCTCGCGCACGGTGAGCGGCGAGACCTCGGTCATCCCGTAGCGCTCGAGCAGACGGCCGCCGAAGCGGCGGTGGATGCGCTCGGGGAGGCCGTGGGGGAGCGGCGCGCCGCTGACCACGCAGGTGCGGACCCGGGGCCAGGGGGCGGAGGACGCGTCGGCGAGACGCGCGAAGAGGGTGGGGACCGCCTGGACGACGGTCACCTCGCCCGCGGCGAGCAGGCGCTCGATCGCCGCGACGTCGGGCCGCCGGGTGAGGACCACCGCGGCGCCGGCGAGGAGCGAGGCGTTGAGCACCGCGCTCATCCCGAAGCTGTGCGCCAGGGGGAGGGCCCCGAGCTGGACGTCGTCCGCACCCAGCCCGATCATCTCCGTGGCCACCGCCCCGGCGTTGAGGAGCAGCCCCGCATGGGAGTGGAGGGCGCGACGGGGGGTGCCGGTGGTCCCCGAGGTGGAGAGGATCA
>VBHE01000080.1:0-3924 GCA_005889515.1 Chloroflexota bacterium | reverse complement strand
GGTGCCGGGATCCGCGGAGGCGGTCTCGGACACCACCAGCAGGCGGGCGCCGGTGCGGCTCTGCTCGAGGGCGACGGCCGCCGCGCCGGCGTGCTCGGGGTCGCAGGCGAGCACCCGGGCGGCGACGGCGTGCAGCACCCGCGCCACCTCGGCGGGTGGCGAGCTCGTCGAGAGCGGCGCCACCACGCAGCCGGCGCGCAGGGCGCCGTAGTAGAGCGGTGGGAAGGCGAGTCCGTTGCCACAGAGCACCGCGACCCGGTCGCCGTCACCGGCACCCTCCCGCTCCAGCCGGGCGGCGACCCCGGCGGCGGCGCGGTCGAGGGCGGAGGCGGTGAGGGTCACGGCGCCGAGCCGCAGCAGCGGCGCCTCGGGATCGCGGTGGGCGGCGGCCCAGGGGAGGGCTGCCAGGGTGAGCACGGGCCCGGCGGGCTAGCGGAGTCGGTACTCGGCCGGGCGACCGCCGGTGTTCACCACCTGCTCCGACGCCCGCTCGAGGACGCGCCGGACCTGCTGGCCGCTGACCGGGTCGGAGAGCCGCTTGCGGATCTCCGCGATCCCCATCGGCCGCGCGGTCCGGCGCAGGATGCCGAGCACCTGGCGGGTGAGGGCGTCGATGGGGGCGTGGCCGTTGGTCGCCGGCGCGGCGCTCTCGACCGGGCCCGGGTTCTCCTCCGCATCCGGGGCGCGGGCGGGCACAGTGGGGGCGGGGAGCGCGGGGGGAGGCGGCATGGAGATGGAGGCCGGTTTCGACGAGCCCTCCGACCGCAGCCGCGCGAGCAGCGCCGGCAGGTCGTCGAGCAGCTGCCGGACGAAGGCCGCCGAGCCGCTCACCTCGATCTCGCGATCGCCCTCGCGCAGCCGGACGCTGTGGAGCTGCTCACCGCCGATCCGCGGCGCGATCGGGGCGCCGCCGGGGCGGGGTGCGAAGGGCGGGCCGCCGGGGCCGCGCGGGGTGAACGAGGGCGCGCCACCCGGACGGGGGCGCTGGGGAGTGAAGGGGCGGTTGCGGGGGCGGTCGTCGGGCATGGGACGGCGAGTGTACCCGACCGTCGTGGGCCGGGCGGCGAGGAGCGCAGGTTTCGCGTTACCCCGCCGTTACTTCGACAGACCATCTGGAGGACGGAGATGACGAACCAGGAGAGAACGGCGCCGCTCGTGCGCGTCGCCGTCGCCGCCTCCCGCCTGGGCTCGCTCGCGGACCCGGTGGTGCGGATCCTCGCGGTCGCCTTCATGACCGGTCAGCTCCTCGACGCCGTCACCACCCACGTCGCCCTCGACAGCGGACGCTTCGCCGAGGCGAACCCGATCTTCGCCGGGCCGCTGACCACCCATCCCGCCCTCGCCTTCCTGGTCAAGCTGCTCCTCGGCATGAGCGTGCTGACCGCGGCGCTGACCGTGATCGGTCCGCGCCGCCGACGGGTGATCCTCGGGGTGCTCGCGATCATCAGCCTGCAGGCGCCGCTGATGAACGCGCTGCGGCTGGCCGGAGTGCTCTAGGACTTCTTGCCCGAGCCCCGGTTCCGGCCGCCGGTGAGCACCCGGTCGCCGTTGTCGGCCGCAGGCGGCTCGGCGGCCGTGGTCTCCACGGCGGACTCCGCGCCCGCGGAGGGCTCGGCGGGCAGGACGATGCTCGGCGCAGGGGGAGCCGGCTCCTCGGCCGGGCTCATGCCGAGCAGTATGCGGATCCTCGAGCCCAGCGGCGACAGCCAGACGCCCGCGCCGGCGCCGACCACCCCGGTGCCGATGAGCAGCGCCCGAAGCCCCCGGCGGCGGCGGCGTGGCCGGATGCGCTTCGCCATTCTCTCGCTCGCGTCGGCGAGCCTGGTGCGGGCGCTCAGCTGGAGCTCGTCCGCCTGTTCCGCGCCGGTCTGGGTGAGCCGCTCTGCGGTGTCGGCGAGCACCTCGGCGGCATGCTCGGCCGCGTCGCTGAGCGCTCCGGCGGCGGTGGCGGCGGCGCTGCGCACCACCGGGCTGGCGGCCTGCTGGGCGTCCCGGGCGCGCTCGGCGGCGGTCGCCATCGCGCTGCGGATCACCGGGGTGGCCGCCCGCTGTGCCTCGCGGGCGAGCTCCGCCGCCTTCTCGGCGAGGTCACTCACGGTCTCGGCGGCCTTGCTGCCCATCTCGCCGGCGGTGGAGCCGAGGCTCTCGGCGATGTCGGAACCGCGCTCGCGCGCGTCGTCGGCGAGAGCGGTCGCCGACCTGCGACCCCTGAGCATGGCTGGACCTCCATGCCCCCGATCCGAGGCACGCGGGCCTCAGGCTCGGAGGAGTAAAGCGGCCCCCCTGGCGCGATTCTAGCCGCCCAGTACCCGTTTGTCGGGGAGGTCCGAACTGCGCCGCGACCTCGCGATCGCCGCCGCGGAGCTCAGGCCGCGGAGCTCAGGCGGCCGAGCGCCAGCGAGGACGGCGCGCCGGCGGCGCCGTGGGCAGCCCGAGCGGCGCGTCGAGGAACCAGCGGATCCGTGCCGCCGCCACCGTGCCCACGACCTCGCGGAGGCGCTCCTCGGAGGCGGCGTACACCGATCCGAGGGTGGGGAAGATGCCGAGCAGGCGTGCCGCGGTCGCCTCGTCGATCCCGGGAAGCCCCAGCAGGTGCGCGCAGCGGCGCCGGCGAACCTCGTCGTCCTCGGGCTCTGGGGCACTGTCGAAGGGGAGGCTCATCTCGATCGGGGGCAACGGCATGACCGAATGGTAGCGAACATCCGTTCGCAGGTCAAGCCGGAGCGCGCCGGACCGACCGGCGCGGAGGTCAGCCCTGTCCGCCGGCCGGCTTCGACTGCCGCTCGGGGCGGAACTCGCGGAGCACCCGCCCCGCCTCCCAGAGCTCCTGTCCCGCCATGTTGCGCAGCTCCGCGTTGAGCCGGTCCCGGTAGCCCTCGTCGCTGTTGGCGCCGATGACGATGCGCGCCTCGTCGCCCCGCACCACGCTCTGATACAGTCGAGCGCGCCCCGCTGCGCGGTGGTCGAGCAGTTGGCGTACATCCAGTCCATGCCGTTCTCGCCGATCAGCGGGTACAGGCTCTGGAGCGCCTCCTCGACGGTCTCGTTGTACGCCTCGCTCGGGGAGTGGCCGTGGGAGCGGAGCACTTCGTACTGCGCCTTGAAGGCCCCCTGGATGAGTCCCATGAGCACCGACCGCTCGCCGGTCAGGTCGCTGTACACCTCGTGCTCGAAGGTGGTCTCGAAGGCGTGCCCGCTGCCGATCCCGAAGCAGGTGGCCAGCGCGCGATCCCGGGCGCGGCCGGTGGCGTCGCGCCAGACCGCGAACGAGGCGTTGATGCCGCGGCCCTCGAGGAAGTGGTTGCGCACCGTGAGGCCGCTGCCCTTCGGCGCCACCATCACGACGTCGACGGTCTCCGGAGGGACGATCCCGGTGTCCTCGCGGAAGACGATGCCGAAGCCGTGCGAGAAGTAGAGGCAGTCGCCGGGCCGCAGCCGCCTTTTGATCTCCGGCCACATCGCGATCTGGGCCGCGTCGCTGAGGAGGTACTGGACGATCGTCCCCTGCTCGGCGGCGTCCTCGATGCTGAGCAGGTTCTCGCCCTCCTCCCAGCCGTCCTCGAGGGCGCGGTCCATGCTCCGTCCGGGGCGCACCCCGATGAGGACGCTGAATCCCTGGTCGCGGAGGTTGAGGCTCTGGCCCCGCCCCTGCGGCCCGTATCCGAGGACGGCGGTCACCTCCTCACCGAGGATGGCACGCTGCCGCTCGATCGGATAGTCGCTGCGTTCGATGATCTGCTCGGTGACGCCGTTGATCTCGATGGTCTTCATGACCGGCATTAGACCACTACACTCGACGTGCCCGACATCGCTCACCGAGGATCCCCGCGTGCCCCTCTACGAATACCGCTGCCAGTCCTGTTCGGCCACCTTCGAGCTGCTCCGTCCCATGGCCGACCGCCAGCTGGCCGCGGTCTGTCCGCA
>VBHE01000287.1:989-10002 GCA_005889515.1 Chloroflexota bacterium | reverse complement strand
CACGTTGCCGCTGGTCTCGCCCTTGCGCCACAGCCGCCCTCGCGAGCGGCTGAAGAAGGTGGCGTAGCCGTCGGCGAGGGTGCGCTCCCAGGCCTCGCGGTCCATCCAGGCGACCATGAGCACGGCGCCGCTCCCGGCGTCCTGGGCGACGGCGCAGACCAGTCCGTCCGCCCCGAACCGCGGCTCGGGACGCTCAGCCACGGCGGCCGATGCGCCGCCACCAGGGCGGCGGGGACGTCGGCGGCGCCCCGCCCTCGGCAGTCGCGGCGCGGAGCGCCTCGGCGGCGCGGTCGAACGCCGCCTTCGCGGTCCGGCGCTCGCCCGCGAACCATTCGGCGAGGCCGAGGTTGAAGAGGACGGTCGGGTCCTCCTTGTCGAGCGCGGTCGCGTCGCGGGCGCTGCGCAGCGCCTCCTCGCGCTCGCCGCGGTTCATCAGCAGGGTGGCGAGGGTGGTGTGCGCCCGGGGGAGCCGCGGCGAGAGCTCGAGCGCCCGCCGGACCTCGATCTCCGCGAGGTCGATCTCGCCCCGGGTCGCGAGCACCGAGCCGAGGAGCAGCGCCATCTCCGCGTCGTCGGGGTGCTCGGCGACGAGGGAGCGGGCCCGGTCGAGCGCGTCGGTCGCGTCCATGTCGAAGCCGTACTTCTCGCGCATCCGCTGCTGCGAGCGCTGCCAGAGGGGAAGGCGGAGCGCCGCCGCGGCCCGGGGGAGGTGGACGGGACGGCCGGTGGTGGTCACGCGGCCCAGCCTACCCCCTACAGCCGCACCGGGACGTCGTGGTCGCGGAGGTAGGCCTTCGTCGCCGCGAGCGGGTGGGCGGAGAAGTGGAAGATCGAGGCCGCGAGCGCGGCGTCGGCGCAGCCCTCGACGAGCACCTCGCGCAGGTGCTCGGGATGCCCGGCGCCGCCGCTCGCGATCACCGGCACCGGCACCGCGCGGCTCACCGCCGCGGTGAGCGGGATGTCGTAGCCGTCGCCGGTGCCGTCACGGTCCATGCTCGTCAGCAGCACCTCGCCGGCGCCGCGCCCGGTCGCCTCGCGCGCCCAGGCGATGGCGTCACGACCGGTCGGCCTGCGGCCGCCGTGGGTGTAGACGCCCCAGCCCTGGCCCTCGCGGCGGGCGTCGATGGCGACGACGATGCACTGCTCGCCGAAGCGCTCCGCGGCGGCGGTGACCAGCGCCGGGTCGGCGAGCGCGGCGGTGTTGAGGGACACCTTGTCGGCGCCGGCGCGGAGCAGGGCCTCGATGTCGTCGAGGGTGCGCAGACCGCCGCCCACGGTGAGCGGGATGAAGAGCGCGTCGGCGGTGCGCCGCACCGCGTCGAGGAGGATGTCGCGGTCCTCGTGCGAAGCGGTGATGTCGAGGAAGACGAGCTCGTCGGCGCCCTCGGCGTCGTAGCGCGCGGCGAGCTCGGCGGGGTCGCCGGCGTCGCGCAGGTCGACGAACTGGGTCCCCTTCACCACCCTCCCCGCGTCGACGTCGAGGCAGGGGATGATCCGGCGCGCCAAGCTCATCCGTGCTGCTGGCGCGGGGCGGGGTTGGTCGGGAACAGGCGGAGCGCGGCGGCGAGGTCGATGCGCCCCTCGTAGAGCGCCCGCCCGACGATCGCGCCGCTGGCGCCGGCATCGGCGAGGGCGATGAGGTCCTCGAGCGAGGCGACCCCGCCGGAGGCGATCACCGGCCGGTCGTAGGCCGCGATGCAGGCCTCGAGGCCCTCGAGGTCGGGACCGGTGAGCGCGCCGTCGCGGGCGACGTTGGTGAGCACGACCCCGGCCGCGTCCCAGTCGTTCCAGCGGCGCAGGTGGGCGAGGGCGTCGCCGGCGGCCTCGGTCCATCCCTGGGCCTGGGCGACGCCGTCGCGGACGTCGAGGCCGAGGAGGACGTGGCCCGGATGGGCGCGGCAGATCTCCGCCGCCATCTCGGGGTTGCGGACCGCGAGGCTGCCGAGGACCACGAGGTTTGCGCCGAGGTCCAGCCAGGCGCTCGCCGCCGCAGGGCTGCGCACCCCGCCGCCGAGCTGCACGGTGGCGCCGGTGTCGCGCAGCACCATGACCGCGGCGCGGACGGCGTCGCGAGAGAGCACGTCGGGCACCCCGCGGGCGGCGTCGAGGTCGACGATGTGGAGCCGCTCGGCGCCCTGGCGGACGAACTCGAGCACCACCTGCGACGGCTCCTCCGCGTAGACCGTCTCGTGGGTGAAGTCACCGCGGAGCAGCCGCACGCACCGGCCACCCCTCACGTCGGCGGCGGGGATGACGATCACGACTGCGCCTGCTGCCCGGGCACGGGCTCGACCTCCGACCGCCCCCCCTCGCAGATCCGGACGAAGTTGGCATAGAGCCGAAGCCCCTGGGGCCCGCTCTTCTCCGGGTGGAACTGCGTACCGTACACGACCGAGCGGGCGCATGCGGCGGCGAGCGCGGCGCCCCCGTACTCGCAGCCGGCGACGACGTCGTCGCCCCCGGCGGGGGCGGCGTAGGAGTGGACGAAGTAGGCCCAGGTCCCGTCGGCGACGCCCTCGAGGAGCGGCGACGGGCGCCGGATCTGCAGCCGGTTCCAGCCCATGTGCGGCACCTTTCCCCGGCAGGGGTCGATGCGGCGGATCTCGCCGCCGAGCAGGCCGAGGCCGGGCCGCCCGCCGCTCTCGTCGCTCCACTCGAAGAGGAGCTGGAAGCCGAGGCAGACCCCGAGCAGCGGCGTGCCCCTCTCGACCGCCGCGGTCACGACGCGGCGCAGGCCGAGGGCGTCGAGGGCGTCGACGGCGGCGCCGAAGGCGCCCACCCCGGGGAGCACGACCCCGGCGCATCCCTCGACCGCCCCGGGGTCGCGGGTGAGCACCGGCTCCGCCCCGACCGCCGCGAGCGCCCGTTCGACGCTGCGCAGGTTGCTCACCCCGTAGTCGACGACCGCGACGCGGGCACGTCCCCCCTCGCCACTCACAGCACGCCCTTGGTGCTGGGGATCGCCGTGCCCCCGGTGCGCTCCAGCGCCTCCCGGGTGGCGAGCCCCATCGCCTTGAATGCCGCCTCGGCGATGTGGTGGAGGTTCTCACCGCGGAGGTAGTCGACGTGGAGCGAGATCCCCGCGGTCTGCGCGTAGCCGCGGACGAACTCACCGAGCACGCTGACGTCGAAGTCGTTGATGCGGCCGCGCAGCGGCGCCATCTCCCACACCACGTAGGGACGGTTGCTGAAGTCGAGCACGCAGCGCACCAGCGACTCGTCGAGAGGGGCGTGGGCGTTGCCGAAGCGGCGGATGCCGGCACGGTCGCCGAGCGCCTTGGAGACGGTGGCGCCGAGCACCAGGCCGCAGTCCTCGACGAGGTGATGGGCATCGACCTCGACGTCGCCGCTGCCGTGCAGGCGCACGTCCATCCCGCTGTACTTCACGTACGCCTCGACCATGTGGCGGAAGAACGGCAGCGGCAGCTCGACGTCGGCGACGCCGCTGCCGTCGACGAGGACCGCGGTGGAGATCCGCGTCTCCTTGGTGACGCGCTCGTGCGACGCGGTGCGGGGAGCGCTCATCGCGACGGCTCGCCGTTGCGCTCGAGCCGCAGCCGGATCGACGCGGTGTGCCCGTGCAGCCCCTCGGCCTCGGCGAGGGTGCAGGCCACCGGGCCGAGCAGCTCCATGTCGGCACGCGCCAGCTGGGTGACGCTCGACCAGCGCACGAAGTCCATCACCGAGAGCGGGCCCTTGAAGCGCGCGGCGCCGCCGGTGGGCAGGGTGTGGTTGGGCCCGGCGATGTAGTCGCCCATCGGCACCGGGCTGTCCTCGCCGACGAAGATCGCGCCAGCGGTGCGCACCCGCGACGCCAGCGCCTCGGCGGCGGCGCCCTGGAGCTCGAGGTGCTCGGGGGCGAAGTCGTCGACGAGCGCGAGCGCCTCCTCGAGGTCGGCGCAGACCACGGTCATCCCGTGGCGACCGGCGGCGGCGGCGATGATCCCGTGGCGCACCGCGCTCTCGGCGGCGGGGACGAACTCCTCCTCGACCCGTCCCGCCAGCTCCGCCGAGTCGGTGACGCACACCGCCCAGGCGAGCGGGTCGTGCTCGAGCTGGGAGACGAGGTCGGCGGCGACCATCCGGGGATCGGCGCCCTCGCTCGCGACCACGATCACCTCGCTCGGCCCGGCGAGCCCGTCGATGCCGACGCTGCCGAAGACGGCGCGCTTGGCGAGGGTGACGAAGAGGTTCCCGGGGCCGACGATGGTGTCGACGGCGCGGACCGACTCGGTGCCGTACGCGAGCGCCGCGATCGCCTGGGCGCCCCCCATCACCGCCACCTCGGCGACGCCGAGCAGCTGCGCCGCGGCGAGCACCGCGGGATGGGCGCGGCCGTCGGGTCCCGGCGGGGTGGCGACGATCACCGAGTCGACGCCCGCCACCTGGGCGGGGATGACGTTCATCAGCACCGTGCTCGGGTAGGCGGCGCGGCCGCCGGGGACGTAGCAGCCGGCGCGGCGCAGCGGCACCGGGCGCAGCCCCAGCGCACCGGTGCCGCGGACCGCGGTGTCGCGCTGCAGCGCATGGAAGCCGCGGATGCGCGCGGCCGCGGTCGTGAGCGCCGCACGCAGCTCGAGGTCGGTGATGCTCCACGCATGGGCCATCTCGGCCGGGCCGGCGTGGAGGTGCTCGACCTCGACGCCGTCGATGCGCCGGGTCCAGTCGCGCAGCGCGATGTCCCCACGACGGCGGACGTCGTCGACGATGAGGCGAACCGCCTCGTCGGCGCCGAGCGGCCGGCCGAAGAGCCCCTGCAGCCGCGCCGACTGCTCGTCGTCGAGCGCGGGCTCGACGAAGCGGCGTGCGCCCGCGGTCAGGCGGCGGAAGCTCGCGGCGTCGTGCCGCTTCAGGGCGGTGGTCACGCGGCTCCCTCGCGCTTGGCCGCGGCGCGCGCGTCGACGGCACGGCGGAGCGCGGCGGCGAGCGCCGTCACCGCCTCGGAGCGGGTCTTCAAAGACGCCTGGTTGACGATGAACCGCGCCGTCGACCTGCCCGCCTCGGCGACCTCGACGAGCCGGTTCGCGCGCAGGGTGCGGCCGGTCGCGACGATGTCGAGGATCGCGTCGGCGAGCCCGGTCGCGGGCGCGAGCTCGACCGAGCCGTGGAGCTTGATGAGGTCGGCGGCGACGTTGATGCGGTCGAAGAAGCGCACCGCCGCGTGCGGGTACTTCGTGGCCACCCGCAGCGAGGGCGGCCAGTTCCCGGCGGCGAGCGCGGAGTCCTCGGGGGCGGCGAGCACCAGCCGGCAGCCGCCGAAGCGCAGGTCGACGAGCTCGTAGGCGTCGCGGTGGGACTCCCAGAGCATGTCCTTGCCGACGATGCCGCAGTCGGCGGCGCCCATCTCGACGTAGACGGGGACGTCGGTCGGCCGCACCTTGATGAGCCGGTGGCCGCCGGACTCGATGAGCAGCGCGTCGTCGAAGCGCGAGGCCTCGACGTCGACACCGGCGGCGCCGAGGAGCTCGCAGGCGCCCTCGAGCAGTGCCCCGTTCGGCACGGCGACGCAGAGCCCGCTCACGTGGCGCGCCTCCCGTTGGTGCTCCCGGCGAGCGCGGCGACCGCCTCGGCGGTGCTCGCGTCGGCCCAGCGCGAGCCGTCCCACCAGCGGGCGGCGCCGTCGGCGTCGACGTAGAGGTCGGCCCCGGCCGGCGGCCCGTCGCTCGGCTCGAGGTCACAGGCGACCGCCGCGCCGGGTCCGCGGAGCGCGGTCGCGGCGCGGATGGCGATCGCCTCGCCGCCCGCGGCGTAGGCGACCCGCAGCGCCGGCGGCAGCGGCTCGGCGGCCTCGCCGCCCCGGCGGGCGAGCGCGTCGCAGCAGCGGTCGACGTGGAGGACGAAGCCGGTCGCCGGCAGGGGCAGCCCGAAGCGGCCGAGCAGGCCGTCGTAGCGACCCCCGGTCCCGAGCGGGAAGCCGAGCTCGCCGCTGAAGAGCTCGAAGGTGGGGCCGGTGTAGTAGTCCCAGTCGCGGACCGCGCCGAGGTCGAGGTGGAGATGCCCCTCGAGCCCGTACGCCATGAGCAGGTCCCAGAGCTGGGCGAGCTCGCCGAGCGCCCGCCGGGGTCGCTCCGCGCGCAGCCCCTGGGCGGCGGCGTCGACGATCTCCCGGCCACCGCGCAGCGCGGGGAAGCGGAGGAGCAGCGCCCGCTCGGCGTCGCCGATCGAGGTCTCGGAGAGGGCCTCCTCGACGGCGACGAGGTCGCGGCCGCTGAGCGCGGCCAGCACCCGCTCGCGGTCGGAGGCGTCGAGGCCTGCGCCCTCGAGCAGCCCGGGGAGGAAGTCGGCGTGGCCGACGTCGACCTGGACCCCACCGAGGCCGGCCCGGGACAGCGCCTCGGCGGCGAGGGCGACGCACTCGGCGTCGGCGGCGATGCAGCCGGCGCCGATGAGCTCGCATCCCGCCTGCAGGTTCTCGCGGCGGCGGCCGCCGAGCGGGGGCTGGTTGCGGAGCACCGGCCCCGCGTAGCAGAGGCGGAGCGGGTACGGGCCGTCGCGGAGCTGGGTGGCGACCACCCGGGCGACGCTCACGGTGCGCTCGCCGACGAGGGCGAGGAGGGCGCCGTCGGCGTCCATGAAGCGGAAGAGCTGGGTCTGCTTGGCCGCGCCGACTCCCGAGGAGATGGTGTCGAGCGGCTCGACGAGCGGGGTGGCGACCATGCCGTAGCCCCAGCCCTCGAAGGTCCGGATCATGGCGTCCCCGGCCGCCCTCCGGCGGCGCGCGGCGCCGGGCAGCCAGTCGGTGAAGCCGCCGGCTCGCCCTCTGGGGGCCCCGGCGCCCTCGACGGTGGGGGCGTCCTGCACGCGCCCAGTCTACCGGTCGACTGCCGAAACCCCGTTGGGGACCCCGGTGACCTCAGTACTCGTCCTCGGGACGGACGTCCTCGTCGGAGTCGTCCTCCGTCTCGAAGCCGCCGGGGTCCTCGACGTCCCCCTCGGCCGGCTGCATGCCCTCGAGCTCCTCGCCGCCGTCGTCGCCGCCGGGGGTGCTCTCCTCCTCGTCCGAGGAGTCGTCGTCGATGCCGCGCGAGGCGAGCAGCGACTCCTTGGCGTAGGGGCGGAAGTCCTCGCGGCGGGTTCCGCGGGCGATCGCGAAGGAGGACTTCCGGGCGTTCTCCGGGGCCTGGTAGGTCTCCCGGATCATCACCTCGATGCGCCGGTCGTCGACCCGGGCCACGGCGGCCGAGTAGCGGTTGCCGCTGCTGATCAGCGGGAGAAGCCGGCGGGCGAGCTTGGTGTCGACGTCGCCGAGGTCGATGCCGCGGACGCTGCGGGCGCGGAGCTGCCCGTTCTCGGCGTGGAGCTCGACGACGTCGCCGGGGGCGACGGCGACGTCCACCCCGCCGGCGGGCGGCACCAGCACGGTGAGGCCGCTCTTGCCCGGCTCCTCGGTGAAGAGGTCGACGTCGATCGCCGTCGCCATCCCCTCGACCCGCGACGGCGCCTGGAGCAGCGCCGAGAGCTTGCGGACGTTCTTCTGGGCGATGATGTTCAGCGGGTTGAGGCGGAGCGACTGCTGGTAGGACTCGAGCGCCTCCTCCGGCTGGCCGAGCTCGGAGAGCGCCTTGCCGAGCCGGTTGTAGGTGTCCTCCTCCTCGCCGTGCCGCTCGAGGAGGGCGCGGTTGACCGCGAGCGCCTCGGTCCACCGGCTCTCGAGGGCGAGCGCGATCGCCTCCTCGACGTACAAGGCTCGTGGCTTGACCCGCTCGACCTCGGCCAAGATGCTCCCGTGCTCCGGTGATGGCGCGCAACCGACACGCGGCCGCCGTATGATAGCGGCTTGGTGGAGCGCATCTGTTCGGCCCGCACCTGAGGACGGGAGAGGGAATGACCCGGGTCCTCGCCATCGCCAATCAGAAGGGTGGCGTGGGCAAGACGACCACCGCGGTCAACCTGGGAGGCGCGCTCGCCGAGACCGGGCTGCGGGTCCTCTGCATCGACCTCGATCCCCAGGGACACCTCACCATCAACATGGGGTGCCGGTACCCGGACGAGGTCGAGCTCACCGTCTACGACCTGCTCACCAACCCGCACGTCGACCTCGCCGACGTCCGCATGCGCTCGGAGAAGATCGGGGTCGACTTCCTCCCCGCGAACATCGAGCTGAGCGGGGCCGAGCTCGCCCTGGTCAACGAGCTCGGGCGCGAGCGGGTGCTCGAGGAGAAGCTGGCGCCCCACCTCCACGAGTACGACTTCGTGGTCATCGACTGCCCGCCCTCGCTGGGACTGCTCAGCGTCAACGCGCTGGTGGTCGCCACCGAGGTGATCATCCCGCTGCAGTGCGAGTACTTCGGGATGAAGGGGATGCAGCAGCTGCAGCGGACCATCGACCGGGTCCGCCACAAGCTCAACCCCCAGCTGCGCATCGCCGGCATCCTTCCCACCATCTTCAAGAGCCGCACGCTCCACAGCCAGGAGGTGCTCGACCTCGTGAAGGAGCACTACGGGGACCAGGTCTTCGAGGTCAGGGTCGACGCCAGCATCCGTTTCGCCGAATGCCCGCTGGAGGGCCAGTCGATCCTCCAGTACGCGAACGCGTCGCCCGGCGCGAAGGCCTATCGCGCCCTGGCGGCCGCCGTGCTGAACGGGGACGGCGGCGAGGGAGAGGGGGGACAGTGATGGGAGGCAGCTTCCGCCGTGCCCATCTCCGCGGCTCGGACGAGCTGTTCCGGCCCACCCAGGGAACCGGGCAGGGGGTCGCAGCCTACGCGGCCGAGCCGACCGAGTCCCCGCCGCCGGCGCGCGCCGACGGCCGCCTGCTCCGCCTCACCGACGAGGAGATCGAGCAGCTCGCCGATGCCCTGCACCGGCTCAAGTTCCCCCCGGCGACGCCCCACAAGCCGTCGATCGCCGAACGCGAGCAGCTCGAGGAGCTCCGGCAGAAGCTCCTCGCCGCCCTCTAGCCGCGGGGAGCTCAGACCGCGAGCATCTCGGTGGCGAGGCTGTGCGCGACACGCCGCGGGGACCAGGCGCGCGCAGCGGCGCGGGCGGCCTCGACGTTCTCGTGGTCGACCTT
>VBHE01000287.1:0-980 GCA_005889515.1 Chloroflexota bacterium | reverse complement strand
CAGAGCCCGGTCTCGCTGACCATGTCGATCATGTGTGGAATCCACCCCTTCGCTGTCGGCAGATCCCCCCTGAGCCCGTCCTTGAGAGGAACGGGTCGTTGGAGGCTTTCTTGCGGATCGCCCCGATCGTAGGGATCAGCCGCCGCCGGCGGCCCCGGTGAGCCGGCGCAGCGTGCCGGCCAGGGTGGCCGCGTCGAAGGGCTTGGTCATGTACTCGATGCTCCCCAGGCGGAGGATCTCGTCGACCTCGCCGTCGCGCTGGTGGGCGCTCAGCAGGAGGATCGGCAGGTGCTCCAGCCCGGGGCGGGCGCGGGCGGCGCGGCAGAAGCCGTAGCCGTCGAGGCGCGGCATCATCAGGTCGGAGATGACCGCGTCGGGTACGAAGTCGTCGATCGTGTCGAGGCCCGCCTGGCCGTCGCAGGCGACCGCCACCTCGAATCCCTCGATGGTCAGGCGGAGCTCCAGGACCTTGCGCAGGGCTGCGTCGTCCTCGATGACGAGGACCCGGGGACGGGGGGGCACGCGGCGATGCTACTCCCGCGGTGCGGGCGCCGAACCCACCCCGGAGAAGGTGTCGCCGGATTGAGACGGCGCCGTCGCGGGATAGTTCGCCTCGATCTCCGCCGCATACCTCTCGTTGACGACCTTGCGCTTCACCTTCAGGGTCGGGGTGAGCTCATCGCCGACGGTGAAGTCGTGCTCGAGGATGGTCCACCGCCGCACCCGCTCGACGTTGGAGAGGGTCGCGTTCACCGCCTCGACGTGGCGCTCGACCTCGGCGCGGACGTCGGGATACGCCGCCGCCTCGGTCGGGTCGATGGTGATGAGGGCGCTGAGGTAGGGCCGGCGATCGCCGATGACCACCGCGTTGGCGATGAGCGGATGCCGGGTCAGCGCCGCCTCGATGTTGCTCGGGGAGATGTTCTTGCCGCCGGCGGTGATGATCAGGTCCTTCTTGCGATCGGTGATCCGCAGGTAGC
>VBHE01000286.1:45007-45631 GCA_005889515.1 Chloroflexota bacterium | reverse complement strand
CGACTTCGGCCTGGTGAAGCACTTCACCGACGAGGACCTCGCGCCGCTCGAGGACGCCGCCCGCCTGCTCGCCATCGAGAACGACGGCGAGGGCTTCCGCGACGCGCTCGAGCGCGCCGGCTTCATCCAGCGCGGGGCCCCGGTCTCGACCGAGGTGGTCGTCGAGCACCTCGGCCACTTCTACCGGACGGTGCTGCGCGATGCGCCGATGACGATCACCCGGGAGTGGGCGTCGGCGCTCGTGCGCCGCTACTTCAACACCCGGGGGCCGCTCGCCGCGTACAGCGACATCCCTCGCGCCTACGTCATCCTCCAGCGCATCAACCTCGGCCTCTACGCCGTGCTCGGCAGCCTGGAGGCGACCGCCAACTGGCGGCGCATCGCCGAGGAGATCTGGCCCTTCCGCCTCGGTCCGCCCTCGACCCCGATCGGCGAGGCCGAGGCCCGCTGGGAGGCGGAGAGGAGGGCCGCCTAGGAACCTTGACGCGATGCGTCATTGCGCGTTATCGTGCCCCAATGAACCCCGACGGCGGCGTCGTGTCCTTCGCGGCGCGGCTCCCGGACGGCACCCCGGTGCGGATGCGCCCGGTCGGCCCCGGCGATCGCGAGGCGCTCCGCCAGGGC
>VBHE01000286.1:39828-44946 GCA_005889515.1 Chloroflexota bacterium | reverse complement strand
CCGAGGCTCAGCTCGACGAGCTCACCGGCGCCGACGGCGTCGACCACTGCGCTCTCGGCGCCCTCGCCGGGGTGCGGTCGCGCCCCGCCGGGGTGGCCCGGTACATCCGCAGCGCCGGCCGGCCCGAGCAGGCCGAGGTGGCGCTGACCGTCGCCGACGCCTGGCAGCGCCGGGGGCTGGGCACCCTGCTCCTCGCCGCGCTGGGGACCGTCGCCCTCGCGAACGGGGTGCGCGTCTTCCACGCCGACCTGCTCTCCGACAACCTCCCGGTGCTCGCCCTGCTGCGCCGCTGCGGCGAGGCGGCCTCGATGCACTCGCTCGACGGCGTGGTCGAGGCCCGGCTCGAGCTCGAGCCCCTCGGCCCGCTCCTCGACGGGGTCCTGAGATCGGGCCTGCGCGCCTGATCCCCACGTCCTCTGTAAGACGGCGGTAAAGACGGTTGCGGGCGGCCTTCGGGCACGTATGATCGGGTCCAGCGGCATCGCGGGCGGGCGCTGCCGAAGGAAGCATCCTCCCCACACTGCGGTCCATGAGTACGGATACCCTGCCGCCCGAGCGCGCCGCGCAGCTGCGTTGGCGCGCCCGCCCGGTCCTCAGCACGCNNTGCCGATCGTCGCCGCGCTGGCGCTCTCCTATCTCGTCGGCCGGGTCTACCGCCGCCCCCCGGACCTCGGCGGCGCCATCCTCTGGTGGTTCTGCTTCCTCACCGTCGAGCTGGCGTCCTTCGCCCTCTTCCAGCGGCTGGCGCAGCGGCTGATCCCGCTGGCGACGCTGCTCCGGCTCTCGCTGCTCTTCCCCGACCGGGCCCCGTCGCGCTTCGCCGTCGCCCGCCGCCGGGTCCGCGACCTCGAGACCGAGACCGCCTGGGTGCGCCAGAACGGGGCCGATGACACCCCCGCCCGCGCCACCGAGACGATCGTCACCCTGGTCGCGGCCCTGACCGCCCACGACCGGGCGACCCGGGGCCACTCCGAGCGGGTCCGGATCTTCACCGACATGCTGGCCGACGAGCTCAAGCTCGGCCCCGCCGCCCGGGACCGGCTGCGCTGGGCGGCGCTGCTCCACGACATCGGCAAGCTCAGCGTGCCCGCGACGGTGCTGAACAAGCGCGGCGACCCCGGCCCCGACGGCTGGCGGACCCTGCGCCAGCACCCCGTCGAGGGCGCCCGCCTCATCGAGCCCATCCGTGAGTGGCTCGGGGAGTGGGCGCTCGCCGTCGAGCAGCACCACGAACGCTGGGACGGCAAGGGCTACCCCCACGGGCTGCGCGGTCGCGAGATCTCCCTGGGCGCCCGGATCGTCGCCGTCGTCGACGCCTTCGAGACGATGACCGCCGCCCGGCCGTACAAGCGGCCGATGGGCGTCGCCGCCGCCCGACGCGAGCTGGTGCGCTCCTCGGGCACCCACCTCGACCCCACTCTCGTCCGCGCCTTCCTCACCATCTCGATCAGCCGGCTCTGGCGCACCGTGGGCTTCACCGCCTGGCTGGCGCCCCTCGCCGGCGCCCCCCTCGGACTGATCCCCCGCCTGCTCCCCGCGGGGACCGGCGCCGCCGGGGTGACCGCGCTCGTGACCACGGGCACCATCGCCGTCCATCCCGCCGTGCTCCCGCCGGCGCCGCCGCCGGCGCCGGTGATCAGCACCCCGGCGACGTCGCCACAGCCGCCGGTCTCGGCGGCGGGGAGCACCAGCATCAGCGTCCCGGCGCCGTCGGCGGCCTCGGTGAGCAGCACCTCCTCGGTCACCCGCGCGGAGTCCTCGACCCAGACGACGACCGCCCGCACCACCACGACCACCACCGGCCCGGCGACGACGACCACGACCACCCGCAGCACGACGGCGACGACCACGACGACGGCGGCGCCGTCCACGACCACGACCGGGACGACGACCTCGAAGAGCACGACGACCGCGCCGGGCACGACCACCACGCACACCACGTCCAGCACCGCGCCGGCCACGACCACCTCGGCCGCGCACACCACCACCTCGCGCGCGACGACGACGGCGAACGCGACCACCGCCGACACCCCCGGAGTGACCCCGGCGAGCACACCCTGACCCCTGCTGAATCCCGGTGCCGGGCGGCACTGGGCGAGAATGGGGGCATGGCCGACGCCCGTCCCGAGCACACCCCGTCGCCCGGCGCCCGCCGGTGGCGGCTCGTCGCCCCGCTCGTCGCGGTCGCGGTGGCGGTGGTCGCCGCCCTGCTGATCGCCCGTGCCGGGTCGGGCACTCCGCCCGCCTCCACGCCGGCCAGCGGCTCGCCGGTCAAGGTGTCGGTCGATCCCTCCGCCTGGGAGCTGCCCCGCCTCGACGGCCCCGGCCTGGTGCGGCTCGCCGACTTCCGGGGCCGCCCGGTGGTGGTGAACTTCTTCGCCTCGTGGTGCGTCCCCTGCCGCGCCGAGCTGCCCGTGCTCTCGGCGATGGCGGCCCAGGCCGGCGACCGGGTGCGCTTCGTCGGGATCGACGCCGAGGAGTCCAGGGACGGCGAGGCCCTCGCCCACCAGTACATCCGGGGATGGCCCCTCGCCCAGGACGTCGGGGGGCGGCTGAACAGCGGGCTCCACGACGCCCTCGGTGCCCAGGGCATGCCGGTGACCGCCTTCTACGACGCCCAGGGCAGGCTGCTCGGGGTCAAGCTCGGCACCTTCGTCCACGACACCCTGCGCGACCGGCTCAACCAGCTCTACGGGCTCGGCGTCAGGTAGATGTCGTCAGCGCCTCCAGGGCGCCGCGGGCGGCGGCCTCGAGGCCGTCGGCGGTGACCTCGGCGTGGAAGTGCGGCTCCCAGGCCTCGCCGAGCCGGTCGCTGACCACGAGCGCGCTCGCGACCTCGATGCCGCGGTGGCGGGCGACGGCGAAGAGGGCGGCGGCCTCCATCTCCACGGTCAGCACCCCCTCCTCGCGGTAGCTGCGGATCTCGGTGGCGGTCTCCCGGTAGGGGGCGTCGGTGGTCCAGGTCCGCCCCTCCTCGACGTCCAGGCCGCGGCCGCGCAGAGTGGCGGCGAGGTGGGCGGTCAGCCGGGGACCGGGGTCGACGAGGCGCTCGGGCGGGAGGTAGTGGTGGGAGGTGCCCTCGTCGCGGATCGCGGAGGTGCAGACCACCACCCGCCCGGGGACGAGCTGGGGCTGCAGCGTCCCCGCGGTCCCCACGCTCACCACCCGGCGGACCCCCCAGGCGACGAGCTCCTCGAGCACCACCGCCGCCGCCGGGGCGCCGATGCCGAAGCCGGCGGCCGCCGCGACCCGGCCGTCACCGTCGGGCAGCGGGCGCACGTGGCCGGGCATCCGCGGCCGGGGGCCGGAGCGGTCGCCGAGCAGCCGGCGGGCGAGGGCGGGCTGGTAGCAGAGCAGTACCGCCTCGGGGGGCGGGGCAGGGTCGACGAGGCCGTGGGCGCGAGCGTAGGCGAGGTACTCGCCGGGCGCGAAGAGGGCCTCGTGGGCGTGCTTGCCGGCGAGGTTGGGGTAGGGCATGGGCGGCCGCCATTCTGCCCGGCGCGCAAGCCTGCCGCGGGGAACCCGTTGGAACAGTGCAGCGGCATCGCTGCCCGGCGTCCCGGGACTCCCGTGGCGCCGCGAGGCATTGGGAAGGAATCGTTCAGCAGATGCGCTCCTCGTCCCCGACCAGGTTCCGCGACCACTACGCCATCCTCGGCGTCCGGCCAGACGCCACCGAGGCGGAGATCAAGGCCGCCTATCGCGAGGGGGCGAAGCAGTGCCATCCCGACCTCCACCCGGGTGACGCCGCCGCCGCCGAGCGCTTCCGCCTGATGTCGGAGGCGCGGCGGGTGCTGCTCACGCCGAGCACCCGGGCGGCCTTCAACCTCGACCGGATGGAGCACGAGCTCCGGGTCGAGATCGTCAGCGTCGTCCACTTCCGCCGGCCGCGCTCCGCCGCGGGCTTCGCCCCGGGGCCGCAGCGCGCCGAGATCGCCCGGCCGCTGTGGCAGGGGGGTGGGCTGCTCCTCGCGGGCATGCTCACCGTCCTGATCAGCGTGACCATGGTGCCCTTCGTCGCGATCACCGGGGGGCCGCAGGCGGTGGGGGTCTCCGGCTTCGACGGCGGCGCCCTCGCCGGGGTGCTGAACAGCGGCGCCTGCGCGGTGCTCATCGTCCTCTGGATCGCCACCCTCCAGGGACCGGTCGGACACCACCGCTGGGAGGCCCTGGTCGGCTTCACCGGCGCCTGGCTGCTCGCCGTGACCGGCGCCGAGTTCGACCCCCATGTGCTCGTCGGCGGCTTCTTCTCCTCCGACCTGTCCCTCGCCCTCGGCGGCCGGCTGCTGCCGATCGGCATCGCGCTCGCGGTGTGCGGCGCGTGGCTGCTGCGGCCGGTGCGGGTGCCCGCCGCCGCCGCCGCGGCTCACCGCGCCGGGGCCGCCCCCGAGACCGCGTAGAGGGTGTCGGGTCGCACCCCGCGCTTGTCGCGGGTGCGGCTGCCCGCAGCCGCGAGGAAGCCCTCGGCGGTGAGCGCCTGGAGCGCGTGCCGGATCGCCGAGCGCGAGAACCCGGTCGCCGCGGACAGCTCGGTGGCGGAGAGCGGCTCCCCGGCGCCGACGATGGCGCAGTAGACCGCCTCGCCGACGGAGAGCGCGTACTCGAGGCGCGCGAGGGTCGACGCCTCGTCGTCGCCGCCGCCGTCCGGGGGCTCGACCAGGTCGCCCCTGCGGCTCGCCCGCCGGCCTCCCCAGACCAGCCCGAGCCTGCGCAGCTGCGCCACCGCGTTGTGGATCGCGCGCCAGTCGCTCGTCGACGTGGGGATGCACGCGGTCCCGCGGCCGTCGGGGGCGTACAGCCAGATGTGGCGGGTGCGCCGCTCCTCGCGCCAGCCCTGCTCGCGGGCGACGGCGACGAGGTCGGACCAGTCGAGGCTCACCCTGTCAGTACAGCGCACTCGGGCTCGCGGTGACGGATCGGCGCGGCCCCTGTGACCGCTCCGTCACACCGTCGTCAGGGGCGTCAGGTGCGAGTACGGTTGACCGCCGGGGGCAGAGGAGGAACGTCAGGGATGGATCAGGGAGGCACGCGTCCCATGCGGGGCGCGGCGACGGTGTGGATGCTCGGGCGCCGGGTCTGCAGGCTCGGGCGCTGCGTCGCGATCCTCTCGCTGCTGGG
>VBHE01000286.1:37283-39660 GCA_005889515.1 Chloroflexota bacterium | reverse complement strand
GCTATCGTCCGACTGCGCGCCAGGGTAGCTCAGTGGTCAGAGCAGCGGATTCATAACCCGCAGGCCGTGGGTTCAAGTCCCACCCCTGGTACGCCTTGCGCCCCTGTCGCGGCCCTGTCTCGGAGGGGTTGCGGTGCCGCCACACGGCGCGAACCGTCCCGCGACCTCGCAGACGATGCTCCGGTCGAAAGGCCGGAGGAGAATCGTTGAGGCGCACCGTCGTGGCGGCCGGCATGGCCGCGGTGACCATGGCCCTGGCGGGGTGCGGTGGCGCCCACCCGCTGGCGATGGCCACCCTTCCGCCGACCCCGGTCCCGACCGCGGAGCCGACGCCGACGCCCGCCCCGACCCCGGCCCCGAACGCGGTCATGGTGCCGATGGCGGAGTTGCAGCGGCTCCGGCCGCGCCCGACGCCCACCCTGGTGGTCGCCACCGCGCTGCCGCAGCCGGTCGCGGTGCGCCGGGTCGTCCCGGCGCCGACGTCGGCGCCGCAGCCGCCGCTGACCATCCGCAGCGCTCCGACCCCCGGCCCCGCGCAGCCCGACCGGGTGGTGAGCGACAACTGGTCCGGCCACGTGATCTCGGGCGCGACCACCGCGGAGTCGGTGTTCTGGGTCGGCCTCGGGGGCTACCCGAGCTCTCCCCTCTACCAGGCGGGGTCGGGCGCCTTCTGCCGCAACGGCGTGCCCATCCACGCGCTCTGGTACGAGCTCCTCAGCCCGTCGTACACCCAGCCGCTGGTCGCGGTGGTGCAGATCCAGCCCGGCGACAGCATCTCGGCGTCGGTCAGCGTGCGCAGCGGCGCACCCGGCGGCGCCATCCACCTCGTCGACAGCACCGCCGGCTTCACCAAGGACGTGAGCTTCACGCCGGCGAGCACCTCGCTCGGAACCGCGGAGTGGGTCGCCGAGGCGACCAGCCACGGCGGGACGCCGTCCACCCTCGCGGACTTCGGGTCGGTCACCTTCTCCGGCTGCAGCGCCGACCTCGGCGCCGACGCGCTCGCCTCCTGGCCCGCGGCGCAGCTGACCGTGCTCACCCTGAGCGACCGCGCCGGCGGCGCGGCGACGCCCGGGGCGATCGTTCCCTCGGCGGGCGGCGGAGACTTCAGCGTGGGCTACAGCGCCGGCTGATCACACCAGGCGGCGGTCGCTCGCCCAGCGTGCGAGCTCGTGCCGGCTGCTGAGCTGGAGCTTGCGGAGCACCGAGGACACGTGGGTCTCGACGGTGCGCGCCGAGAGGTGGAGGCTCTGGGCGACCTCCTTGTAGCTGTAGCCGCGGGCGATGTGGCGGAGCACCTCGCGCTCGCGGGTGGTGAGCTGGTCGAGCTCGGGGTCGAAGGGCGCCGCCAGCCGGCCGCGGAAGGCGTCGAGGACGAATCCTGCCAACCGTGGCGAGAACACGGCGTCGCCGTCGCGCACGGTGCGGATGGCGGCGACGAGGTCGGCGGGGGCGATCGACTTGGTGACGTAGCCGCCCGCGCCCGCGCGGATCACCGAGATGACGTCCTCGGCGGCGTCGGACACCGAGATGGCGAGGAAGCGCGTCTCGGGGAGGACGCGGAGCACCGCCTCGAGCACCGCGCGGCCGCCGCCGCCGGGGAGGTGGACGTCGAGGAGGACGACGTCCGGACGGGTGGCGAGGATGCCCTCGATCGCGGCGTCGGCATCCCCGGCGTCGCCGACGATGTCGAGGTGGGCGCCGAGCTCGGCGCGCAGGCCGGAGAGGAAGAGGCTGTGGTCGTCGACGAGGAAGAGCCGGGTCCGCGCGGCGGGGCTCACGATGCCGGCACCGGGACGCGCAGCTGCACCTCCGTCCCCGCCCCCGGGGTGCTCGACACCACCGCGGTGCCCCCGACCCGCTGGATGCGGCCGCGGATCGACTCGGCGATGCCGTGCCGGTCGGAGGGCACGGCGGTGGGGTCGAAGCCGCGCCCCTGGTCGCGGACGTAGGCGGTGATCGCCTCCGGCTCGGCCTCGATGTAGACGGAGATCCGCGGCGCGCCGGAGTGGCGGGCGGCGTTGAGGGCGGCCTCCTGGCAGGCGAGGACCACGGCGTGGAGCCGCTCGTCGACGGGGCGGTCGCCGACCACCACCGCATCGACGGCGACCGCGTGCTCGCGCTCGACCCGGGCGGCGAGGCCGTCGACGGCGGCGCCGAGGCTCTCGGCGCCCGGCGCCTCGACCCGGTCGTTGAGCCAGGCGCGCAGCTCGCGCTCCTGGCGGCGGGCGAGGCTCACCACCTCGGGCGGGGCGTCGGTGCGCTGGATGAGCGCGAGGGTGTGGAGCACGGAGTCGTGGAGGTGGGCGGCCATCTCGGCGCGCTCCTCCGAGCGGATCCGCTCGCGGCGCTCCTCGACGAGCTCGCGGCGGAGGCG
>VBHE01000286.1:31261-37203 GCA_005889515.1 Chloroflexota bacterium | reverse complement strand
ACCGGCCACGATCCGGGGCAGCGAGGAGGGTCCGGCGAAGACGGCCTCGACGGTGCTCGCGGGCAGCCGTCGGCCCATCCTCGACCAGCGGGCGCGGTCGTCCTCGTCGCTGCGCACCCAGATCAGCGCCGAGCCGACCAGGGCGAGGCTGAGCGGGCCGACGAGGGTGTCGCCGAACCACACCCCGACGTCGCGGAGGATCATCAGCCCGCCGGTGACGATCAGCCCCAGGGCGAGGAGCCGGCGGGTGGTCGCGCGGGGCGGCGGCCAGGGCGCGGCGGCCGCGCCCTCGGGGTCGTGGCTCACCAGCCAGGCGAGGATGTAGATCCCGACCCCCGACCCCCCGGCGACGGCGAGGAGGACGAAGGCGCCGCGGACGAGGAGCGGGTCGACGCCGAGCCGGCGCCCCAGCCCGCCGGCCACCCCGGTGAGGACGCGGTCGTCGGCGCTGCGGGTGAAGGCGAGCCCGTGCCGCCAGCGCTCGGCGCGCGAGCGGTGGGAGGGGGCGCCCCCGGGGGCGCTCGCCGGTGGGGGCGCGGGCCGGTGGATGTCGGTGAGCTCCTGGGATGGCGGACTGCGTCGACCCGATCTTCCCACGGGCCCGCGGGGGCGGCCATCCGGATCCGGCCGCGGGACTCCCGGGGTCGGTCTCCGGGTCCGCCCCGGGACATCCCGGATGGCAGCAGGTGGGGGCGGGGCGCAGGCTGTGGGCCATGGACGACATCGAGCAGCCCGGGCCGCCCGGCCCGGACGACGACACCACCCCGGCCGGGCCCCCACCCTCGCCAGGGCCTGCCCAGGCACCGCCCATGGCAGCGCCACCCCCGCCCTATGCACCGCCTCCGCCGCCGCGAAGGCTCACCCGCAGCGACGACGGAAAGGTCATCGCCGGGGTGGCGACCGGCATCGCCCGGCACCTGTCGGTCGACGCCAACCTGGTCCGCATCGCCTTCGCGGTGCTGAGCTTCACCGGCGGTGTCGGCTTCCTCCTCTACATCGCCGGCTGGCTGGCGCTGCCCTCGGACAGCCAGCCGGAGGCGCCCGGCGTCACCCTCCTCCGCCGCCTCGGACACGGCGGCTGGCGCGCCTACACCGCGGTCGTGCTCGGCGCCATCGCCATCGCCGCGGTGGCGGGCGACTTCAACCCCGGCCACCCCGGCCTGGTCTGGGGGCTCGTGCTCCTCGGTCTCGGGGTCGCGCTGCTCGTCGGAGACCACATCCCCCGGCCCGCGCCCGCCTCGGGGCCGCCGACGGGCGGCCACGGCGTCCCCGCCGCCGCCGCCGCCGGGCTGGACCTCCCCGGGCTCGGAGCCCGGATGGGGGGCGGTCCCACCCCGGGGCCGCCGCCGGCGCTCGCCGGTGACCCGCTTCACCCTCGCGGTCGCGCTCCTCGTCGCCGCCGGCGCCGGCATCCTCGGCGACACCGGCGCGGTCGACGTCAGCGTCCAGAGCGTGCTCGCGCTCTGCCTCACCGTGGTCGGCCTCGGGCTCGTCGCGGGGGCCTGGTGGAGGCCGCCCCGGGGCCTGATCGTGCTCGGGCTCCTGCTCGTTCCGGTCGTGCTCGCCGCCGGGCTCTCCGACGTCCCGCTCCGCGGCGGCGCCGGCGACCGGCTCTGGCAGCCGCAGACGGTCTCCCAGCTTCGCGACGGCTACCAGCTCGCCGCCGGGGGCCTGACCGTCGACCTCAGCAAGGTACCCTTCGGCGCCGGGGGCAGCAGCGTCCGCGTCGACGTCGGCATGGGGACCCTCGACGTGATCGTCCCCGCCGACATCCCGCTCGACATCCATGCCCGGGTGGGCGCCGGCGAGGCGCGTCTGCTCGACCGCAGCGACGACGGCCTCGACGTCGACACCCGGCTGCGCGCCGACGGCTCGTCGAGCCTCGGCCGGCTGACCCTCGACCTCCACACCGGTCTCGGCCAGGTCCACGTGCGCCGCGCCGACACCACCACCGTCCAGGGGGCCCTCTAGATGCTCCGCCGCTCTCCCGACCCGGTCTCCCTGATCTGCGGCCTCGCCTTCGCCGGCCTGGGCCTGACCCTGCTCATCGGCCACGGCGACCTCCAGCTCCACCCGCGCTGGGTGTGGCCGGGAGTGCTCATCGTGCTCGCGATCGCGCTGCTCTCGGGCCTGCGCCCGCAGCGCGACGGACACGGCGATCCGCCGCCGCCGCCTCCGACGCCCCTCCCCCCGGCGGGGTCAGGGGCAGGAGGCGCCGCCGAAGGGCTCTGACGCCGAGGCGATGCGGTTCGGCGAGGTGACCCTGACCGCCGCCGTCGAGGGCGTCTGGCCGGGCGCCACCGCGGCGGGATGGGCGCCCGCCGGGAACACGAGCGCCGAGGTGACGATCGCCCGGGTGGTCCCCGCGGGGATGGCCACCGAGGGCTGGGCCTGGTCGAAGGACGACTGGGCTCCCGAGCAGGTCACGTCGGCGCCGGCGATGCTGTAGGTGAGGGTGCCCGGGGCGCCGGGCTCGAATGTGAAGGTCGCGGTCTCGGGGCAGGTCCACCAGGAGCCGTGGTCCTCGCAGGTCCCCATCGAGAGGGTGACGCTGCGGACCATGAGCGGCCCGGCGGGGGTCGCGCTCGGCGACGGCGCCGCCGTGGGAGCCGCGGAGGGCGCTGCCGTGGGCGCGGTGCCGGGTGGCGCGGTCGCCGGCGGATTGGTCCTCGGCGGAGGCGGGGCGGAGGTCGACGGGGTCAGGACCACCGGGGCCTGGCGCACCGCCGGAGGTGGCGCCGGGGCGGCGCCGCCCGGAGACGAGGGGCGGACGGCGCTCGCGCCCGGCGCCTGCGAGGAGAGTGGAGCGAAGACGATCGGGGCCGGCGAGGCGGGGTCGAGCGGCACCGGCTGCATCGCCACGCCGCCGCTGCCCGCGTAGGGGCTGGGGGTGGTGTAGCCGGGGCCGCCGGTGAGCGGCGCGGGATCGGGAGCGGGGAGGTGCAGCAGCACCCCCGCGCAGAGGGCGGCCGCCCCCAGCACCGCCAGGCCGGTGCCGACGGTGCGGCGGCGCGGCAGGCGCGCGGTGGGGTGCGGCGGCACGGCCGGGCCGGTGCGGCGGGCTCGGGCTCGGCCTGGTCCTCGGCCTCGGCGGCGACGCCGCCGGTGAGCAGCGAGACCAGCCCCGCCGCGGAGTACTCGCCGCGCCGGCGGCGCGCTTCGGGCACCTCGGCGGGCGCCACGGTCTCGGCGGCGAGGTCGGCGAGCTCCTCGAGGTCGGCCATCCACTCCGAGCGGCGCGAGTCGGGCGGGGGGATGGTCATCGCGGGGTCAGCCGAGAACCGGCGCGACCGACCGGGTGCGGACCCGGTCGCGGCAGCTGGTGCAGTCGACGATGTGGGCGGCGACGTCGCGCAGCCGGCGGCGGCTGGCGGGGCGCGGGCGCTCGGCGCTGCCGAGCAGCTCGACGGTGCGGCCGCAGCCGACGACGGGGCGGTCGGCCTCGGCGGCGCGGCGGAGGTACTCCTCGCGGAAGCGGCGGCGGGCGCGGAAGAGGAGGGTCTCGACCGCCCCCGGGCTGAGCTGGAGCGCCTCGGCGATGGCGTTGTAGGAGAGCCCCTCGAGCTCGCGGAGCACGAGCGCGGCACGCTGCCGCGGGGGCATGGAGTCGGCGACCCGGGTGACGGTCTCGCGCAGCCAGGTCATCTCGAAGGCGGCCTCGGGCTGGTCGGAGCGGCTCTCGGTGGGCAGGGTGCGCATCACCGTGCCGTCGTCGTTGGTGCTCGGGCAGCGCCGCTGGGCGCGGATCATGTCGATGCAGAGGTTGGCGGCGACGCGGTGCAGCCAGGCGCGGACGTTGAAGCCGCGCTCGACCCGGTCGGCGCCGCGCACCAGCCGCAGGAAGGTCTCCTGGACGACGTCGTCCGCGGAGGCGTCGGAGCGGAGGTGGCGCAGGCAGAGCAGCCGGATCGCGGTGGCGTGGCGGGCGTAGAGCCGCTCGAAGGCGCGGGCGTCGCCGGCCTGGTAGGCGACCAGGAGGCTGACGTCGTCCTCGTCGGAGTCGACCTGCGGCCGCAGCGGCAGCACCGGGGCGACGGGCGCGTGCGGCGCCGCCGCCGGGATGGGGGAGAGCGCGAGCGCCGCGCTCATCGACCGGACCCTGTGATCGCTTCGGGCTCCTGGCCCGTCACGTTCTGCGAGCTCATTTTCACCGGAGGGGGTGTCTCCCCCCTCGCTGCGGCGGCAGAGCCGCCTACGCTCACCCCGCCCCGCCTGATGAGCAAGCTCATGCGTCACCTCCCGCCGTGTTATGAGGGATGATGCGGGTGGAACGCTCCCGACACCCTCCGCCCCCTTGAGCCGGGGGCGTCGCATACGGTAGCATGCGTCCGCACAAGACGCAAGTATCCGTGCGGTATTCGTCCGTATCCAACCGTAAAGGGCGCTGAATCCGCCCGATCCCACTCGGAGGGCACCGCACCATGGCACTCGTCTCGGTCTCCAGGGCGGCGGCGGCGCTCGGTGTCGGCGACGACACGGTGCGGCGGTGGGTGAAGGCGGGCCGGCTCCCCTCGTCCGAGGACCCGCTCGGCCGCCTCCTCGTCGAGGTGCCCGACGAGGCGGTGGCCGCGACCGAGACGGAGGCCGCGCCGGCCGAGGTCGCGAGCCTCCGCCAGCGGCTCGCCGCCGCCGAGCAGCGCCTCGCCGCGGTCGGAGCCCAGCGCGACGCCCTGGAGCGCGAGCGGGACGTCCTCGAGCGGGAACGCGAGATGCTCGCCGCCGAGCTGAACGCCCGCCGTGCCGAGCTCTCCGTCGCCTCCGATCGGGAGCGCGAGCTGCTCCGTGCGCTCCACCAGGCCCAGCAGCTCCACGCCCAGGCGGCGGGCCGGCTCCCCTTCGGCGGCGCCGACGATCCCGGTGCCGGCCCGGGTGCCTCCTCGGAGCCCCCGCTCGTCCCCGCCGCCACCGGCACCTTCCGTCGCGGCCCGCTGCAGCGCTGCCGCCGCTGCGGGCTCGAGAGCCGCATCCAGGACCTCTTCGTCGAGGGCCTCTGCCGCGACTGCCGCGAGGAGCTCGCCACGCCCACCGAGGCCGGGGGAGGATCCGCCTAGGCCTGGTTGATCTGCAGCGAGGTGTGGTCCGGGGTCGACGGATCGGCGTGGCGGAGCGCCACCCTGTAGGTGCCGGGCGGCAGGTTGTAGACCATGAACCCGAGGTTGGCGCCGCTGACCCCGCTCACCGTCTTGCCACTGGCGTCGAGGAGCGCGCCCTCGACCCCGGCGTTGTTCCAACGGGCGCAGAGGCTGCCGTCGCTGCCCACGGTCACGGGGAAGAGCTTGCCGTCCCCGGTGCTCGGCAGCGGGCCGGAGTCCCCGTAGAAGGCGACGTTGTGGCAGTGCCCCGGGGTGAGGCACGACCACGACCAGCCGGGCTCGCAGCCGGAGGTGGTGTTCGTCGCCGCCTGCGCCGGCCAGGCTGCCGTCGGCGTGGGGGCGGGGGGGGCCGTGGGCGGGGGGGTCGCCGGCCCGCCGGTCGGAGTCGGCGGGCCCGCCGTGGCGCGGGAGGTCGGCGCCGCGGTCGGATGGGTCGCCGCAGGCGGGGAGGCGTTGACCGTCACCACCACCGCGCGGATCGGTGCCCCGCTGTGCGCGGCCGCGGTCGCGCTGCTCGCGGGCGGCGCCGCCGGCGACGCGCCGGTGAGCGGCAGCGGGCTGTACACCGGGGGCGGCACCCCCCCGGTCACCGGGGGCGGGGTGGTCGACGGCGAGCCACGGAGCGCGCCCGCGCCGATCACTCCGACGAGGAGCAGCGCCGCGGCTCCGGCGAGCAGCGCGGGCCAGCGCCGCCGCCATCCCCGCCGTGCCGCGGGTCCCGCGGTGACGGCCGCGCCCGCCGTGGCCACCGCCCGGGTGCTGGGCACGAACACCGGCGCCGCGGGGCTTCGGCGCGGGGCGTCGAGCGCCGCCCGGGCGGCGTCGATCAGCGCGGTGCAGGTCGCGTAG
>VBHE01000286.1:15828-31239 GCA_005889515.1 Chloroflexota bacterium | reverse complement strand
GCAGGGTGGGGTCGATGACCGTGGGGCGCGGCGGTGGCTTGGTGAGGTGGGCGTGCATGACCCCGACCACGGTGTCCGCGTCGAACGGCGTCACCCCGGTCAGGCACTGGTGGAGCACGCAGCCGAGCGCGTAGACGTCGGCGCGTCCGTCGAGCGGCAGGCCCTCGATCTGCTCGGGGCACATGTAGGCGATGGTGCCGAGGAACTCGCTCGTCGCCGTCATCCCCTCCGAGGCGACCTGCTTGGTGATGCCGAAGTCGGTGAGGTAGGCGTGCTCCGAGCCCGCGGCGCCGGAGATGAGGATGTTCGACGGTTTCACGTCGCGGTGGACCAGCCCGCGGGCATGGGCGGCGTCGAGCGCGCCCGCGACCTGCCCGAGGATGTCCACGGCGCGCCGCGGCTCGAGCCGCGCCTCGGTCTCGAGGACGGTGCCCAGGTCGCTGCCCTCGATCAGCCGCATCGCGATGTAGAGGGCTCCGCCGGACTCCCCGGCGTCGTAGATGGGGACGATGTGGGGATGGTCGAGCGACGCCGCGGTGCGCGACTCGCCGAGGAAGCGCGCGCGGAAGCGGTCGTCGTGCGCCATCGCCGGGATGAGCACCTTCAACGCCGCCGGGCGCTGCAGGACCAGGTGGCGCGCCCGGTAGACGGAGGCCATGCCGCCGTGGCGGATCAGGCCCTCGATCTGATAACCGGCGAAGACGCCGGCACTCTCGTCGCCGACCATCACTCCCTTACCCACCGGCCGGTGGGCCGACTATAACGCCGCACACCGCCACCGCAAGAAAGCTGTCACCCACGTCGTTCCTCACTGGCCGCGGTCCTGGGGCGGCCTCTCACGGTGCATCTCTTCCCTTCCTGAGCGGGGTCGGCGCTGCATGCGGTGCCGACCTCGCTTCCTCATTGAGCCACACTGGGCCGATGGCCGGTGCCCTCCCCTCGTCGGAAGCCGCGCGCGCGCCGCGCACGCTGGGGAGCGGGGCGCTGATCCTGGTCATCGCCTGGTGGGTCGGTTTCAACCTCCGCGCCGTGCTCCTCGGGGTGCCCCCGGTTCTCCACCGGGTGCAGACCGACCTCGGCCTCGACTACACCGCCGCGGGGCTGCTCACCTCCGTCCCCATCCTCGTGCTCGGCCTGGCCGCCCTCCCCGGAGCCGCCCTGGTGCGCCGGCTCGGCGGGCACCGCACCGTCGCCCTGGGGCTCCTCGCCGTCGCCCTCGGCACCCCGCTGCGCGCCGCCGGCGGGGTGGTCCCCCTCTACACCGGCACCCTCCTCCTGGCGGCGGGCATCGCGGTCGCCCAGCCGGGGCTGCCGCTGGTCATGCAGTGGCGCTTCCCCACGGCGGTACAGCGCGCCTCGATCACGGTGACCTTCGGGCTCATCACCGGCGAGCTGGTGGCGGCGTCGATCACCGTGCCCCTGCTCGCGCCGCTCACCGGCGGCGGCTGGCGGGGCAGCTTCGTCGCCTGGACCGCTCCGGCGGCCCTCGCCGCCGCCGCCTGGCTGCTCGTCCCCGCCGACCCGCCTCCCGCGGCCGCCGCCCTCGGGGCCGCGCCGGCCACCCCCCGTCGGCGGGCGCGGCTGTGGTGGGCGTCGACCATCTTCGCCGCCCAGAGCCTCACCTACTTCGCGAGCAACACCTGGCTGCCGACCGCCGTCTCCGGCGGCGCGGACTCGCGGGAGGCGACCCTGGGGCTGGTCGTTCTCAACGGGGTGCAGCTCCCGGTGACCCTCGTGCTCCTCGGCACCCGCCGCCCCTTCGTGCGCTCGCGGGCCTTCTACGCCGCCGCGGGCGCGCTGGCGACCGCCGGGGTGCTCGGGTGGCTCGTCGCCGCCGACACCGCGGTGCTGCTCTGGGCGGCGCTGATCGGCGCCGGGGTCTCGATGACCTTCGCCGGTCTGCTCGCCTACCCGCCGAGCGTCGAGGCGCCCGCCGGGGTGGCGGGCTTCACCGCGGTGATGCTCACCGTCGGGTACTGCGCCGCGTTCACCGGCCCGCTCCTCGGCGGTGTGGTGCTCGACCTCGTCCACTGGCGGCGGGCCCCATTCCTCGTCATCGGCGTCGCCGCGGTGGTGATGGTGATCGCCGGCCTGCGTCCTCCGCCCTCCGCGGATGCCCATGGCACGGGACGGAGCTCTGCAGACAGGAGCTGATCCGACTGCGCAGTGCGGCACCCCACGCATGCCCACCGCACCGAGGCGCGCATTGCGCCGGCAGTGGTGATCCGCGATCTCGCGGATTTGGCGCCGGAGACCGCTTTTGGCGGATGCAGGTCGTGCAGACCCCCCTCGGACTGTGCAGAATATGCGACCCCCTGGTCTGCGGGAGACGCGTGTGGCAGGCGTCCCCGTCCCGGCGCCTCTCAGAGAGGGTTCTTCACCATGGCTGACCGCGACCGCGCCCCCAGGCGTCCCCGGCCGCGCCGGAGCCGTCCGGCACCGCCGCCCGCCGCCGTCCTCGAGCTCAACGGCCATGCCGTGGAGCCGGTCGACCCGCCCCCGCCCCCGCCTACGCCGGCACTGACCGACACCGTCCCGCTCAACGCCGTCCCGGAGATGCCCGCGAGCCCACCGGTCACCGCGGCGAAGGCCGAGGCGGCGGGGCCGCAGCCGATGCGCACCCCGGTCTGGGCGTGGAGGGGCGCCACCCCCGCGATGCCGCTCGCGGTGCTCTTCGAGAAGCCGCTGGTGGTCGCCGAGGAGGCGCCGGCCGCCGCGGTCGCCGCTCCCGAGCCGGCCGGACCCCCGGTGCCGGCGCCCGCGGCGCGTCGCCGCGGGATCGAGCGCGCCCTCCTCCTCGCCATCCCGGCGGCGGTCGCGCTCGGGGTGGTGATCCTGCTCAGCCGGGCGCTGCCCGAGCCCTCGGGCGGTGGCGCGGAGGCCCTGTGGTGGTCGGTGCTCGCCGTCGCGGGCCTGGCGATCCTCGTGATCCTCGACCTCGCCGCGCGGCGGCTTCGACCGTCGGTGCTGGCCGGCGCGGGCCTGCCCCGCCTCGGGGGCGGGCTCGGGGAGATGACCCTGGTACTGGCCGCAGCCGCGCTGCTCGCCGGCGCCGGCATCCTCCGGCTGCCCGCATCGTCCGGCACCGCCGGGACGGTGGCCGCGGTCCACACCGCGGTCGCCCCGCCGCCGGCGGCGCTCGTGCCTGCGGCGGCGCCGCCCCTGGCGATGGCCCAGGCGCCCGCGGCTCCGATCCTCCCGGCTCAGAGGACGCCGGTGACCGGGGGCGGCGGAGCCGACCTCCCCGTCCTCGCGTTCGACTCGACGATGGTCGGTCGCCCGGCGGTGACCCACCTCCCGAGCCGCGGGGCGCTGCCGCTGCCGCCGCCGCTGCGCGCCACCCGGGGTGGCGCGACGGCCGACGCCGCTGCCCTCTCCGGCACCGTCGGCGTGCCCGACGGCCCCCCGGTGATCCTCGGGCCGGTGGCTCCCGCCTCGGCGACGACCGGGGCCTCGCACCCCCGGGTGAGCGGCGGAGCCGCGGCGGCATCCTGCGGCACCGCCGCGGACGAGCCCTGCCCGGCGGACCAGCTCCACAGTCTCAGCGCGGACTCCTCGACGGCGCTCGCCACCGTGGAGCGCGGCGCGCCGCCGGAGTGCACCTCCGCGGCGGGGAGCACGCCCGCGCCGCCGATGGCCGGCGCCTGCAGCCAGGGTGTCCACGTGGAGATGCTCACCGGCGACGCCGCGCGGGCGGTGGTCGCCGACGGCGTCTCCAGCAGCTCGCTCACCGCGGGGTGCCCGGCGGCGCCCACCGGCCGGGTGAGCATCGGCGACCTCGAGATCGGCGGCCTCCACGTGGCCGGTGGCCCGGGGGCGCTGGTGCCGACCTCGACGCCCGAACCCAACACCGCCGTGGCCCTCGCCCCCGGCACCGTCGTGCTCAACGAGCAGCGGCCGGATCGCGGTGGGCGCGGCCTGACCGTCAACGCCGTGCACATCGTCATCCCCGCAAGCCTGCTCAGCCCCTTCTCGCTGGACATGGTGATCGGGCACAGCCACAGCGCCGCGACCCCGAGGAGCAGCTGCGCCGCCGCGCCGGCGCCAGCGGTCACGGCGCCTCCGGCACCGGCTCGCGGCCTCACCGCGGGTGCCCCGGAGGGCCTGCTTCCCGACGACCTCCAGGTCCGCAAGGTGCTCAGAGGGGTGATCAGCCTCTGAGCCGCGGCCCGCAGGGGGAAGGGTGGCGCTTCCCCCTGCCTTGGGCCTGCCCGGTTGGGTGAACCGCTGTTCACATCGGAGTCTGGTACGGTTCGGCGCACTGGCCAGATCGGAGAAGCGCATGACCGCGATCGTGACCCCGCCGACCGCCCGTCCCGAGCTCGAGGAGCTGCGCCGCACTGTGGCGCGGTTCGTCGACCGCGAGGTGCGCCCGATCATCGACGACTGGGAGCGGCGGCAGCGGTTTCCCATCCACCTCATGGAGGGGATGGGCCGGCTGGGTCTCTTCGGCGCCGCCTTTCCCCGCAGCGTCGGCGGCGACGAGGCGGGCAAGCTGCCCCAGTGCCTCATCGTCGAGGAGCTGGCCCGGGGCAGCGGCGGGATCGCCACCACCTGCCTCGTCCAGGTGCTCACCCTGCTGCCGATCGCGCTCCACGGCAGCCCCCGGCTCCGCGAGCGCTACGTGGTCCCCGGGCTGCGCGGCGACATCGCCGTCTGCATCGCCATCACCGAGCCGGGTCACGGGTCGGACGTCGCCGGCATCGAGACGACCGCGGTTCGCGACGGCGACGGCTGGCGGCTTCGCGGCAGCAAGATGTTCATCACCAACTCCCCCTTCGCCGACCTCTTCCTCGTCGCTGCGAAGACCAGCCCCGAGGACGCGCGCCAGGGCATCAGTCTCTTCGCCGTCGACCGCGGCACCCCCGGCCTCGAGGTGGGGGCGCACCTCGACAAGATGGGCTGGCACTCCTCGGAGACCGCCCCGGTGTACCTGAGCGACTGTCGCGTCGGCGCCGACAGCCTGGTCGGCGAGGCCGGCGCGGGGTTCCAGTACATCATGGAGGACTTCAACTTCGAGCGCCTCCTGCTCGCCGCCGAGTGCGTGGGGCTCGCCGAGGAGAGCCTGGCGATCGCGGTCCGCTACGCGCGGGAGCGCGAGCAGTTCGGCCGTCCCATCACCGAGTTCCAGGCGGTGCGGCACAAGCTCGCGCGGATGGCCACCCAGGTCGAGGCCGGCCGCCACCTGATGACCCAGGGCTGCGAGGAGCAGGACGGCGGCGGCGAGGGCCGGAGCAGCGCCTCGATGGCGAAGTACTTCTGCGGGGAGATGGTGAGCAGCGTCGCCTACGACGCCATCGGGGTCCTCGGGGGCGCGGGCTACCTGCGCGACCACGCCGCCGAGCGCATCTACCGCGACGCCCGGGTGTTGAGCATCGGCGGCGGCACCGCCGAGGTCCAGCTGAACATCATCGCCAAGGAGCTGTTGCGGTAGCTGACCGGTACTGCCCCCACCAACGGCCGGTGCACGGCCGAGTCAAGCTGCCGCCAGGCTCCGCACGAACACCTCGATGCGCTCGGCGACCGCCTCCCAGGAGCCGTCGAGCATCATGTCGTGGCCGCCGGGGAGCATCACCGGCTCGGTGCCGTAGGCGCGGGCGGTCCTCTCGATCTCCCGCGGGCTGAAGATCCCGTCGGCCTCCGCGCCGAGCACGAGCATCGGGGTGCTCACCCGCTTCGGGCGCGCCCGCACCAGCCCGAGCATCTCGATGTAGGCGAGGTAGGACTCGTTGCCGACCCGCTCGTGGCAGCGACGCACCACCTCGTCGGGGGTGTCGGGCGCGAGGAACAGCTCGCGCACCAGCGCCTGGGTGCGCACCAGGGGCGCCATGTTCATGGTGGCGTTCACCTTCGCGAAGGTGGCGGGATGGCGCCGGGCGACGCGCAGGGTGGCGGGGATCACGCCGTGGACAGGGATCGGGGCCACGAGCACCGCGCCGGCGGGGCGGTTGCCGATCAGCCAGCGCTGCACCACCAGGCCACCCATGGAGTGGCCCACCACCACCAGCGGCGCGGGCAGCGCCGCGGCGGCGGCGTCGAGGTCGGCGACGTAGTCGCGGATCCTCGACCGGCGCAGCCCCCTGCGCTCCTGCGCCCCGTGGTGTCGCAGGTCGATGGTGGTGACCGCGTGTCCGGCATCCCGGAGCCGGGGGGCGAGGTTGTCCTCCCAGCACCAGGCGCCGTGCCATGCGCCGTGGACGAGCAGCAGCGAAGCCATTGGCGGCGGATTCTATCCGGCTACAGCGAGAGCGCGGTGAGGGCGGCGTTGACCACGAAACCGGGGAGCAGGCCGTGGATCTCGTACAGCTCGGCGACGCTGCCCGACTGCCCGTAGGCGTCGACGCCGAGCGGCACGGTGGGGACGCCGAGCGCCGCGCCGAGCCAGGCCATGGTGTGGCTCGCGGCGTCGTGGACGGTCACCAGCGGCGCCCGAGGGGCGAAGAGCTCATCGAGCGCCGAGGGACGGCCGGGCGGGCGGGCGGTCTCGACGCTGCGTCGCAGCGGCCGGTGCCACCCGGCGTAGAGCCGGTCGAGGCTGGTGATGTCGACGACGTTGGCCGCAACCCCCTCGTCGGCGAGGTCTGCCGCGGCGGCGACCACCTCGGGGAGGACGGCGCCGGAGGCGGCGAGGTGCACCACCGGGGCGCCGCCGGCCGCGGCCTCGGAGGCGTCGACGAGGAGGTAGCCGCCGGCGAGCACCGAGGCGCGCAGCCGCTCGTCGCCGAGCCGCGCCCGCGCCGCCTCGAAGGGCGACTGGTCGATGGGGCGGGTGCTGAGCCGCAGGTAGGTGGTGGCGCCGTCGGCGGCCGCGGCGATCCGGGCGAGGGCGTCGCAGAGCAGCCAGTCGAGGGCGCCGGCGTAGGCGGGCTCGCAGAAGGTGACCCCGGGCAGGCCGAGGCCGATCGCGGGGGTGATCGTCGATTGGTGGGCGCCGCCCTCCGGGGCGAGGGTGATCCCGGAGGGGGTGCCGACGACGATGAACCGTGCCCCGGAGTAGGCGCCGTGGATGAAGGCGTCGAGCCCCCGGCAGACGAAGGGGTCGTAGACGGTGCCGACCGGGAGCAGCGGCTGGGCGGAGAGGTCCCACGCCAGGCCGAGCTGGCCGAGGAGAAGGAAGAGGTTCATCTCGCTGATGCCGAGCTCGATGTGCTGGCCGCGGGGCGACTGCCGCCAGCGGAGCAGGGCGTCCGGCTCGTCCCAGTCGGGGAGCTCGCTCGGCGAGAAGATCCCGGCGCGGTTGATGAACCCGGCGAGGTGGGTGGAGGTCGCCACGTCGGGGGCGGTGGTGACCAGGTGGCGGCCGACCTCCGGGTGCCGGGCGAGGCCGAGGAGGAGCCGGCCGAACGCCTCCTGGGTCGACGACGGCCGGGCCGGGGCGCGCTCCTCGACGCGCTCCGGGACGCTGATCCGGAGCCGCGGCTCGGGCGCGGTGCGCGCCAGCGCCGCAGCGCGGTGCTCGCACCAGCGCGCCGCCGCGGTGCCGGGCTCGAACCGGTCCCACTCGGTGGCGGAGGTGAGGCCGGTGGCCTCGCGCAGGGCGTCGACCTGGGCGGCGGTGAGCAGCGCCGAGTGGTTGCGCGGGTGGCCCGCGATCGGCAGCCCGAAGCCCTTGACGGTGTAGGCGAAGAGGACGCTCGGTCGGTCGGTGACCCGGTCGCAGGACGCCAGCGCGTCGAGGAGCGACGCCAGGTCGTGGCCGCCGAGGTCCTGGATGAGGGGGGCGAGGTCGCCGGCGTCGACTCCGGCCAGCGCCGCCACCACGGTGTGAGGAGCCCCGTCGAGGAAGCGCCGGCGCAGCTCCTCGCCGGTGTGGGCGAAGAGCGACTGGTAGCGCTCGTTGGGCATCGAGTCGATCCAGTCGCGCAGCGCCGTCCCGCCGGGGCCGGCGAATCGGGTGCCCAGCCGCCGGCCGTACTTCACCTCGACGACGTGCCATCCCGCGGCGACGAACTGCTCGCGCCACTGCGCGATGCGCACCCCGGGGACCACCCGGTCGAGCGACTGGCGGTTGAAGTCGACGATCCACAGCGCGTTGCCGAGCCCCTGGGTGGCGGGGTCGGCGATCGCCTCCCAGACATTGCCCTCGTCGAGCTCGGCGTCGCCGAGGATGGCGACGAAGCGCGACGGCGGACGGGCGCCGAAGTGGGCGTCGACGTAGCGGCGCGCCACCGCCGCGAAGAGCGGTGCCGCCGCCCCCAGGCCGACCGAGCCGGTGGAGAAGTCGATGAAGGCGCGGTCGGGATCCTTGGTGCGCGACGGGTACGACTGCAGCCCACCCCGCGCCCGCAGCCGCGGAAGGTAGGAGCGATCGAGGTTGCCGAGCAGGTACTGGATCGCGTGGAAGACCGGCGACGCGTGCGGCTTCACCGACACCCGGTCGCCGGCGTCGAGGTGGGCGAACCAGAGCGCGGTCATCACCGTCACCAGCGAGGCGCTCGACGCCTGGTGGCCGCCCACCTTCACCCCGTCGTGGTTCTCGCGGTCGTGGTTGGCGGCGTCGACGATGCGCACCGCGAGCCAGAGCACTCGGCGCTGGATCTCCTCCAGGACGCCGAGGTCGAGCGCCCGCTCGTCCGCGGTCAACATCTCCGTCTGATGATGACGCCTGGCGGCCGGCGCGGCTACGGGCTGGCCGAGGGGGTGGGGCTCGACCCGGTCGCGCCGCCGAGCGAGGAGAAGTCGAGCACGTCGCGGGGTGCGGAGACGTCGACCGCGACATCCCAGCCGTCGAAGTGGAGGGCCTGGGAGCCGACGTCCGGCTTGATCTCGACCGGATAGGGCTTGCCGGTGGTGGCGACGTAGAGGATGCTGTCGGCGTCGCGCAGGCTGACCACCGCCCTGCCGTCGACGGTGGTCGAGGCGCCCTTCGTCACCGCGCCGCCGCTGGGCATCGACAGCGCGTCGGCGAGCTTGCCGAAGTCGGTGAAGGTGGAGAGGCTCTCGACGATGTCGCCCCCCGGCCCGGCGCCGGCCGGGACCGCGACCCAGCGGTCGCCGATCACCGCGGCGACCTGGTCGCCGGCGTACTTGGCGAAGAGCGCCCGCCCCTTCAGGTAGGAGTGGCCGCCGGTGACGACGACGCACGCGGTGACCCCGCCGATGGTGATCGTCCCCATGAGGTTGCCCGAGCGGTTGTAGCGGAGGTCGATCCCGAAGGTCGCGCCGCTGCTGGGGATCGAGCCGTACATGTGGACCGCCTCGGCACCGCGGAGCGCGGCGACGGTGTCCTTGAGGATCTGGGTGGCCTGCCTGGAGCCCTCGCCGTTGTCGGCGGGGCCGCCGCCGCCCCCGCACCCGGCGAGGAGCACGGCGACGAGAGCCGGCGCCGCCGCGCGTCGGAGGGGTCGGACCACGGGTCCCGGCTCGACCACCCGGATCGACACCGCCCGGAAGAGGCGGGGGGAGTCCTCGAGCACCCGTCTGCGGGGATCGGGCACGTCGAGGAGCCGCGGTGCGAGCAGCGCTCGCAGGGAGGCGAGGCGAGGGTCGGCGAGGACGCCGTCGACGGCGCGGCGGTCGCCGCCGGCGACCACGGCGTCGAGCGAGGCCGCGGCGGGGAGGAGCACCGCCGCCGCCGCGTCCGCGGCCGCGTCGAGGGCGGTGCGCGCCTGCCCCTCGCGCCGGCGGGCGAAGCGGTGCTGCGACCAGCCGCCGGCGGCGGCGCGGCCGTGGACGGGGCGGGACCCGGTCCGCGAGGCCGACAGTCTCGACCCCTCGAAGACCCCGGCGGCGAATCCCCCGAGGCGCACCAGGAGCACCCCGACGGTGCGCTCGGCGAGGGCGTGCGCCACCAGCCCGCCCCAGGGCGCGGCGGGGTCGACGGCCAGCGGCGGCAGCGGGACCTCGCAGGCGGCGAGCGCGCCGTCGGCCGCGCTCACCTCGACCCGCTCCGGCACGGCGCGCCACTCCACCGCGCCGTGGCGGGCGGTGAAGCCGTCGAGCCAGGCCGCCAGGCGCTCCGGGTCGACGCGCACCCAGCGGCCGCCGCCGGCGGCCGGCCTGCTCACCGCCGCGCGTCCACGAACGTCCGTCCGGGGTGCGTCCAGTGCATCTGCTACGCTCCTCGCCGCGTGAAGGGAATCGCCGCGGCACCTGTGCGAGGTGCCCGATGGTGAGCGGATCATCCTGCTCAGGTCGGTCGCCGAGCACCCCGGCAGCGGGCATGTGGAGGACATGAACCGATGACCGTCAGACTCCGACTGGCGGCGCTCGTGGGGGTGGCCGCGGCCGGGATCGCCTGCGCCGGCGCAGGGCTCGCCACCACGGTGTTGGCGCGCAGCGCGCAGCCGTCCGGGGTGGTCGCGGTGGACGTGAACCCCGGCGACTCCACCGACGTCACCGACATCAGCAGCATCGCCTACGCCTTCCCCGCGGGCACCGGGGAGGTCGCCACCGCGACGCCGGTCACCGCGATGGCGGCCGCGCACACCGCCGCGTCCGCCGCCCGGGTGGGCGCGCCGGGCCTGCCCGCCGTGGTGAACGGCCCGATGGCGGCGGCGCAGCCGTTCGACACCCCGGTCCCGGGGTGCAGCGCCTCGAACAACAACTGCGGGCTGCCGACCTGCGCGGCGAACAACTCGAGCTGCAGCCTGCTCAACTGCGTCGCCACCGCCGCGTGCAACCCGGCCAACCCGGGCGCCAACGGGCTCGGCACCTGCAAGGCCACCGCGTCCGGGGGCCTGCTCGGCTGCGGTCTCGGCGCGTCGGGGGTCAACGACTGCTTCATCGGCCTGGGCTGCGGCCTCGGCGGCTTCGGGCTCGGCGGTTGCGGCCTGTTCAGCTTCTCCGGCTGCGGGATCAACGGCCTCGGCGGGCTCGGCCCCGGCTGCACCTTCAGCGGCAGCTGCCCCGGCATCGGGTGCGGCTTCTTCGGCGGCGGCTGTGGTCACAACGACTGCCTGGGCTTCGGATTCCTCGGATCGGGCGGAGACGACGACAACAACAGCCATCACGGCTGCGGCTCGTTCTCCGACTTCGGGTTCCACTTCCACGGGTTCAGGGACTTCCACTTCTCGTCGTTCCACAACGGGCACGACTCGAAGAAGAAGCACTGAGACCGGTGGGGAGAGCCGCAGTGCGGCTCTCCCCCTGGAGCCTCTCCCGGTTACCGCCAGCAGTCGTGCCAGCGGCACCAGTCACGGTCGCCGCCGCGATCGCCGCGACAGTCGTGCCAGCGGCAGAAGTCGCGGTCGCCGCCGCGATCGCCGCGACAGTCGTTCCAGCGGCAGAAGTCGCGGTCGCCGCCGCCGCAGTCGTGCCAGCGGCAGTCGCCGCCGCGGTCACGGCCGCAGTCGTGCCAGCGGCACCAGTCGTTGGGCGTCATCGGGGTCGCGTCCGCCGGGGCGGCCGCGGTCACCGACGGCGCGGCCGTCGCCGCGCTCACATGGGTGGTGGTGAGGGCGAGGCTGCCCGCCGCACAGGCCACCATCACCGCGCCCACGGCCACGAGCCGGCGCAGTGCAGACATTCTGTAGATCATTCCCTTTCCCTATCTCTCAATGCATGGCCGCGGCGCATGGCACCGCGGCGCCGATGGTCGTCGATTGAACCCTGCGGCAGCCCCTCCCTCAGCGATCACTGCTGCGCAGTGCCACAGTCAGCGGAGAGGCCGAACCCCTCGTCGGTCCGCAGGCCGTCGCCACCCTCTGCCCAGCCACAGGATCGACACGACGACCGTGTGGGGCGCCCTTCCCGCCGTTGCGCCGCTGCACGTTCTTCGGGGGAGGATGGTCCTTCCCCGGTAAGAGGTCGGTAAGAGGGGGGCAAGAACTCGGCAAGACATCCCCGGGCAACGTGGGCTCCGGTGCAAAGTTCGCGGTTCTCAGCCGTTTCTCTTCTCGGCGGCGGGAGGGACGCCCGCCAGGAAGGGAGTGAGAAAGAGTGGACAAGCGGCGCAGCCGGCCGGTCCGGCCGGCGGTGCGGTGCGCGCTGGCGGGGGTCATGGCGACGGTCGCTGTGAGCTCCGCCTGGCAGGTGGTGTCGGCGAAGTCGACCACCGCCGTGGCGAGCGCCGCCCGCGGTCATCTCAAGGCCCGGCATCACCATGCCGTGGCCACCGAGGCCGACAACATGAAGTCGGTGACCCTGCGCCGCGGCGACACGCTCACCGTCACCCTCCACGGGGGCTGGAGCACGCCGACCAGCAGCGATCAGAAGGTGATGCGCGACAGCGGAATGAAGCCGATGTTCGTCTGCCCGCCGAACGCGATGTGCGCCACCCCGTCGCCCGGACCGACCAGCACGACCTCGGCGACCTTCATCGCGGGCTCGCAGGGGACGGCCACCGTCGACGCGAGCAGGGCGCCGTCCTGCCCGCCGGGGCGGATGTGCCCGATGTACATGCAGATCTACCGGCTGAGCGTCACCGTCGCCCCCTGACCCACTAGCATCCGGGGCCGATGCCCACAGCCGAGCGCGCCGCGGAGTTCCAGCTCGCCCTTCCCGCCGGGCCGGTCGAGGTGCTCCTCCACGATCCCGACGGCGGCGCGGTGGCCGGGCGCTGGCGCTTCCCGGAGGGCGGCGCCCGGCTCGAGATCGACCTGCTCTCCCCAGAGCTCTGCCGGGTCGACGGCCGTCGCGCCGCGGAGCAGGAGGTCGCAGACGGCTTCATCCCCTGGCCCCGGCTCACCTTCACCGTGAACGGGCGCGCCCACGAGGTGGTCTCCACCGACGCCGAGGTGCTCCGCCGTCACTACGGGCGCGAGCACCACCAGGAGGTGAGCTACGCGACCCCGCAGCCCTTCAACACCGCCTTCCACGCCGCCCGGATCGAGCAGGCGCGGCGGCTGCTCCGCGGGGTGACCGGGCGGGTGCTCGACCTCGGCTCCGGCTACTCGCTCGTGGGGATGGCGGGTCCGTGGAGCTTCGACCTGGTCGCCTGCGACTGGGACGGCGAGGCGCTTCGGGAGGTGCTCCGCACCGGCCGTGCCGGGGCGGCGGTCCGGGGGAGCGCGCAGCGCGTGCCCTTCGCCGCCGGGGGGTTCGACGCCGTCTACGCGGGGGAGATCATCGAGCACCTCGTCGAGCGCCCCGCGGCGCTCCGCGCCTGGGTGTCGCTGCTCCGTCCCGGTGGCCGGCTGGTGCTGACCACCCCGAACCGCCGCCACCTCTGGGCGCGGGTCACCGGGCGTGAGCAGGTCCAGAACCCCGAGCACCTCCACGAGTACACGGTCGCCGAGCTGCGCGCCGAGGTGGCCGCTGCGGGGGCGCGCATCCGCCATCTCGAGGGCCTGGTCCTGCCCCTGCCCGTCTGGGTGCCGCGGCGCGGCCTGCGCGACGCGGTGCACTCCGTGTTCTGCCGCTTCGCCCCCAACCACCCGGTCCTGCTCCGGCGGGTGGTCGACCTCGGCAGGCCGCTCCCCTGGCTGGCCCAGAACCTCGCCCTCGTCGCCGAGCGGGTCGAGCCGTCCCCTCACCCGGACCTCGCGTCGAGCCACTCCGCGAGCTCGGCGAGGGAGACGCAGCGCACCTCGGGGAGGCCGCACACCGTGTCGAGGAGCCGGGTCAGGGCGCGCAGGTAGGCGCCGTGGTTCCACGTGGCGAAGTGGTGGCCGATGATCAGCGGCGCGCGGTCGCCGGCGTAGAGGGCCCGGAAGGAGTCCATGTAGCTGGCGTAGGTCTGCTCCTCGAGGGCGGGCTCCGTGGCGGGCGGGATGTCGACGGCGCCGGACTGGTTGACGTAGAAGCTGTAGTCCATGGCGACGTTGCGGTGGGGCGTCCCCGCCCGGCGCACGATGGTTAGCGGGAGGCTCCACAGCCCCGCCTCGCGGACCGGCCACTCGCCCTCGGGGCCGGTGCCGCTGCTGTCGTAGCGGAACCCCCGAGCCCGGAGGACGGGATACAGGACGCCGAGGTCGCCCTCGAGGCAGGGGGTGCGGCCGCCGACCACCGCGGCCGCGGGCCGCGGGGCCGCCGCCTGGTTCGGTCCGAGCCGGCTGTGGACCCGGGCGCCCTCGAGCAGGGTGTCGAAGGCGTCGAGCTCGGCGGCCCAGTCGGCGGCCGACCAGGAGGCGACCCCGCGGGGGCCGCAGAAGTGCCCGTTGAAATGGGTGCCGAGCTCGTGCCCCTCGGCGCGCCCGGCGGCGATCTCGTCGAGCAGTGCGGCGATCGTGGCGCGGTCGGACATCCCGGGGGCGGCCTCGACGAAGCCGATGTCGGAGCTGCCAATGGGACGGCGCGGCGGGCGGTAGAGGCGCGCGTCGGCCGCCGACAGGAGGTAGACCCCGCTGAGGAAGAAGGTGAGGTGGGCGTGGTCACGGCGCGCCACCGCGCGCCAGTACCGCCACAGCCCGACGTCGCCCGAGCCGTCGAAGGAGACGGCGACGAGCTGGGGCGGACGCCCGGAGTCCGATGTGGGGCGTGCGAGCGGAGTGCTCGACGGCGGCGAGGGCGCCGGCGCGACCGGTGTGCGCGATGCGGCGCCGCGCGCCGACGGCGCGGAGCAGCCGGCGAGCACCAGCGCCGCCAGCCCCGCGGCTAGGGCGCGAGCGGGATCCACGTGCGACCTCCATCGGCGGTGCCGAGCGCCCGGCCGTCGCCGGTGACCACCCATCCGTGGGCGGTGTCGACGAACTCGACCAGGCGGACTCCGCCGGCGGTCGTCGCCTCGAGCGACACCGTCCACGTCGCGCCGTCGGAGCTGCGCAGCAGCGGGCCCGGCTCGAGGCCGAGGTAGACGGGTCCCCGGGGCGCCAGGGCGAGCGCGGCCGGCGAGCCGGCGGCGCCGAGGGCGCCCGCCCCCGGGGCCGCCGAGACGCGCTGCTCCCAGTGCCTCCCCCCATCGCGCGAGCGGTAGACCGCCCGGTCCGCCGGCCCGTCGCAGGCGACCCAGAGCTCGGTCGGCTCGAGCGCCGCGATCACCGGGGCGGCCCCTGCCGGGCTCGGGCCGCACGGATCGGGGAGCTGTTCCCAGCTGTGGCCGCCGTCGTGGGTCGCGGCGAGCCGTGAGCCGCCACGCCCGGCCGAGCCCGAGCCGGCGACGAATGCGTCGACCGCGCTCACCCGCACCATCGTGGCGTCCGCGCCGGCCACCGCGGGCCCCGCCGCCATGGCGGCCCAGTGCCGGCCGTCGTCGGTCGAAGCGAGCACGCGCACCGAGCACGGGGGCGACCCGGGGCAGGCCTGCAGCGCCCACACCGAGGCGCCGACCGGGGCCACCGCGACCACGCCGTCGGGCAGGGACGCCCGGCTCCAGGTACGCCCGCCGTCGCCGCTCGTGTACAGGAGCCCGGCGGCGGCGACGAAGCCGCTGCGGGCGCCGCGGAAGGCGACCCGCGCCGTCGCGTCCGCGCCCGTCGGTCGGGGGTCGACCGGGGACGGCGCCGTCCAGGTGCGGCCGCCGTCGGCGGTCGCCCGCACCGCGAGGACGCAGCTCCCGTCGGTGCAGGTGCTGCCCACCTCCCACCCGTGGAG
>VBHE01000286.1:9619-15701 GCA_005889515.1 Chloroflexota bacterium | reverse complement strand
GCGAGCACGACGCCGCTCGCCACCCCGGCGAGCGCGGGGAGCGGCGTACGCCGCCGCGGCGCGTCGTCGAGCCGGGCGCGCACCGCTGCGACCACCCTACCGGCGGCGCCGTCGGGCACCGGAGCGGACCGGCGGAGGTGGCCGCGGAGCCCCTCCTCGAGGCGGTCGAGGTCAGCCATCGAGGCTCCTCCGCAGCCGCGCGAGGGCGCGGGAGAGGTGCTGCCGGACCGTGCCCGGGCGGCAGCCGAGGTGTGCGGCACACTCGTCGAGGGTGTACCCGAGCTGGTAGTGGAGGACGAGCACCGCCCGCTGGCGAACGCTGAGGCGGCGCAGAGCGAGCTCCCACTCCACCGCCCGGTAGCCGTCGCACACCGCTCCCGCGGTCTCGACCTCCACCCCGGACTCGGTGCGCCGCAGGGTGAGCAGGCGGCGCTGCCGGCGGACGCAGCGGCGCACGCAGATCCGGCGCAGCCAGGCGCCCCGCGCCCCGGGGTCGCGCAGCGAGTCCCAGGAGCGCCAGGCGAGCTCCCAGCTCTCCTGGACCGCGTCCTCCGCCTCGCCGGGGTCGCGGAGGATGGCGAGCGCGATCCCGAGGAGGCGAGGGGTGTGCACCACCAGCGCGGCGTCGAACTCGGCGGTGCGCCGGGCGGCGGCGTCGTGGACGAGGGCGCCGATCATGTCACCCGGTCCAGAGGCCCTAAGCCCGGCGCCGGTTGACACCCTCCGCGGGCCCGCCACCCTCTCGCGCACCCGCCGAGTCTGAGCCGCCGCGTACGATCCGCGGGCACGACAGCACGTGGGAGGCGGACGGCATGGGCGGGAGCGGGCTCGGCCCCGGATGGGTGATCCTCCAGCGCGACCTCACCGGGATGATCACCGTCCCCGACTCCGACCGGCGGGTGGTCGCCACCCTGGTGCGCGACGCGCGTACCGGTGAGGTCCTCGGTGCCCGCCTCGCCGAGGACGAGGACCGCTCCGGCCGGACCTGCCGGTGCAGGAGCTGCCCTGCCGGGTCTGGTGCGCCCCCGCACTCGCCGAGCGCCTCCGCCGCCAGCTCGGGCTGTTCGAGCTCGCCGCCGAGGTCGAGGTCGTCGAGCACCCCGTCGACGACGAGGCGGAGGACATCCTCGACGCCCACGTCGCCCACCTCGGCGGCCGCGCCGCGGTGGCGTCGCCGCCGGCGCCCGAGGACCGCCACCGGCTCTACACCGAGGCGCTCGCCTTCGCCCGCGCCCATCCCTGGGAGCGGCTCTCGGAGGATGCTCCGCTCGCCCTCGAGCTCCGCGCCGGCTCCGACACGGGGTCGTGGCTGGTCCGGGTGATGGGGAGCGGCGACACCCGGCCCGGGCTGCTGCTCACCCCGAGCGCGGCCGGCCGCGGGACGCCCGGGGACCCCACGGCGGCGCCGCCGGGCAGCTGCGCGCTCCTCCTTAACGCCGCGGCCATCCCCCCGGACGCCGACCGCGCCCGCCGCCACGGCTGGCCGGAGGTGGAGCCGCTGATCCCGAGCCTGCTCGCCCTCGACGGCGAGGAGCCGGGCGAGATCGACGGCCGTCGCAGCCGGCTGCTCGCGCTCGCCCTCGGCGCGGTCGCCGCCCACCTCGAGGCGGGCGCCGCCGGCGCGCCGACCCGGGGCGAGGCGACACTGCCCGACGGCCGTCGCGGCCGCTACACCGTGAGCCCGGCGCCGGCCGGGAGCGGAGCTCCCGCCGGGCTGCGGGAGGCCTCCGGTGAGCTGGTCGCCGACCTGCTCCCCGACGGCGCGGTGATCGGGTTCGGGTCGGTGCCCCGGAGCGCGGTCGACGGCCTCGGCACCACCGCCGCCTGGCACGGAGCGTCGCCCGAGGGGATGAGCGCCGGCGGCGACCTCCCCGTGCTCATCCTCGGCGTCGACGCCGCGGCCGCCGGCGTGGTCGCCGCCCGGCTCGCCGAGGCGCACCCGGTCGGCGTCGCCCTCGCCCGCCGCGAGCAGCGCGAGCTCGTCACCCTCATCTGCGACGGCAGCGTCTTCGGGCTCACCGAGGCCCGCACCGGCGACGAGTCCCTCGCCCTCTTCCTCCGCCGCCGCGAGGCCGCGGACGGCGCCCACCTCGTGATGGTCGCCGACCTCGCCGGCTTCCCCGACCTCGACTCCATCTCCGGGGTCTTCGGCTGCGTCCTCCGCGACGCCGCCTCGCCGGGCCGCCGCTGAGGGTGGCGCGGGCGGCACTCATCGTCCACGGCGGCGCCGGCGACCGCCCGGTGGCGGAGCGGCCGCCGACCCAGGCGGCGGTCGAGGCCGCGCTCGAGGCGGGGTGGGCGGTGATCGCCGGGGGCGCGCTCGCCGCCGCCGTCGCCGCCGTCCGGCTCATGGAGGACGCCCCGCTGCTCAACGCCGGGCTCGGCGCCTGCCTCAACGCCGACGGGGTCGCCGAGCTCGACGCCGCGGTCATGCTCGGCGACGGCCTGCGCGCCGGCGCCGTCGGCGCGGTCCGCGACGTCCGCCACCCCGTCGACCTGGCCCGGGAGGTGATGGAGGAGGGGCGCCACGTCCTCCTCGTCGGCGAGGGCGCGTCGCGGTTCGCCGCCGAGCGCGGCGTCGAGCGCTGCGACCCGGAGGTCTTCGTCGCCGCCCGGCGCGCCGGCGAGGCGGCGCCCTCGGGCGACACCGTCGGCGCGGTCGCCCGCGACTCCGGCGGCGGCCTCGCCGTCGCCGTCTCCACCGGCGGCCTCGCCGGCAAGCGTCCGGGCCGGATCGGGGACTCGCCCCTGGTGGGTGCCGGGCTCTACGCCGACGCCGACGCCGGCGCGGCCTGCGCCACCGGGGTGGGGGAGGGGTTCATCCGCACCGTCCTCTGTCACCGCGCCGTCGAGAGGCTGGCGTCCGGTGCCGCGGCGGCGGTGGCGGAGGAGTGCCTCGAGCTCCTCGCCCGCCGCGCCGGCGGTCGTGGCGGGCTCATCGTCCTCGGGCGCGAGGGGGCCCCGGCGGCGGCGTGGAACACCCCCCACATGGCCTGGGCGATGCGCGTCGAGGAGGCCTGACCCGCGGCACTTGACGGCGGTCCGCGCCCGGGTCCACGCTCCACCGGCGCAGCGGTCACGGGTCGTCGGAGAGGGTTCAGCACCACGAGGAGCGTCCGCCGGCGCCGCCGCCCTACCTGGTCGATCGCCGTCCCCGCCGCTCCGGTGGCGCGCTCGCCCGGATGGTGGCGTGGGCGCGGGCGGGGACCGCGGGGGTCACCCCGGTGGACCGCACCGCCGCCCGCGTGCAGCGGGCGCTGGTGATGGTGGTGCTCGCCGGCGGCTGGGCGCTCGCCCGCTCCTTCCCCCGCTTCGACCTGGTGCTGCCCGCGATGGCGGTGGTGCTGCTCGCCGCCACCGTGCACCCCGCGCTCTCGCTGCCGCGGCTGATCAGCGGCCGGCTGCTCCCCCTGCTGCGCCTCGGGGGGCCGTCCCTCCGCAGCGAGGACCCCGCCCCGCACCGCCTCGGCGACGTCGCCACCGGCCTGCTGCTCGTGCCCGCCTCGCTCCTCGCGGTCCTCGGGGTGCCGCCGGCGGCATGGTCGCTCGGGTGGGCGGTGATCGTCGTCGCCCTCGTCGAGTTCACCTTCGACATCTCGCTCGTCGCTCTGCTGGCATGATGGCCGCCATGGATGCGCGGGAGGCGGCGCGGGCGGCGGTCGAGGAGGCGCAGGACCGGCTGCTCTCGCTCAGCCATCGCATCCACGCCCATCCCGAGCTGGGCTTCGAGGAGGTGCGCGCCTGCGAGTGGGTCGCGTCCGAGCTCGACGCCGCCGGGCTGGCGGTGCGGACCGGGGTGCACGACCTGCCCACGGCGCTCGTCGCCGAGGCCGGCGACGGTCCGCTCACCATCGCGGTCTGCGCGGAGTACGACGCGCTCCCCGAGGTGGGGCACGCCTGCGGCCACAACGTCATCGCCGCGGCGGCGGTCGGCGCCGGGATCGCGCTCGCCCGGGTGGCGGACGACGTCGGGATACGGGTGCGGGTGATCGGCACCCCCGCCGAGGAGGGCGGCGGCGGAAAGATCCTGCTCCTCGAGCGCGGCGCCTTCGACGGCGTCCACGCGGCGATGATGGTCCATCCGTTCCCCTACGAGCGCGACCACATGGCCTGCCTCGCCGTCTCCCACCTCGAGGTGGAGTACCACGGCCGCGCCGCCCACGCCTCGGTCCATCCCGAGGACGGGGTCAACGCCGCCGACGCCCTGACCGTCGCCCAGGTGGCGATCGGGCTGCTCCGCCAGCACCTGCGCGCGAACGACCGGGTGCACGGCATCGTCACCCAGGGCGGGGGCGCGCCCAACGTCGTGCCCGCGCACACCGAGGGCCGCTGGTACGCGCGCTCGGCGACGCTCGCCGAGCTCGCCGAGCTCGAGCCACGGGTGCAGGCCTGCTTCGAGGCGGGGGCGCTCGCCACCGGCTGCCGGCTGACCTTCCGCCCCGACCCACGCCCCTACTCCGAGTTCCGCGTCGACCACGGCCTCGCCGCCCTGTACCGGCGCAACGCCGAGCTGCTCGGGCGGCGCTTCGCCGAACCCGGGGGCCCCGCGGACCGGATGCTGGGCTCGACCGACATGGCCAACGTCTCGCTCGCCCTCCCCACCATCCATCCGATGGTCGACATCGACGCCCTGCCGTACTCGAACCACCAGCCCGAGTTCGCGGCGTGCTGCATTCGGCCCGCTGCCGACCGGGCGGTGCTCGACGGCGCCGTCGCCATGGCCTGGACCGCGATCGACGCCGCCCTCGACGGCTCCGCCTCCGCCCGCCTCCGGGGAGCGACCAGCAATACTTGACGAGACGAGATGTATCGTCTAGTCTCGTCGCATGACCGATCTCGCCGACACCACCCACGAGCGCATCCTGGTGGCCGCTCGCCGCGAGTTCGACGCCGGGCGCAGCCCCTCGCTCGCCGAGGTCGCCACCGCCGCCGGGGTGTCGCGGGCCACCGTCCACCGGGTGGTGGGCTCGCGCGGCGACCTGCTGCGCCTGCTCGACGTCGAGCCCGACCGGGACACCGCCGGCCGGGTCCTCGCCGCGGCCGCCGACGTGGTCGGCGAGGTGGGCCTCGCCCGCGCCTCGATGGACGGCATCGCCGACCGCGCCGCGGTGTCGCGGGCGACCGTGTACCGCCTCTTCCCCGGGAAGGAGGCGCTGATGCGCGGCCTCATCCGCGCCTACTCCCCGCTCGACGCGGTCGTGCAGACCGTCACCCGGATGGCCGGCCGGCCCCCCGAGGAGGTGGTGCCGGAGCTCGTCCTCGCCGCCCACCGCGCCGCCAGCCCGCACCCTGGGGTGCTCCGCGCCATCCTCTTCGAGGGCACGAGCGCCGGACCGGAGGCCGAGGCGGCGATGGCCGAGGCGGCGGGAACGACGCTCCGCGCCGTCGGCGGCTACCTCGCCGCGCAGATGGCGGCGGGCCGGCTCCGCCCGATGCACCCGCTGCTCGCCCTCCAGGCGCTGGCGGGACCGGTCGTCTTCCACATCCTCCAGCGCCCTCTCATCGAACGGTTGCCCGGCATCGACCTCGACCTCGACCCCGAGGTCGCGGTCACCGAGATCGCCCACCACTGGCTGCGCGCGATGCGCACGGAGGCGCCATGACCACGAGCGTCGACTGCGCCGTCGCCGGCGGCGGCCCCGCCGGGATCCTGCTCGGCCTCCTCCTCGCCCGCCGCGGTGTGCGGGTGCTCGTCCTCGAGAAGCACGCCGACTTCCTCCGCGACTTCCGCGGCGACACCATCCATCCCTCGACGCTCGAGATCATGGACGACCTCGGGCTCACCGACCGGCTGCTCCAGCTCCCCCACCACACCGTGTCCCACATCGAGTTCGGCTTCGGCGACGGCGAGCGTGCCACCGTCGCCGACCTGACCCGCCTCGCCAGCCGGCACCGCTACGTCGCGTTCATGCCCCAGTGGGACCTGCTCGAGTTCCTCAGCACCGAGGCGGCGCGGTACCCGGGGTTCGAGCTGCGACGCTGCGCCGAGGTGACCGGCCTCATCGAGGAGGGCGGCGTGGTGCGCGGGCTGCGCTACCGCGGCCCCGAGGGGGAACACGAGGTTCGCGCCCGGCTCGTCGTC
>VBHE01000286.1:5561-9572 GCA_005889515.1 Chloroflexota bacterium | reverse complement strand
CTGGTTCCGCCTCTCGCGCCGGCCCGGCGACGCCGGCGCGACCTTCGGGCAGGTCGGCGCCGGCAGCTTCCTCGTGCTCCTCAACCGCGGCGACTTCTGGCAGCTCGGCTACGTCATCCCCAAGGGCAGCGACCCCGAGGTGCGCCGGGCCGGCCTCCCCGGGTTCCGCGGCCGGGTCGCCGAGATCGCACCCTTCCTCGCCGGCCGGGTCGACGAGATCGAGAGCTGGGATCAGGTCCACCTCCTCACCGTCGAGGCGAACCGGCTGCGCCGCTGGTACCGGCCCGGGCTGCTCTGCATCGGCGACGCCGCCCACGCGATGTCGCCGGTCGGCGGGGTGGGGATCAACCTCGCGATCCAGGACGCGGTGGCCGCCGCCAACCTCCTCGCCGTCCCGCTGGTCTCGGGCGCCCTGACCGACGCCGACCTCGCCGCGGTGCAGCGTCGCCGCGAGCTGCCGACCCGGGTGGTCCAGCTCTTCCAGGCGCAGGTCCAGCGTCTCCTGCTCCGCCCGGCGCTCGCCGGCGCGCCGCCGCGGGCGCTGCGCCTCCTGCGCCGCGTGCCCCGGCTCGGCGACGCCGCCGCCCACCTCATCGCGCTCGGCATCCACGTGGAGGGATAGGGCGCTACAGCCCGGCGTGGACGGGGAGCAGGCCGTGGGTGACGCTCATGCCGATCGCGGTGATGGCGAGCATCCCGAGGTAGGCGACGCCGATCCACAGCCGGGTAGCCGGCGCCATGACCGCGTACTCGGGGTGGACGCGGGCCTGGCGGAAGCGCTGCACCGTGCTCAGCCCGCCGAGGAGGAGGATGAGGACGAGGAAGGGATTCAGCGTTCCCGCCCCGGCCATGACCACGACCAGGCCGGCGACCACCGCGAGACCGAGCAGGTTGGCCCAGCGGCTCAGGGCGCTCGCCACCCGGCCCCCGTCGAGCGGGCTCATCGGCACCAGGTTGAAGAGGTTGAGGAAGAAGCCGAAGTAGGCGAGGCTGACGAGCAGGCCGTGGAGGTAGCCGTCGGGGAGGGTGAGCCCCCAGAGGAGGACGGCGAGTGAGCCGGCGGTGCCGACGACCGGGCCGCCGATGGCGATCACCGCCTCCTGGCGGGCGTCGCGCGGCGGCTGGCGCAGGCCGATGACCGCGCCGAACGGGCCGAGGAAGACCGGCATCCCCACCGCGACGCCCTCGCGGCGGGCGAAGAGCAGGTGGCCGGACTCGTGGACGGCGATGAGCGCAAGGAGGCCCAGGCCGAAGGCCGGCCCGTAGAAGAGCGTCAGTGCGCCGAGGCTCAGCACCATGGAGACGAGCGTCGGGCCGAACTTGCCGACCTTGAGCAGGGCGACGCCGTACTTGGCGCCGCCGGCGAGCACGGCGAGCAGGCTGCCGAGGAGCCCGCGGCGGCGCTCCGGGCGCGCCGGACCGGCGGGAGCCGGCGCGGGCGCGGGGTCCCAGCCGGGCGGGAAGGGGAGCGGAGGGGTGACGAGCTCGCTCATCGAACCCCAGTGTCGTACCCACGGATCACCTCTCCGTAAACACGTCAGTGGGACGCGGCTGGAGGCGGCGCGCGCATACCTGTCCTGCCACTATCGGCACTCACCGAACCCGCTGATAACGTCCGGTGACACCACTCGGTGCCGCCCGCGCTGATCGCGCGCGGCCGCGCCGCGGTCAGCCCGCGGGTGGGGTCTCGACCCCGAGGCGGTCGTTGAGCAGCCCGGGCTCGCGGGTGGGGGCCCGGCACACGCCGTAGGTGAAGCGATCGGCGCGACTGTCGACCGCTTCGGCGACGGTCTGGGCGCGCTCGAGCATGCCCAGCGCCTCCTCGAGGCGGTCGAAGGGTCCCACCAGGAGGCCGTGCTCGTCGCCGTCGTTCACCGACACGTAGAAGCCCTGTCCGGGCTCCAGCCGGGCGGCATCCGTCCCCCGGTCGGTCCAGGTGAGCACTCTCGCCCTCATCTGCCCAGTCTCCCGTCGTGGCCGGCGGCCGCCCCGCTGAGGTTCACAGATGCGGCCCAGCGTGCCATCATCCTGCACGACCCCATCACTCCTGTCCACGTCCCAGGGGGTACCGATGTCCGCTGTCACGCACCCGCTGCTGGCGTTGCTGCCGGCGTTGACCCGGACCTTCAACATCAACCTCAACATCGCGGCGATCACCTTCGCCCTCGGCGGCGCGATCGCCGGGATGCTGCTGACCAAGAAGAACGTGTGGCTCGGCCTCGGGGTCGGGGTCGCGCTCGGCGTCTTCCTCTGGACCATGACGGGCTGCCGCCCGAGCATCCCCTTCGTGGGCGGGCCGGGCTGACGCCGGGTCAGTCGCGGGAGAGCGGCCCCCGCTTCTCGCGGAGCACCTGGTCCCAGAAGAAGCCGCCCGCCGCCGGGTAGGGCGCGGAGTCGTCGTCCGCGGGCAGCCGCGACTCGACGATGACGCGGCCGCGCAGCGGCACCCGACGGACGCTGTCGGCGGGATCGGCGGGACGGGTCATCTGGGCGTTCACGGGCGCTCCTTCCTGAGGCACATCCGGGGTGCGGCCGCATCATATCGGCCGATCGCAGCGTCAGCCATGGACATCGCGCACAAGCGGCGGTGGGTGCGAGTCGCACACTCCGCCGACCCGCGGTCGGCTCAGCGACCTCCGGTCCGCATCTCCCGGGTCTGGCGCGCCACCGTCTCCAGCTGCTCCTCGTCCCAGCTCTCCTCCTGCTGGAGGGCGAAGAGCGACGTGTAGCCGCCCGACCAGTCCGGCGGCACCAGGCACGGGCGCGGGTCGTGGTGCGCGCGCCGCGCGGCGACGCCGCGCACGATCCGCCCCGCGTGGCTGCTCGGCAGCGGGTTGGCGGTGTAGGGGAAGGCGTCCGCGGAGGAGAAGACGTTGAGGAGCAGCGGCCGTCCCTGGTCGGAGAGGTTGGGCCGCGAGCCGTGGACCACCCGGCAGTTGTGGACGGTGACCGACCCGGACGGGCCGGTGAGGTAGTCGGCGGTGTCGACCGCGACCCGGGCGACGTCGGCGGCGGCGAGGCAGCCGACCCACTCCCCGCGCTCGTTGTACTGGTCGAAGAGCTCGCCCCTGTGGCTGCCCGGCACCACCCCGAGCGGGCCCTGGTCGGGACCGCAGTCGTGGAGGTACACGCCGACGGTGAGCGGGCTGTAGTTGGTGTGCGGCCAGTAGGAGATGTCCTGGTGCCACTTCACCTCCTCACCCCCGGCCGCCCACTTGAAGTTCAGCTTGGAATGGTGGAACTTCACGTCGGGCCCGACGAGGTCGGCGACCAGGTCGACGAGCGGCGCGGTGGAGGCGAGCTCCCAGTAGAGGGGATGGTGCTCGACCGGGCTGGTGAGCCGGCGCAGCCGCGGGCTCTCGGCGGTGTGCCCGGGCTCGAGGTCGAAGACCTGGTCGGAGCGGCTGAGGGCCCGGCTGCGCTCGACCATCTCCGCGGTCGCGGCGCGCAGCCGCTCGACCATGGCGTCGGGGATCACCCGCTCGGCGAGCAGATAGCCGCGCTCGAAGTAGGACTCGCGCTGCGCCTGGGAGAGCAGCAGCGGCGGATGGGACAGGATCTCCTCGGGGGTCATGGCACCGCTCCTTCGGAGCCCTCGCCCGCCTCCGCGCCGGCGCCGGCGGGCGCCTCGCGGGGGAGGGAGAGGACGAACTCGAGCCCGCCGTGGCGGCTGCGCCCAGCGCTGATGCTCCCCCCGTGCGCCTCCACGAGGCTGCGGGCGATCGCCAGGCCCAGTCCGGTGCCCATGCTGTGCCGCGAGGCGTCGGCCTGGAAGAAGCGCTCGAAGAGGTGGGGAAGGTTGTCGCTGCTCACCCCGGGGCCATCATCCTCGATCCGCATCTCGATGGGGTGGGCGCTGTCGCCCTCGCCGTTCGCGGCACTGAGCCAGACCCGGGTCTGGAGCGGCGTGTGGTGGGCGATGTTCTCGAAGAGGGCGACGAAGGTGCGCTGGAGCGCGTCCTGGTCGGCGACGCCCGCCCCGAGGGTCCCGCTCAGGGAGAGCGACACCGC